>JAABQI010000189.1 GCA_011391545.1 Rhodoferax sp.
GGCCTTGCGTTCAGTTTGGCGGCCATGTACGAAATGGGCGCGGTTGGCAAGATCGAGCAATACCAAAAACTCGAATCCAGCTGGCACAAGGTGGAAGAACTCACGCCCACCGGCAAAGGCCCGTTGCTGCCGCCCATGGTCACGCTGCAAATTCTGGGCGGCCGCAAAGAAAAGATCCGCCCCGGCGACGTGCTGGGCGCCCTGACGGCAGACGCCGGCTACAGCCGCGAGCAGATCGGCAAGATCGTGGTGACCGAGTTCACCACCTTCGTGGCCGTGCAGCGCGACATCGCCCGCCAAGCCATGGACAAGCTCAACGCCGGCAAGGTCAAGGGGAAGAGTGTCAGGGTGCGGGTGCTTTGACGGTGCGCGCCTGCTCGGCGGCCACCATGGCGCGCACCACATCGTGCATGTGCATGCCCGCCCGCCAGCCCAGTCTTTCGGCTGCCAGGGCCGGGTTGGCCCGGCTGATTCGCATGTCGGTGGGACGCATCAGCGCGGGGTCGCTGACCACATGGTCACGCCAATCCAGCCCCAGGGCCTGAAACGCTTCGGCCACAAAATCTGCCAGCGCGTGCGTTTCGCCAGTGGCGATCACAATATCCTGCGGTGAATCCTGCTGCAGCATGCGCGCCATGGCGTCCACATATTCTGGTGCCCAGCCCCAGTCGCGGTAAATGTCGAGGTTGCCCAAATGCAGGGTTTCGGTGCTGCCTGCCGCAATACGGCATGCCGCCTTGACAATTTTTTGCGTCACAAACCGCTCGGGGCGCAAGGGTGACTCGTGGTTGAACAAAATGCCGGAGCAGGCAAACAGGCCATAGGCCTCGCGGTAATTGGCCACCAGCCAAAACGCCGCCGCCTTGGCCACGGCGTAGGGGCTGCGCGGCCTGAAGGGCGTTGACTCGTCGGCTGTCAGATTGCCGTTGTCGCCAAAACATTCGCTGGAACCGGCACTGTAGAACCGCGTCGGGCGCTCCAAGAAGCGGATCGCCTCCAGCAAATTCAGGGTACTTGAAGTGATGCTCTCCAGTGTTTCCACCGGTTGCTCAAAAGACAGCCCCACCGAGCTTTGCCCCCCGAGGTGGTACACCTCCTGGGGTTCGTGGCGGGCCAGCACCTGCACCACGCTGCGAAAATCGTTGCTCGCCATCGAGGCCAGTTCCACCCGGCCCAGAATGCCCAGGCGCTGCAAATTGCCAAAAGAGCCCACCTGCGCATCGCGCGACGTTCCGACCACCCGGTAACCGCGCTCCAGCAGCAAGCTGGCAAGGTAGGCGCCGTCCTGACCCGACACGCCACAAATCAGGGCGGTCGGCTTGGGCTTGCTGCTTGTTTCCTCCATGGGCGGGCTACTCTTTGCCTGGCGCAACGTGGTAGCCATGCCGGCTCAGCAAGGCGCTTTTACGGGCGTCGGCCAAATCGTGCGCCATCATCTCATTCACCATTTCGTCCAGCGTGATCTCTGGCACCCAGCCCAGGTCAGCCTTGGCCTTGGCGGGGTTGCCCAGCAGGGTTTCGACCTCGGTCGGGCGGTAATAGCGTGGGTCAACCCTGACGATGACCTGCCCCACCGTGAGCGCAGGCGCGTCAGCGCCGGTGATGCCCGCCACAACAGCCTGCTCCTGCTCGCCCTGGCCGACAAACGCCAGCGTGACACCAAGCCGCGCAGCCGCCTTGGTGATGAAATCACGCACACTGTATTGCACACCCGTGGCAATCACATAGTCTTGCGGCTTGTCCTGCTGCAGCATCATCCACTGCATGCGCACATAGTCTTTGGCGTGACCCCAGTCGCGCAGCGCGCTCATGTTGCCCATGTACAGGCACTCCTGCAAACCCTGGGCAATATTGGCCAGGCCACGGGTGATCTTGCGGGTGACAAAGGTCTCGCCCCGGCGCGGGCTCTCGTGGTTGAACAAAATGCCGTTGCAGGCATACATGCCGTAGGCTTCGCGGTAGTTCACCGTAATCCAGTAGGCATACAGTTTGGCCACCGCATACGGGCTGCGCGGGTAAAACGGCGTGGTCTCGGTCTGCGGGGTTTCTTGCACCAGCCCATACAGCTCGCTGGTGCTGGCCTGGTAAAAGCGGGTTTTATGGGTCAAATCCAACAAGCGAACGGCTTCCAGCAGGCGCAAGGTGCCCATGCCATCCACATCGGCGGTGTATTCGGGGCTCTCAAAGCTCACCGCCACATGGCTTTGCGCACCCAGGTTGTAAATTTCATCGGGCTGCACCTGCCCGATGATGCGGGTCAGGTTGCTGGCATCAGACAGGTCGCCGTAATGCAGCGTCAGCCGGGTGTCGTCCACATGCGGGTCGTGGTAAAGGTGGTCGATGCGCTGGGTGTTGAACGAGCTGGCGCGGCGCTTGATGCCGTGCACGTGATAGCCCTTTGCAATCAGCAACTCGGCCAGGTACGAGCCGTCCTGGCCGGTGATGCCGGTGATGAGGGCGACTTTGGGGGTGGGGGTGTTCATGGTTTTCTTGGTAATGTGGCCGTCAGTGTAAAACAAGCAAACCCTGCAAGGCCTTGACCAGTCGCTCGGTGTTGGCAGCCAGTCCATGCCGATCACGCCCGACCCTGCGTGCACACTCAGCCAGGTTTTCATACCGACGCTGATCATCGTAGAGCGAAAGCACGCACTCGCCCAACTGCGCCACTTCGGGCTCGGTGGGCAGCAGGGTATAGGGCGGTTCGTGGTGCTTGTCGGCCAAATGCAACAAAATGCCGCCGTCTTGCACCATTTCCGGCATTCCCCCCCGGTCAGTGCAAATGGCCGGCACACCGTTGAGCATGGCCTCGGCCAATACCCGTGCTCCACTCTCCCACCATAGGCTGGGCGCCAGGAGCAACCGGGCCTTGGCGTAAACAGGCCGCATATCATCAGTGTTCGGCGTCACCACCACGTTGCTCAATGCATCCCTTTCCTGTC
>JAABQI010000202.1 GCA_011391545.1 Rhodoferax sp.
TTCGGCATCCAGAACCTCGCCGAAGTCCTGGCGATGGTCTACTTCGGGGGGCTGAACTCCGTTTACGGATCCATCGTCGGCGCCGTAAGCATAATAGCGACGCGCGCCGGTGCTCCAGTTCGGTCTCGAACTCCTGGGTGTTGAAGCGTTCCACCATCATGGCGGGGCTGGCCAGCTCGTCGATAACGCCGGGATGCAGCAGCAAATAGCGCGCCGGCCAGCGCGCCGCGCCCAGCAGGCGCAACAGCCGCTCATGCACCTGCGGGCGTTCCAGCAGCAGGGCGAGGTAGCTTTCGCGGCGCAGCAGGGGCTCCATCCAGTCCACCAGCCGCGCGGCCGCTTCCTCGGTGACGCGCTCCTCACTCACCCATTGCGCGGTGCGCACCAGCAGGCGCTGCAGGCGCTCGCGGGCCTCGTCGCGCAGCGCCAGCACGCGCGGATGCTGGCACCAGGCCTGCAAGCGCTGCCGGAAGACGTCGCCCAGCTGCGGCAACAGCTCTTCAATGGTTTGATTGCCATTCTTGGCTTTGCCATTGTTGCAGCCGCCTTTGCATGCGGGCTCGGGACCGCCCAGCAGCTTGTCGAATTCCTCGGCCACCAGTTCGCGGTGGGCATCGAGCTGGCTCAGCAGGGCCTGCGAAGATTCGAAGCCCATGGTCTGGGCGATCCAGCCCAGGTCGTGGTCCTGGGTCGGCAGCACATGGGTTTGCTGGTCGTCAAGGTACTGGATGCGGTGCTCGATCTGGCGCAGAAAAACGTAGGCCTGCGCGAGTGCCTGCGCGGTCTGCTCCGACATCAGGTTGGCGCGCACTAGGCGCGGCAGCGCGCTCAGGGTGGGGCGCGTGCGCAGCTCGGGAAAATGGCCGGCGCGCACCACCTGCAGCAGCTGCACGGTGAATTCAATCTCGCGGATGCCGCCGCGCGAGAGCTTGACGTCGTTGGCGCGCTCGGGGTGGCCGGCACTGCGTTTGGCCGCGTGCTCGCGAATTTGCCGGTGCAAGATGCGCAGGGAATCAAACACGCTGTAGTCGAGGTAACGCCGAAAGACAAACGGCATCACCACCTTGCGCAAGGCCTGGGTGGTGCCGCTGGTGACACTCTCGAACGGCGCCACGACCCGGCTCTTGAGCCAGGCAAAACGCTCCCACTCGCGGCCCTGCACATGCAGGTATTCCTCCAGCGCGTCAAGCGACACGGCTGCCGGGCCGGAGTTGCCGTTGGGGCGCAGGGCCAGGTCGACGCGAAACACGAAGCCGTGCTCGGTGGTGTCGCCCACCAGCGCGTAAACGGCGCGCACCACCTTGCCAAAGTATTCATGGTGGCTGAGGCGGTTGCGGCCCATGGCATCGCCCGCTGTCTCGCCGTCTTCGTCATAGACATAGATCAGGTCGATGTCGCTGGACACGTTGAGCTCGCGGGCGCCGAGCTTGCCCATGCCCACGATCCACAGTTGCGCCCGCTGGCCTTGCGCCGTCATGGGGGCACCGTGCGTTTGGTCGAGCTCGGCCTGGGCCTGGGTCAGGGCGTGGTTGAGGGCGAATTCGGCCAGGTCGGTCATGGCCTGGGTCACCTGCGCCAGCGGCAACTGCTGTTCGCAGTCCAGGCACAGCAGGCGCTCGACGACCAGTTGGCGCGTGATGCGCAGCGCGTTGGCCATGTTGTGTCCCTGGGCCAGCAGGGCTTCATAGGTGACTTGCAGCTGCGCCGGGCCGGGCACACCGGGTGCCAACAGGGGCAGTTCGGCCTCGTAGCGGCGGCGCACGCGTTGGGCAAAGCGGGAGTGGGTGGCCAGGGAGGGTCGGGTCATAATTCTGCTTGAACAACTTTTTCGAATCAATGTGTCGCCCCTTCCCTCCAAACTGCTGAAAACCTGGTCTGTCCTGACGCGCTGGCTATTGGCTGCGGTGGTCTTGGTCTGGTTGCTGCTGGGTCTGACTTGGGGAGCGCTGCATTGGGTGATTGTGCCGCGAATCGGCGAATTTCGCCCGCAACTCGAAGCGCGGGCCACGCAGGCGCTGGGGGTAACGGTGCGGGTGGGGGCGGTGGCGGCCCAGTCCAACGGCATGGTGCCGTCCTTTGAGTTGCTTGACGTGGCCTTGCTCGATGCGCAAGGCCGGGTGGCTTTGAGTTTGCCGCGCATCCTGATTGCCGTGTCGCCGCGCTCCTTGTGGCGGCTGGGTGTCGAGCAGATTTACCTGGACCAGCCCGTGCTCGACATCCGGCGTGCGCCAGACGGCAAAGTCACCATCGGCGGACTGGATTTCAACCCGGCCAGGCAGGCTGACCCGGCAGCGCTGGACTGGTTCTTTTCGCAGTTCGAGTTCGCGATTCACGACGGCACGCTGCGCTGGACCGATGAGCAGCGCGAGGCCGAACCGGTGGTGCTGCAACGTGTGGCGGCCGTGGTGCGCAACCGGGGCCGACAGCATGACGTGCGGCTGGACGCCACCCCACCCGAGTCCTGGGGCAGCGCCTTCAGTTTGCAGGGCAGGTTTTTGCAACCCCTGCTGACACGCCACAACGGTCGCTGGCGGGACTGGGAGGGCCAGATGTATGCCGCGTTCGAACGGGCTGACCTGTTGGAACTGCGCCGCTACGTGTCCCTGGGGGTGGATCTGACACAGGGCACTGGCGCCTTGCGCGCCTGGGTGGATGTGGACCGGGGGCGCATCAACCAGGTGGTGGCTGACGTCGCCTTGTCCGAGGTCAGCGTGGCGCTGGGTGCTGATCTGCCGCCGCTGGCGGTGCGGCGGGTGCAGGGGCGTCTGGGTGGGCGCCAACTGGCGGACGGCTTTGAATTTTTTACCCAGTCGCTGGTTTTCGACACGAAGGACGGCCAGCACTGGCCCGGCGGCAATGCCAGTCTGCGGCTGCAGCAGGCGCAGGCCGGGCAGCCAGAGCGCGGCGACTTCCAGGCCGACCGGCTTGACCTGGCCGCCCTGGCGCAAATTGCCAACGGCCTGCCGCTCGATGACGCTGTGCGTGACAAGCTGCGCTTGTATGCGCCAAAAGGTCAGGTGGAAGCGCTGCAGGCCAGTTGGCAGGGGCCATGGCGCAAGCCGCAAAAGTACGCCGCCAGGGGCCGGCTGAGCCGCTTGGAAGTCGCCGCCGTGGCCTCCACACCGGGCTTGCGTGGGCTCGACATGGATTTTGATTTCGACCAGCAGGCGGGCCAGGCCCGACTTGCCATGGCGGCTGGCAGCGTTGACCTGCCGACCATATTTCAGGAGCCGGTGGTCGCGGTCGACGCCTTGTCGGCCGAGGCCCGCTGGCAAATCAAGGGCGAGCAGATCGCGGTGCAACTGGACCAGGTCAAGTTTGCCAATGCCGACGCCGCGGGCGAAGCCCAGGTCAAATGGCAAAGCGCCGGCCCTGCCAAGACGGCCTCCGGCGCGCGCTCATTGGGCGTGCTCGACCTGCAGGCCAATTTGAGCCGCGCCGATGGCAAGCAGGTTCACCGTTATCTGCCGCTCGTCATCAACGCTGCCGCCCGCGACTATGTGCGCGACGCGGTGCAGGAAGGGCGCGCCAGCTCGGTGCGCTTTCAGATCAAGGGCGAGATTGACCAGCTGCCCTTGATCGACCCCAAAAAGGGCGCTTTCAAAATCACCGCGCAGGTCGATGGTGTCCGGCTGGCCTATGTGCCAAGGCGCCTGCAGGACGACGGCGATTTGCCCTGGCCGGTGTTGAACGACTTGAGCGGCGAACTGGTGATCGACCGCATGCAATTGCAGGTCAACAAGGCGCGCGCGAGACTGGGCGACGCCACAGCCCTGCAGGTGGGCCGGTTGGAAGCCCGGATTGCCGATTTGATGCAGACGCAGGTCGAGGTCGATGCCGACTTCAAGGGTCCGCTGCCCGAGCTCATGGGGCTGGTCAATGCATCGCCCCTGAACGCCATGCTGGGGCAGGCGCTGGTCAGGAGCGCGGTCACGGGCAATGCCGATTACAAACTCAAGCTGATGTTGCCGATTGCCCGCATCAACCAGTCCAGCGTGCGCGGCAGCGTCTTGTTGGCGGGCAACGACGTGCAAATCACGCCAGACAGCCCCAAGCTGACACAGGCGCGCGGCACGCTCAACTTCACGGAAGCCGGGTTTTCCCTGAGCGGCGTGCAGGCGCGCCTGCTGGGCGGCGACGCGCGGCTGGAGGGCGGCTGGCTGCTGGTGCCCGAGTCGCCCAGTGGCCGTGGCGCGCCGACGCTGATTCGCGCCAGCGGCAGCGCCTCGGCGGAGGGTTTGCGCCAGGCCGCTGAACTCGGTTTTGTGGCGCGGCTGGCGCGCCAGGCCAGCGGCAGCGCGGCCTACACCGCGACGCTCGGCTTGCGCCAGGGCGCAACCGAATTGATGGTCAACAGCAACCTGCAGGGGATGGCCTTGAATTTGCCGGTGCCTTTGGGTAAAAGTGCCGAGGCCGTGCTGCCCTTGCGTTTTGAGACGGCTGTGCGCAACGACGCTGCCCCGCCACTGCAGGACCGGTTGACACTGTCGCTTGCCAACCTGGTGCAGGTGGTCTATGAGCGCGATGTGTCGCAAGCCGAGCCGCGCGTGCTGCGCGGCGCCATTGCGGTCGGGCTCGACGCGCAGGAAAGCGCCGTGTTGCCGCCTGCCGGGGTGAGCGCCAATATCAAGCTGGCGCAGTTCAACGTGGATGCCTGGCAGGATGTGCTGACACAGGCCGCCGGCACCAGCGCGACCGGGGGTGTGCTGGCTGCCGGCAACACGCTGGTGGCGTCTTATTTGCCCACCGAGCTGGCTGTGCGCTCGGAACTGTTGACCTTTGGCGGTCGCCAGTACAACCAGGTGGTGCTTGGCGGCGGTCGGGAGGGCACGCTGTGGCGCGCCAATCTGGTGGCCACCGAGCTCAACGGGTATCTCGAATATCGCCAGCCCAATGCGGCAGTCAGTGGCGGCGCCGAGGGGCGTGTTTACGCGCGCCTGGCCCGCCTGACGCTGGCGCCAGGGGCAGAGGACGAGGTGGAGGCTTTGCTGGATGCCCAGCCCGCCAGCATTCCAGCGCTGGACATCGTGGTGGACGATTTCGAATTGCGCGGCAAACACCTGGGGCGGCTGGAGGTGCAGGCCATCAACAGCAGCCGGCAGTCGGCACCGGGCGAGGCCAGTGTGCGCGAATGGCGCCTGAATAAATTGAACCTTGATTTGCCTGAGGCCAGCCTGACTGGCGCTGGCAAGTGGGCGGCGCTTGCGCTTGGCAGCCGGGACGCTGCCACGAGGTCAGCACAGAAAGCCTCGGCGCAGCGGCGTACCGAGTTGAACTTCAAGCTTGACATTGCCGACAGTGGCGCCTTGCTCAATCGGCTGGGCATGCCGGGCGTGGTGCGCGGCGGGCGCGGCAAGCTCGAAGGCCAGGTGGCGTGGCTGGGCTCGCCCCTGAGCCTGGATTACCCGTCCATGAACGGCGCCTTCACGGTCAACGTGGAGCGGGGCCAGTTTCTCAAGGCGGACCCGGGCATTGCCAAACTGCTCGGGGTGCTGAGCCTGCAGGCCCTGCCGCGCCGGCTGGCGTTGGATTTCAGGGATGTGTTCAGCGAGGGCTTTTCGTTTGATTTCTTGCGCGGCGACGTGCGCATCGACAAGGGCATGGCGCTGACCAACAACCTGCAAATGAAGGGGGTCAATGCGGCGGTGCTGATGGAGGGCAGCGCCGACATCGCCCGCGAGACGCAGGACATCAAGGTGGTGGTGGTTCCCGAGATCAACGCCGGCACCGCGTCGCTGCTGGTGGCCACGGCGATCAACCCGGCCATCGGCCTGGGCACCTTTCTGGCGGAGTTGTTTTTTCGCCGCCCGATGATCGAGTCCGCCACCCAGGAGTTTCACATTGACGGCTCCTGGGCTGATCCCCAGATCACCAAAGTGCCACGCACCAAGAGCAAGACCACAACCCCGCCTCCGGAGAAACAACCATGAAAGTCGCCGCCATTCAAATGGTCTCAGGCATGGATTTGAGCGCCAACCTGGCGCAAGCCAGGCTGCTTTTGCAAGAGGCCGCGCAGGCCGGTGCCGAACTGGCTGTATTGCCCGAGTATTTTTGCCTGATGGGCCAGCGCGATGCCGACAAGCTGGCGATCCAGGAGCCCTTTGGCCGGGGCCCGGTCCAGCAGTTCCTGGGCGACAGCGCCAGCGAGTTGGGCTTGTGGCTGGTGGGCGGCACCTTGCCTGTCAGTGCGCCAGCCAATTCGCAGGACGCCGAGGCGCAGCCGGGCCGGGTTTTTAACAGTTCGCTGGTTTTTTCGCCGGCAGGCCAGTGCGTGGCGCGCTACGACAAGATGCACTTGTTCCGCTTCGACAATGGCGTCGAGTCGTATGACGAGTCGCTGGTGCTCGCGCCCGGTCGCGAACCCGTCAATTTCGATCTGGCCTCCCGCGACGGCCACACCTGGACTATCGGCATGAGCGTGTGCTACGACCTGCGCTTTGCCGAGCTGTACCGGCATTACGCCCGGGCTGGCGCGCACCTGATGCTGGTGCCCAGCGCCTTCACTTACACCACCGGGCATGACCATTGGGACGTGCTGCTGCGCGCCCGCGCCATCGAAAACCTGTCGTATGTGGTGGCCGCGGCCCAGGGCGGCCTGCACGACAACCAGCGACGCACCTGGGGACACGCCATGCTGGTGGACCCCTGGGGCAAGGTGCTGGCCGAGCGTGCGACAGGGCCGGGGGTGGTGATGGCAGATTTGTCGTGGGATGTCATGACCCGGTGCCGAAGCCGTTTGCCAGCGCTCGAGCACCGGCTGATGTGATGAACCCGCCCTTTCTTTTTCGGCGAATCCTGCTGGCGCTGGTGGCTGGCGTGCTGGCGGCCTGCGGCACCTTGCCTGCGCCCGAGACGACCGGCGCGGCAGCGCCGTCCGGCGTCCGGCAGCCGCATGAGCCGCTGGCACAGCCTGGCGCCGCCTCATCGACTGAGGTCATCGTGCGCGGCAACAGCCGCTGGCAGCCCGTGGACTGGTCCGAGTTGCCGGGGTTCGATTCCGATGCGCTGTTCGAGGCCTGGAACGCCTGGCTCAAGAGCTGCGAGCGCCCCGGGCCGGTGTTTGCACCCTTGTGCCCGGAGGTGCGCCGCCTGAGCATTGGCAGCCAGGCCGAGCAGCGCCAGTGGCTGCTTGACCGGCTGCAGCCTTACCGCGTTGACCCCTTGCCAGGGGTCACGACAGCCGGCTTGCTGACCGCTTATTTCGAGCCTGAGTTGCAGGCACAGCGCCTGCCCGGCCCGGGTTTTCAAGTACCCCTGTACCAGCTTCCCGCAAATCTGAAGGAGCGTCAACCCTGGTTTTCCAGGCAGGAAATCGACACCTTGGCAGCAGCTCAGGAGGCCTTGCGCGGACGGGAAATTGTGTACCTGAGTGACCCGGTGCAGGCCATGGTGCTGCAAATCCAGGGCTCGGGGCGCATCCGCGTGACCGAGCCCGACGGCAGCGTACGTCTGGTGCGGCTGGCCTACGCCGGTCACAACGGCCACCCCTACCAGAGCATCGGCCGCTGGCTGCTAGATCAGCGGGAATTGCGCGATGCCACTTGGCCCGGCATCCAGGCTTGGCTCAAACAGAACCCGCAGCGCGTCAACGAGCTGATGTGGCGCAACCCGCGCGTTGTTTTTTTCAAGGAAGAGCGTCTGGGCGACTTTGACGCGGCCTTTGGCCCCAAGGGCGCCCAGGGAGTGCCGCTCACCCCCGGGCGCTCGATTGCGGTCGATCCGCAGAGCATTCCCTATGGCACGCCGGTGTGGCTGGCCTCCGAGGGGCCGCAGATTGCCTTGCAGCGTCTGGTGCTGGCGCAAGACACCGGCAGCGCCATTCGCGGCGCCGTGCGGGCCGATTATTTTGCCGGCTGGGGCGAGGCTGCGGGCGAGCTGGCGGGCCGCCTCAAGCAGCCGCTGCGCCTGTGGGTCCTGTGGCCCAAGGCGCGGCCATAATGCGTTGAAAGGTCGTGATTTTTAATACTTGAACCGGAGTCTTGCCCATGAATGCACCGTTGCCAAAAACGGCTCAAACGGCTTTGCAGGCGGTCAGTCTGGACGACAAATACAGCCAGACACAGGGCCGGGCTTTCATGAGCGGCGTCCAGGCGCTGGTGCGCTTGCCCATGCTCCAGCGCCAGCGCGATGCCATGGCCGGTCTGAATACCGCCGGCTTCATCAGCGGCTACCGCGGCTCGCCGCTGGGCGGCTACGACCAGGCGCTGGTGGCGGCCAAAAAACACCTCGACGCGCATCACATCGTCTTTCAGCCGGGTGTCAATGAAGAGCTGGCGGCCACCGCCGTGTGGGGCACGCAGCAACTCGACCTGTACCCGCAGAGCAAAAAATTCGACGGTGTGTTTGGCATCTGGTACGGCAAAGGCCCGGGGGTGGACCGCAGCGCCGACGTGTTCAAGCACGCCAACATGGCCGGCAGCGCCCGGCATGGCGGCGTGCTGGCGGTGGCCGGCGACGACCACGTCAGCAAAAGCTCGACCGCCGCGCACCAGAGCGACCACATCTTCAAGGCCTGCGGCCTGCCGGTGTTTTTCCCGTCCGACGTGCAGGGCATTCTGGACCTGGGTCTGCACGCCATCGCCCTGAGCCGTTTCTCGGGTGTGTGGGCGGGCATGAAGACGATCCAGGAGGTGGTGGAGTCGAGCAGCCCGGTGGATGTCAGCGCGGAGCGCGTCCGCATCGTGTTGCCCGAAGACTTCGCCATGCCTGCAGATGGCCTGCACATCCGCTGGCCCGACCCGGCGCTGGTGCAGGAAGCACGGCTGATGGACTACAAATGGTATGCCGCGGCGGCCTATGTGCGCGCCAACAAGCTCAACTTCAACGTGTTCGCCACGGCGCAGGACCGCTTTGGCATCATTGCCAGCGGCAAGGCCTTCAACGACACGCGCCAGGCACTGCATGATCTGGGGCTCGACGCGGCCGCTTGCCGGCACTTGGGCATTCGGCTGCACAAGGTCAACGTGGTGTGGCCGCTCGAGGCCAGCATCACGCGCGACTTTGCGCAAGGCCTGCAAGAGATTCTGGTGGTCGAGGAAAAGCGCCAGATCATCGAGTACCAGCTGAAAGAAGAGCTCTACAACTGGCGCTCTGACGTGCGCCCCACGGTGGTCGGCAAGTTCGATGAATCGGGTGACGAGGGCGGCGGCGAGTGGAGTCGCCCCAACCCCATCGACAACTGGCTGCTGCGCGCCAAGGCCGACCTTAACCCGGCGCTGATCGCCCGGGCGATTGCCAAGCGGCTGAAAAAACTGGGTGTGCCGGATGACGTGGCGGCGCGCATGGACGCACATTTGACGATGCTTGACGCCAAGGCGCGTATCGCGCTGGACATCAAAACTGACAGCGGCGAGCGCACCCCCTGGTTTTGCAGTGGCTGCCCGCACAACACCAGCACCCGTGTGCCCGAGGGGTCGCGCGCGCTGGCCGGCATTGGCTGCCACTTCATGACGCTGTGGATGGACCGGTCAACGAGCACCTTCAGCCAGATGGGCGGCGAGGGCGTGGCCTGGGTCGGCCAGCAGCCGTTCACCACCGACACCCATGTGTTTGCCAATATCGGCGACGGCACCTACTTTCACAGCGGACTGCTGGCGATTCGCCAGGCAGTCGCCGCCGGCGTCAACATCACCTACAAGATTCTGTACAACGATGCGGTGGCCATGACCGGCGGCCAGCGCGTGGGCGAGCGCCCCGAAGGCCACAGCGTGCTGCAAATCATGGCCAGCCTGCTGAGTGAGGGCGTGAAAAAGCTGGTGATCGTGACCGACCAGCCCGAAAAATACGCGGACGCGGCGCTGGCGCCGGGCGTCACGGTGCAGCACCGCGACGAACTCGACCGCATCCAGCGCGAGCTGCGCGAGATCAAGGGCACCACCGCCCTGATTTACGACCAGATGTGCGCCACCGAGAAACGCCGCAAGCGCAAGCGCGGCACTTTGCCCGAGCCCGATGAGCGGATGGTGATCAACGAAGCGGTGTGCGAGGGCTGCGGCGACTGCGGCGAGCAGTCCAACTGCCTCAGCATCGAGCCGCTGGAGACCGAATTCGGCCGCAAGCGCCACATCAACCAGAGCACCTGCAACAAGGACTTTTCATGTGTCAAGGGCTTCTGCCCGAGCTTTGTCACGGTCAAGGGCGGGCAGCTCCGGAAACCCAAACAGGATGCGCAGGGCCGCCTGAGTGCGCTGCCGGCCTTGCCTGAACCGGTGTTGCCTGATGTGACAACCGCCTGGGGCATCGTGGTGGGCGGCGTCGGCGGCACCGGGGTCATCACCATCGGTCAGTTGCTGGGCATGGCGGCGCACCTCGACGGCAAGGGCGTTGTCACGCAGGATGCCGGTGGCCTGGCGCAAAAAGGCGGCGCCACCTGGAGCTACATCCAGATCGCCGACCGCCAGGAAGCCATTTACACCAGCCGGGTCGATACCGCCAAGGCGGACCTGGTGGTCGGCTGCGATGCCATTGTGGCAGCCAGTCCGGCCACGCTGGCCGTCATGCAGTCCGGGCGCACCTTTGTCGCGCTCAACAGCCACGCCACACCCACTGCCGCTTTTGTGCACGACCCGCAGTGGCAGTTTCCCGAGGGCGGCTGCGAGGCGGCCATTGCCGCCCACGCGGGTGCGCCCAATCTGGGCGTGTTCGATGCCGAGCAGGTGGCCACGCTGGCGCTGGGCGACTCGATCTATAGCAACCCTTTGCTGCTGGGCTATGCCTGGCAAAAAGGGCGCGTGCCGCTGAGCCGTGCCGCCCTGCTGCGCGCCATGGAACTCAATGGCGTGCAGGTGGCCAACAACCAGGCGGCGTTTGAATGGGGCCGCCACTGCGCCCACGATTTGCCGGCGGTGCAGGCGCTGTTTCAGACAGCCAGGGTGATTGAGTTCGTCAAAAAGCCGGCGCTGGACGAACTGGTGGCGACCCGGGTGGCGTTTTTGACGGCGTACCAGAACGCGGCTTATGCCGAGTCCTACCGGGCCTTGGTGGCGCGGGTGCAGCAGGTCGATGCGTCGTGGGGCAAAACCGCCCTGAGCGAGGCGGTGACGCGCAACCTGTTCAAGCTGATGGCCTACAAGGACGAGTACGAGGTGGCCAGGCTGCACACTGACGCCAGCTTTGCCGCCAGAATTGCGAGGGAGTTCGAGGGCGATGTCCAGTTGCACTTCAACCTCGCGCCGCCGCTGCTGGCCAAAACCAACGACCGGGGTGAGTTGGTCAAACAGCGCTATGGCCCGTGGATGATGACGGCCTTCAAAGGGCTGGCGCGCTTCAAGGGTTTGCGTGGCACGGCGTTCGACGTGTTCGGTCGCACCGAAGAGCGGCGCCAGGAGCGCGCATGGATTGCGCGCTACCAGGCCATGCTGGAAGAGGTTTGCAGGGTTCTTGAAGCAGGCCAGGGCAGGCAAGATGTGGCGCGCTATCAAAACGCCCTGTCCCTGGCGCAAATACCGCAAGATATACGTGGCTTTGGCCATGTCAAGGCGCGCCACTCTGCGCTCGCCATGGAAAAATGGCGCAGCTTGGTCGGGCAGTTTCAGGCTTGATGGCGCGCCAAATAGCCTGAATGGCCTTCATTAGCGCCCGCTTACAATGCCGAGTTGCCTGAAGGGTGCGCCTGCGCGCGCCACCTCAGCCAGTGTTCTATTTTTTGCCTTATCTACCTGGAGCTTGCTGTGTTTATTTCTTCTGCCTTTGCCCAAACCGCCCCCGCAGCCGCCGCTGGCGGCGACATGCAGTCCTCGCTCATGAGCATGCTGCCCCTGGTGCTGATGTTTGTGGTGCTGTATTTCGTCATGATTCGCCCGCAAATGAAAAAAGCCAAGGAACACAAAGCCATGATCGAAGCCCTGGCCAAGGGTGATGAAGTCGCCACAGCGGGTGGCATTTTGGGCAAAGTCACCAAATTGGGTGATGGTTTCATCGACCTCGAGGTGGCCAATGGCGTTGAGGTGCATTTGCAGCGCAGTGCCGTGGTGCAGGTCTTGCCCAAAGGCACGATCAAGTAAATTGCCCGGCGCTGGCCGAAGGCCGGCTTTTGTAGTTTGATGTCATAAGGGCGATCATGAATCGTTACCCGGTCTGGAAATACGTGATTATCGTGATCGCGATGGTGGTGGCGGGCTTGTATGCACTGCCGAATTTTTTTGGCGAGTCGCCCGCGGTGCAGGTGTCTGCCGCCAAGCCGCTGGTCAAGGTGGACGCGGGAACGCTGACACAAGTGGAAGCGGCCCTCAAAACTGCCGGCATCACGCCAGATCTGGTGACGCTAGATGGCAATTCGATCAAGGTCCGGCTGCTTGATACCGACACCCAGCTCAAAGCCAAGGACGTGATTCAAAGAGCGCTGGTGCCCGATGCTGGCAACCCGGGTTATGTGGTGGCGCTCAATCTGCTTTCGCGCTCGCCCGCCTGGCTCACCTCCCTGGGTGCCGCGCCCATGTACCTGGGCCTGGATTTGCGCGGCGGCGTGCACTTCATGCTGCAGGTGGACATGGAGGCCGCGCTCACCAAGCGCGCTGAATCCTTGTCCGGCGATGTGCGCACCAGCCTGCGTGAAAAAAACATCCGCCACAGCGGCATCAACCGCGTCGCGCAAACCATCGAGGTGCGCTTTCGCGATGCTGCGACGCTGGAAGCGGCCAAGGTCGTGTTTCAGGACCAGTTTGCCGACCTGCAAACGGTCGATGCCGCCGAGGGAGTCGAGTTCAAGCTGACGGCTTCCATCAAGCCTGACGCCGCGCGGCGCATCCAGGACCAGGCGCTCAAGCAAAACATCACCACGCTGCACAACCGGATCAACGAACTGGGCGTGGCCGAGCCGGTCATCCAGCAGCAGGGTCTGGACCGCATCGTGGTGCAGTTGCCGGGCGTGCAGGACACCGCCAAGGCCAAGGATATTCTGGGACGCACCGCCACGCTTGAGGTGCGCATGGTTGATGAAAGCACCGAGGCGCGCGCCGCTGAAATGGGCAGCGGCGTGGTGCCGTTTGGCTCAGAGCGCTATCTGGAGCGTAATGGCCAGGCGGTCATTGTCAAGAAGCAGGTGATTCTGACCGGCGAAAACCTGACCGACGCGCAGCCCGGCTTTGACAGCCAGACGCAGGAGCCCACCGTCAACCTGAACCTTGACGCCAAAGGCACGCGCATCTTCCGCGACGTGACCCGCGAAAACGTCGGCAAGCGCATGGCCATTTTGCTGTTTGAAAAAGGCCGCGGAGAGGTGGTGACGGCGCCGGTGATTCGCTCCGAGATCGGCGGCGGCCGGGTGCAAATTTCGGGCCGCATGACGACCATGGAAGCCAATGACACGGCCTTGCTGTTGCGTGCCGGGTCGCTGGCCGCGCCCATGGAAATCATCGAGGAAACCACCATCGGCCCGAGCCTGGGCGCCGAGAACATCGCCAAGGGCTTCAACAGCGTGACTTGGGGCTTTGTGGCGGTGGCACTGTTCATGTGCATGTACTACATGCTGTTTGGCGTGTTTTCCAGCATTGCGCTGGCCTTCAACTTGCTGTTGCTGGTGGCGGTGCTGTCGATGCTGCAGGCCACCCTGACGCTGCCCGGCATGGCCGCCATGGCGCTGGTGCTGGGCATGGCGATTGACTCCAACGTGCTGATCAACGAACGCATTCGTGAGGAATTGCGCTCTGGGGCTTCGCCGCAGGCTGCCATCAATACCGGCTATGAGCGTGCCTGGGCGACCATTTTCGACTCCAACATCACCACCATGATCGCGGGTCTGGCGCTGCTGACCTTTGGCTCGGGCCCGGTGCGCGGCTTCGCCGTGGTGCACGTGCTGGGCATCCTGACCAGCATGTTCTCCGGCGTGTTTTTCTCGCGCGGACTGGTCAATTTCTGGTACGGGCGTAAAAACCGCCTCAAGTCCGTGTCGATCGGAACCATCTGGCGTCCCGATGGCGGCACGGCTCTCAAGACCAACGAATAAAACCGAAAGAGACCATGGAATTTTTTCGAATCAAGCGCGACATTCCGTTCATGCGGCATGCGCTGGTGTTCAACCTTATCTCGGGCCTGACGTTTCTGGCGGCGGTGTTTTTCCTGTTTTCACGCGGGCTGCACCTGTCGGTGGAGTTCACAGGCGGCACCTTGCTGGAAGTCACCTACTCGCAACCGGCCGATCTCGGCGCGGTGCGCGCGGGTGTTACCAAGCTCGGGTTTGCTGATGTGCAGGTGCAAAACTTTGGCACTTCCCGCGATGTGCTGATCCGTCTGCCGGCGCAAAAAGGCGTCAGTTCAGCCCAGCAAAGCACCCAGGTGATGACTGCCTTGAAAGAGCTGGACGCCTCGGCCACCATGCGCCGAACCGAATTTGTCGGCCCGCAGGTGGGCGATGAACTGGTCGAAGACGGACTCAAGGCGCTGGCCTTTGTGGTGATCGGCATCATGATTTACCTGGCGGTGCGCTTCGAGTGGAAGTTTGCGGTGGCGGCCATCATTGCCAACATGCACGACGTGATCATCATTTTGGGATTTTTTGCCTACTTTCAGTGGGAGTTTTCGCTGCCGGTGCTGGCCGCCGTGCTGGCGGTGCTGGGCTACTCGGTGAACGAGTCGGTGGTGATTTTTGACCGGATTCGCGAGAACTTTCGCCGCTATCGCAAGATGAGCACGGCAGAGACCATCAACAGCGCCATCACCTCCACCATCAGCCGCACCATCATCACCCACGGCTCGACGCAGATGATGGTGCTGTCGATGCTGCTGTTTGGCGGTGCCACACTGCACTATTTTGCGCTGGCGCTGACCATCGGGATTTTGTTCGGCATTTACTCGTCGGTATTTGTCGCCGCCAGCATAGCCATGTGGCTGGGCATCAAGCGAGAAGACCTGGTCAAAGGTGGCGGCACCAAAAAGGACCTGGATCCGAATGACCCCAACGCGGGCGCCACAGTTTAAAATTTCGTGCATGGTCACCTCCGCACCGGCTCAGAATACGTCGCAACTGGCGGCGCACATCCGCCAGCGCCTGGTCGATGAAGCGGCGCAGTCCATGGCGGTGCTGATCGGGCTGGTGGAGCTCCATTTGACAGCTTTGTTGAAAGATTTCGCCACTGCGGCAGACCAAAAACTGCTTCTGGAAACCTGGACCCTGTACCAAAACCAGGAAAAAAACTGGCTGGAGGGCACGGCCAAGGCCTGGCGGGCTGCTTTAAAACCCGATGCACCGCAGCCAAGCGGATTGCCATTGAGCAATACCCTGGAATTGGTCAGTACCGAAGCGGTCGAAAACCAGATTCTTGCCTCGCGCCTTGCCCTTTCGGTGATGGAAGTGGCCGCCAGCGAAGTCAATGATTTGCGCAAGCGGCTCAAATCACTCCCTCCTCACCAGGACTTGTCAGCGCAAGACATTGTTCACCCCGAGGTGCTGGCACTGGCCATGGTCGAGCAGTGGGGGCGGTGTGGTTTTTCGCTTGAGTCATGGCAACTGATCAACACGGTGGTGCAGCACCACATCAACGCCCAGTGGCGTCAGATCTATGCGCGCTGCAATGCCGAATTGGTGGAGCAGGGCGTGATGCCTGTGATCGCGCCAGAAGAGCGCGCCAAGTCAAAACCGGTTGTTTCTGCGGATGGCAAACCTGCTGGAGAGGGGCAATCGCCTGATGCGCCGGGCTCTTATGGGCGGCAAGTCGCGGGTCCTGTGGCAACTGCGAGCGGCTTGCCAGGCCAGTCCATCCATGGTTCGCCCGGCTTTGCTGATCGCGGGGCGCCAGCTTGGCCAAGGGGTGCCTCGTACCCCTCTGCTGCGCGTCCGATGGGTGTGCTGGACCGTGTGGGCCGCTGGTTGACCGACATGGCTCCGATGCAAAACTTTCCGCCAACGTTCCAATACGCACCCTCCGAGCCATTGATGACTGCGTTGGCCCAGCGCCCAGCGCCGGCCGGGTTTTTTGGCGATGCGAGTGGTGCAGAGCAACCGCTGCCTGAACTGGTGCTGGTGCAGGTGGCCGGTGATTTGAAGCAGCAGTCGACTGAACTCAAGAAGCTGGCGAAAAACGACAATGAAAAGGCCATCATTGAGTTGATTACGCTGATGTTCCAGTCTATTTTGCAGGAAGACCGCATCCCGCCTGGCATCCGGGTCTGGTTTGCCAGGCTTCAAATGCCTGTACTGAGCCTGGCGTTGACGGATCCGAATTTCTTCAACCGGCATGACCACCCGGCACGTCAGTTGATCGATCACATGGGCTCGTGTGTGCTGGGTTTCGATGCCAGCGCCATCAACAGCGAAGACCTAGCAGCCGAAATCAAGCGTGTGGTTCAGGTGATCGAGCAGTATCCGGACGCGGGAGAACGCGTTTACCAGCGGGTTTACGATGAGTTCAAGGAATTTCTCAAGAGCTTTCTGACGCAAAAGTCCGCAACCCAGAAAGTCGTGGGCGTGGCGCAGCAGGTCGAGCAAAAAGAAACCCTGGCCATTCAGTGCACCATCGAGCTGCGTAATCAGATCAAAGAGATGCCGGTGCGTGACGGCATCCGGGATTTTTTATACAAAGTCTGGTCTGATGTGATTGCTGTGGCCAGCATGCGCCAGGGAGGTCAGCACGAGACCACCCTGGCACTGAAGAAAACGGCGACTGACTTGATTTGGGCGGCCAGTGCCAAGCCCAATCGGGCTGACCGCGCCCAGGTGATTGCTGACTTGCCGGGGTTGCTGCAATCGTTGCGTTATGGGATGAGTCTGCTGGGTTTGGATGGAGAAGTCCAGGACGGCCACATCAAGGCGATCAGCGACATCCTGGCTGATGCGTTCATGTCCAAGACGCCGGCGATTGACATGGCGCAAATCCAGACCCTGGCCGAACGTCTTGATCATCTGGAAGACTATTTCAGCAATGATGGCGCCGAGGAATTGCCACTGGATGCCCAGAGCATCGAAGATTTGCTGGGCATCGATGCGTCAGACCTCGAGGTGGTGTCAAGCGGTGGTGCCGAAGCCAACCCGGTCATGATGGCATGGGCGCAAAACCTGAATTTGGGCGCCTGGTTTACCCTGAATTACCTGGAGCAGGTGGTTCAGGTTCAGTATGTATGGCGCAGTCCGCTGGGACATTTGCATCTGTTTTCATCGGTCGTGGGGCGAAGCTATCTGATTCAGACGACTCGACTGGCTGCCTACCTGCAGGACGGCTTGCTGAAACCTCAGGAAGACGTCTCATTGATGGTGCGTGCCACCCGAGATGCCATGGCCAAGCTGGAAGCCAATCCCGCGCGCTTGCTGCAGTGAACGCGCCATCGCGCAAGGCGTGAAACAGGTGCCAGTGCGCGCTGCTGTTTCCATTCCGTCTGACTTCAGGCGTCAGACAGGCGCTGAAACAGGCCGCCCGGCAGGCGTGCCACCAGGCCATTGATTTCCAGCGTCATCAACTGGGCCTGCAAATCCGAGGTTTGCAGTTGGGTCCTGCCCTGCAAGGCGTCGAGCCCGACAGGATCGAATCCGATGGCTTGCAGCAGGGTGTGGTCGGCGTCGTCCGTGCCGCCGCTGTTTTGTGGGTCACCCGGCGAAGCCAGACAAGCGGTCGCAACCGACAGCGCGTCATAGCCCTGCAGTTCTTCCAGCACGTCTTGCGCCGATTCCACCAGTTTGGCGCCTTGCTTGATCAGCGCGTGGCAACCGCGCGACTGCGCCGCATGGATCGATCCGGGGATGGCAAACACATCCTTGCCCTGCTCGGCGGTGAGCCGGGCGGTGATGAGAGAGCCCGATTGCAGGGCGGCCTCCACCACCAGCGTGCCGCGGGCGAGCCCGGCGATGAGGCGGTTACGTTTGGGAAAGTTGGCATTCAAGGGCGGCGTGCCCAGCGGGTATTCGCTCAGCAGCAGGCCGTGTTGTGCGATGCGGTGTGCCAGCCCGTGGTGGGCTTTTGGGTAAACCCGGTCCAGGCCGGTGCCAATCACGGCCAGCGTCAGCGCCTGGCCTGTGGTGCCCTCGGGCAAAGCCTCAAGGGCGCCCTCGTGGGCGGCGCCGTCCACCCCCAGGGCCAGGCCGCTGACCACCGTCAGGCCGGCTTGAACCAGCGTTTTGGCAAATTGCCTGGCGTTGCGCGCACCTTGCGGCGTGGGGTTGCGGCTGCCGACAACGGCCAGGCAGCGCCGGGCCTCGATCGGCCATGGCGCGGCAGGGTCCGACGGCGCGTCATCTTCGAAGCGTGCGTTGCCCAGTAGGTACAGCATCAAGGGCGGGTCGTCGATGTCAAGCAGGGCTTGCGGGTAGCCGGGGTCGCCCAGCGTGACGACGTGATGCCGACAACCATTGGGCTCGCCGTGGTTGAGCCAGGCCCAGGTGGTTTCCAGCAGCGTGGTCAGCGCCTCGGGCTCGCTGCGCAAAGCCAGCGTTTGTGTTGCTGTTGCCACCTGCCGCAAGGCGGAGGAGGGCTGCTCAAAGATGGCTTGTGGCAAGCCAAACGCCGTCAGCAACTTGCGCGCCGAGACGTTGCCGATACCCGGGGTCAGTGTCAGCCTCAGCCATGCCTTGAGTTCATCGCGTTCCATGGCCGGCCGGGGCTGGCGGTGTCAGAGCGGGTTGACCAGTCGATCACCCACCTTGACCCCGCTGGTGATGTCGAGCACCAGGCCGTACGACACTTTTTCGAAAGTTCGAAACACCATCAGCAGGCCATTGCGCTCATCGGGCAATTTGATCATGGGCCGGCTGGCATCGGTCTTGTCCTCCAGGCGCGCACCGTCGGTCATGATGGCAAGCACATGGCCCGGCTCCAAGCCATCGCGGCTGCCGCGGTTGATGCTCACCACCTGGTTTTGGGCTGCATTGACTACGGCACTGCCGTAAATGGAGACCACCCGGGCGTCCATGGTGCCTGTGGGGGCGTGAGGGACATAGCTTTGCAGTTGTACCGGCGGCTCGGGCAGCAGGCGGTCGCCGACGCGCATTTCTTCCTTGGCGTCAATGATGTCGATGGTGGCCGGCACGATGTCGGTGCGGCTCTTTCCGTCGGCGTCAACGCTGTCATTTCTGCTTTCGCTGCGCGCCAGCAAGGCCTTGCCGACGTACTGGGCTTCATAGCCCAGCACTTCGCCGGTGACCGGGTCTTTCAGCGGCGTGGCGTTGCGAAACACCCGGAACGCCTGTTGTTTCTTGAGGGGGTCGTCCATGAGTTCGGCGCCGGCGTTGCCGCGGGCATAGGCCCGGTCGCCGCGGGTCAGCAGCACCCGGCCGTCCTGCGCAGCCACGATCCGCGGTGCGGCGCTCAGACCCTGTTCATCGACGATCAGGGGTTCAGCCAGGAAGGGCTCGATCAGGCTGCTTTTGAGCGTCGGCAGGGCGCTGCTTGCCAAATTTTCAATGCGCGTGCGCGGCGACACCCGTACCGTGGGCAGGTCACCGCCTGGGCGCATGCTCAGGCGCGCCCGGCCGTTGCTGGTGTCCAGATACAGCGTCTGACCCGGGAAGATCAGGTGCGGATTTTTGATGTCGGACAGGTTCATGCCCCACAGTTCGGGCCAGCGCCAGGGCCTTTTCAGGAACATGCCGGAGATGTCCCACAGCGTGTCGCCCGACTTCACGGTGTAGCTTTGGGGCGCATTGGGGCTCAGCTCGCTCAGCGCCACGCCGCTCTGGGCGACCTGGTTCGCAGTGGCGCGCTGCTGCGCGGTGATCGGGAAATCTTGCGACAGCACAGGGCCAGCCAGCAAGCCGCAGGCAAGCGCCGTCCAGGTCAATTTATTGGAAACAGTGTCAAAAAAAGTTTTGGCCATGGTGTTTTGCATTTGATTAACTCACATGAGATTGTGCGCCCAAGCCCTTGCCGCGACAACGATTGTCCTGCGGGTAATGGACGCATCATGGCAAAAATAGCGAAAATAACGACATCTTTGAAGTGACATCATGGCTCTACTCCCTATTCTTTGCTATCCCGACCCCAAATTGCACACCGTGGCCAAAGCTGTGGCGGCGGTGGACGCGCGCATCAAAACCCTGATTGCCGACATGTTCGAGACCATGTACGACGCCAAGGGAATTGGCCTGGCCGCCACTCAGGTCAATGTGCATGAGCGCCTGATTGTGATGGATATCTCCGAGGGCCGCGATGTGCCTTTGGTGCTGATCAATCCCAAAATCCTGTGGGCCAGTCCCGAGACGCATATCAATGAAGAGGGGTGCCTTTCGGTGCCCGGCATTTACGACGGCGTCCGGCGCCACGACGCGGTCAAGGTTGAGGCGCTCGACGCCGAGGGCGCGCAGCGGCTGATCGAGGCCGATGGCTTGCTGGCGGTGTGCATCCAGCACGAAATGGACCACCTGATGGGCAAGGTGTTCGTCGAGTATTTGTCGCCCCTCAAGCGCAACCGCATCAAGAGCAAACTGCTCAAGGCCCAGCGCGAGGACCGCGCTTGAAGCTGGTCTTTGCGGGCACGCCCGAGTTTGCCGCGGTGGCCTTGACCCACTTGCAAGCTGCCGGGCATGACATCGCGCTGGTGTTGAGCCAGCCCGACCGCCCCGCCGGGCGCGGCATGAAGCTGCATCCATCGCCGGTCAAGCAATTTGCGCTGGTGCATGGCATGGCCGTGGCGCAACCGCGCAGCCTGCGACTGGACGGCAAATATCCGGAAGATGCCCAGTCCGCCCGCGCGATGCTTCATGCGGCGCAGGCCGACGCCATGGTGGTGGCGGCTTACGGCCTGATCCTGCCTCGGTGGGTGCTGGACTTGCCAAGGCTGGGCTGCTTCAATATTCATGCATCCTTGCTGCCGCGCTGGCGCGGTGCCGCCCCGATCCACCGTGCCATTGAGGCAGGCGACGAGCTGACCGGTGTCACCATCATGCAAATGGACGCCGGCCTGGACACTGGCGACATGCTGCTCTCGCAGTCGCTGCCGATTTTTCCTTCGGACACCACTGGCAGTTTGCATGACCGCCTTGCCGAGTTGGGTGGTCAGCTGATGGTGCAGGCGCTGGCGCTGGCTGCCGCTGGCCAGTTGCACCCCGTGCCGCAACCGGCGCATGGTGTCACTTATGCCAGCAAGATCGACAAAGCCGAGGCTGCGATCGACTGGTCGCAGACGGCGCAAACCATTGTCCGGCGGGTGCGCGCGTTCAACCCGTTTCCGGGTGCCAGCACCCAGTTGGCTGGCGAGGCGCTCAAAATCTGGGCCGCCGAAGTTGGTGATGGCGAGCCGCAAGCGTCACAAACGGCGGGCCAGATCGTGGCGATCACACCTGCCGGCATTGCGGTCGCCGCGCTGCATTCGATCGTCGTCATCACCGAACTGCAGCGCCCTGGTGGCAAACGCCTCGCCAGCGCAGAGTACCTGCGCGGTTGCCCCTTGCAAGTCGGCCAGGTGCTGGGTTGATGCGCGGTTGGCGTGCGCAGGCCCGCAGTTGGTGGCAGCACCCGGCTTTCGGCCGGGGACTGCGCGAGATGGCTGCGGTGTCGCCCGGCCTGGCCGCCTGGGGCCTGATGACCGGCGTGGCCATGGTCAAGTCGGGCATGAGCCCGTTCGAGGCGGTGGCCATGAGTCTGCTGGTGTTTGCCGGCAGTTCGCAACTGGCGGCCATGCCGCTGATTGCTGCCGGCGCGCCGGTGTGGGTAATTCTGGCCACCAGTTTTTGCGTCAATTTGCGTTTTGTGGTGTTCAGCGCCCACATGCGTCCCTATCTGATGCACCTGCCGCTGCGCTGGCGCCTGTTTCAGGGCTATCTGACCGCCGATTTGAGCTACGTGCTGTTTACCCGGCACTACCACCACCCGTCTGAAAATGACGCTGAACGCCGCGAACAATTGGCTTACCTGAGCGGTGGAAGTCTGTTCAACTGGGTGAGTTGGCAGGGTGCCAGCTTGATCGGCATCGCCCTGGCCAACGTGATTCCAACCCATTGGGGCTTGGGTTTTGCGGGCATTCTGGCGCTGTTGGGGGTGGGCTGTTCACTGGCATCGAGCCATTTGCGACGCGTTGCCGCCGGGGTGGCTGGCATGGCAGCCGTGGCGGCCTATGCGCTGCCGCTCAAGCTCAACATTGTGGTCGCCATTGCCTGCGCGGTGGCGCTGTGCCTGATCATCGAAGAAAGCTGGCCCAAAAGGCCGGGCGCAGCGGCATGAGCGGCCCCGACCTGAATGGCACCGACATGTGGACGCTGGGCGTGATCGCGGGCCTGGCGCTGGTCACCGTCATCACGCGCTGCTTCTTTTTCATGAGCGACCAGGCCTGGCACCTGCCGCACTGGGCGCAACGCGGCCTGCAATACGCGCCCATTGCGGCGCTGGCCGCGGTGGTGGCGCCCGAGGTGATCATGACGCAGGGTTTGCTCATCAGCACCTGGCAGGACGCGCGCATCTACGCAGCCCTGGTTGGCGCTGGCTATTTTTTCTGGCGCCGGGGTCAGGGTCAGGCGGTGCTGGGCACCATCGTTTCCGGCATGGCGGTCTATCTGCCGCTGCACCTGGGGCTGGGGTGGTAGGGCGGGCGCTTTTGTTGCTGCCCTGTAACTGCTTTGTGTGAGAATCAAGAAACTAAATTACATGGAGACTCCCATATGCCTCGTCGTGCGACCAAAATTGTTGCCACTTTAGGCCCAGCGTCCAGTGATCCCGCTCTGCTTGAGCAAATGATCCGCGCCGGGGTCAATGTGGTGCGCCTGAACTTCAGCCATGGCACGGCACAAGACCATATCGAACGGGCACGTCTGGTGCGCGAAGCCGCCAAACGGGCCGGGCGAGAGGTTGCCATCATGGCCGACTTGCAGGGACCCAAGATCCGGGTCGGCAAGTTTGCCGAGGGCAAGGTATTTTTGCAGCCCGGACAGCGATTTGTGCTGGACGCGGCTCGGACCGAACTGGGTGACATTGACGCCGTGGGCCTTGATTACAAAGCCTTGCCGCGAGAAGTGAAAGCCGGGGATGTGCTCTTGCTCAACGACGGACTGATTGTCATTGTGGTCGATGCGGTCAAGGGCGAGGCCATCCACACCACGGTCAAGCTGGGTGGTGAGTTGTCCAACAACAAGGGCATCAACAAACAGGGGGGTGGCTTGTCGGCACCGGCCCTGACTGGCAAGGACATGGAAGACATCCGCACGGCGATGGGTTTTTATGCCGATTACGTCGCAGTGAGTTTCCCCAAAAATGCCACCGACATGGAAATGGCGCGCCAGCTCTGCAATGTCGCTGCTGAAGGCGGCCACAGGCCGGGGTTGATTGCAAAAATTGAGCGCGCCGAGGCGATTCCGCACCTGGAAGAGATCTTGCTGGCCAGCGACGGCATCATGGTGGCGCGCGGTGATCTGGCGGTGGAAGTGGGGAATGCCGTGGTGCCGGCGCTGCAAAAGCGCATGATCAAGCTGGCGCGCGAGCACGACCGGGTGGTGATCACGGCCACGCAGATGATGGAGTCGATGATCACCAACCCGGTGCCCACCCGCGCCGAGGTCAGCGACGTGGCCAACGCGGTGCTCGACGGCACCGACGCGGTGATGCTGTCAGCGGAAACTGCTGCCGGTAAGTACCCGCTGGAAACCGTGATTGAAATGGCCAAGATCTGCCACGCGGCCGAGGGCGGCGAGATGTTCAAGCTCGAGGCCGACTTCACCGGTAAAACCTTCACGCGGATTGACCAGACGATTGCCATGGGTGCGCTGTTTACCGCGCACCACCTGGGCGCCAAGGCCATTGTCGCCATGACCGACAGCGGCTCCACCGCGCTGTGGATGAGCCGTCACCTGATTCAGGTCCCGATTTATGCGCTCACTTCCAAAATTGCGACCCAGCGCAAAATGACGCTGTACCGCAACGTGCGCCCGATCCTGATCGACACCAGCGCCGACCGCGACACCGCGCTGGCCGAGTCCGAAAGCGACCTCAAGATGCGCGGTGTTGTGCAAACCGGCGATGTCTATGCCATCACCTGTGGCGAACCGATGGGCTCGCCCGGCGGCACCAACATGCTCAAGATTTGCCGCGTCTCGTGAACTTGACAGGGTGCGGCTGGCCATCCGCAGTGGCGAGGGCGAGTCGCTAGAATTGGCCTCAGTTACCACCCTGTTACCAAACTTTAAAGGACATCACCATGGCACTTGTTTCTATGCGCGAACTGCTTGACCATGCCGCGGCCAACGGCTACGGCATTCCGGCTTTCAACGTCAACAATCTGGAGCAGGTGCAGGCCGTGATGTCGGCCGCCGATGAAGTCGGTGCCCCGGTCATTTTGCAAGCCAGCGCGGGCGCCCGCAAATATGCCGGCGAGCCTTTCATCAAGCACCTGATTCTGGCCGCCATCGAGGCGTATCCACATATTCCGCTGGTGATGCACCAGGACCACGGCCAGAGCCCGGACGTGTGCCAGGGCGCCATCAACCTGGGCTTCAGTTCGGTCATGATGGACGGCTCCCTGATGGCGGATGGCAAAACCATTGCCAGCTATGACTACAACGCTGAAGTGACCCGCAAAGTGGTCGACATGGCGCACGCCGTGGGCGTGACGGTGGAAGGCGAGTTGGGTTGCCTGGGCAGCCTGGAGACCATGAAGGGCGACAAGGAAGACGGCCACGGCACCGACGCCACCATGACGCGCGAGCAAATGCTCACCGACCCTGAACAGGCGGCCGATTTCGTCAAGCGTACCCAGCTCGACGCGCTGGCCATTGCCATCGGCACCAGCCACGGCGCCTACAAATTCACCCGCAAGCCCACTGGCGACATTCTGGCGATTGACCGCGTGATGGAAATCAACCGCCGCTTGCCCAACACCCATCTGGTGATGCACGGCTCAAGCTCGGTGCCACAGGAGTCGCTGGCCATCATCAACCAGTACGGTGGCATGATGAAGGAAAC
>JAABQI010000191.1 GCA_011391545.1 Rhodoferax sp.
GACATACACATGCTGTTCAGTTTTGCCCGGGCCTATTTCATGGTCGACATGGAAATACCCAGTGCCTATGTGCAGTTTTTGCGCAGCATGATGCCGCGCAAGCCACGCAACGAGTTGTACAACGCCTTAGGCCTGGCCAAGCAGGGCAAGACGCTGTTTTACCGCGACTTCCTGTTTCACCTGCGTCACTCCACCGACCAGTTCCGTATCGCACCGGGCATCAAGGGCATGGTCATGCTGGTGTTTGATTTGCCCAGCTTTCCCTATGTGTTCAAGGTCATCAAGGACTTTTACCCCCCGCCCAAGGAAACCAGCCGCGAGCAGATCAAGGGCAAATACCTGTTGGTCAAACAGCATGACCGCGTGGGGCGCATGGCGGACACGCTGGAGTACAGCGAGGTGGCGTTCCCGCGCAAGCGTTTCACCGACGAACTGATAGCCGAAATCGAAAAATTCGCCCCCAGCCAGCTCGAGATCAGCGACCGCGATGGTGATGGCCAGATCGAGGTGATCCTGAAGCACGTCTACATCGAGCGGCGCATGATCCCACTTAATATTTACCTGCAGGAAGCCTTCGATGCCGGCGGTGCCGACCCCGCCAACACCAGCCCGCAGGCACGGCATGCCCATGGGTTGCTGGCGCGCGGCGTGATCGAGTACGGCAATGCCATCAAGGACCTGGTAGCTGCCAACATCTTTCCTGGCGACATGTTGTGGAAAAATTTTGGTATCACGCGCCATGGCAAGGTGGTGTTCTACGATTACGACGAGATCGAATACATCACCGACTGCGTCTTTCGCCGGGTACCCCAACCGCGCAACGAAGAAGACGAAATGTCGGGAGAGGTCTGGTACACGGTGGGGCCAAAGGACGTTTTCCCAGAAACTTTTGGCCCGTTCTTGCTGGGCAACCCAGTGGTGAAAGCGGTGTTCATGAAGCACCATGCCGACTTGCTCGACGTGGCGTTCTGGCAAAGCCACAAGGAACGGATTCAGGCGGGTTACGTCTATGACGTGTTCCCGTACGACCAAGGCAAGAGGTTTCACCTGGAGCGTGCCGATGCGCAGGCTCGGGAATCGATTTGATGTTTATCCAAGGAGTTTGACATGAGTGATGCAATCGTAATTGTGGGCGCAGCCCGCACCCCCATGGGTTCTTTTCAGGGCGACTTTGCTTCGCTGGCGGCACACGACCTGGGTGGCGTGGCCATCCGGGCCGCGGTGCAGCGTGCCGGCGTCAACCCGGAGCTGGTCAACGAAGTGCTGTTTGGCAACTGCCTGATGGCGGGACAGGGCCAGGCGCCAGCGCGCCAGGCGGCACTCAAAGGTGGCTTGCCGCTGAGTGCCGGCGCGGTCACGCTGTCCAAAATGTGCGGCTCGGCCATGCGCGCCGCCATGTTCGCCAACGACATGCTGGCCGCGGGTAGTGCCGACGTGCTGGTGGCCGGTGGCATGGAAAGCATGACCAACGCACCCTACTTGCTGCCTAAGGCGCGCGCGGGTTACCGCATCGGCCACGACCGCATTTTTGACCACATGATGCTCGACGGTCTTGAAGACGCCTACGAGCCCGGCCGATCCATGGGCACTTTTGGCGAGGACTGCGCCGCCAAATACGGCTTTACCCGCGAACAGCAAGACGCCTTTGCCACCACCAGCGTGCAGCGCGCGCAGGCGGCGACAAAATCGGGCGCGTTTGCCGCCGAGATTGCGCCGGTCATGGTCAAGACCCGCGCCGGTGAAGTGCTTGTGTCAATCGACGAAGGCCCCGGCAAGGTCAAACTCGACAAGATCAGCTCGCTCAAACCTGCATTCAAGAAGGATGGCACCATCACGGCGGCCAGCAGTTCCAGCATCAACGACGGCGCCGCCGCGCTGGTCATGATGCGCGCCTCCACCGCTGCTGCGCTCGGCCTCAAGCCGCTGGCGCGGCTGGTGGCCCATGCGGTGCACGCGCAGGAGCCCAACTGGTTTGCCACCGCGCCCATAGGCTCGGTCAATAAGGTGCTGGCCAAGGCGGGCTGGGGCGTGAAAGATGTCGACCTGTGGGAAGTGAATGAGGCCTTTGCCGTGGTGCCGATGGCGCTGATGCACGAGCTGAACCTGAGCCACGACATCGTTAATGTGAACGGCGGTGCCTGCGCCCTCGGTCACCCGATTGGCTGTAGCGGCGCCCGCATCATGGTGACTCTGCTGTACGCGCTGCAGGCCCGTGGCCTGAAAAAAGGCGTGGCCAGTCTGTGCATTGGCGGCGGCGAAGCGACCGCCGTGGCGCTGGAAATGCTCTGAACGACAGCCTGAACCATGTTGCTTACCCAAGACCAGGAAATGATCCGCGACGCAGTGCGCGATTTTGCCCAGGCCGAGCTCTGGCCAAACGCGGCCAAGTGGGACAAGGAGCACTTGTTCCCTAAGGCGGCGCACCAAGGCCTGGCGGCATTGGGTGCCTATGGCATTTGCGTGCCCGAGGAGCTGGGCGGCGCGGGCCTGGACTACCTGACGCTGGCGCTGGTGCTGGAAGAAATTGCGGCCGGTGACGGCGGCACCAGCACGGTGATCAGTGTGACCAACTGCCCGGTCAACGCCATTTTGATGCGCTACGGCAATCCGGCGCAGCAAAAGCAGTGGCTGACGCCGCTGGCGCAAGGGCAGATGCTGGGCGCCTTTTGCCTGACCGAGCCGCATGTGGGCTCGGATGCCTCCAGCCTGCGCACCACAGCGGTGAAAGACGGTGACGCCTACGTGATCAACGGCGTCAAGCAGTTCATCACCAGTGGCAAAAATGGCGACGTGGCCATAGTGATTGCGGTCACCGACAAGGGCGCCGGCAAGAAGGGCATGAGTGCTTTTCTGGTGCCCACCAGCGCACCTGGCTACAACGTGGCGCGGCTGGAAGACAAACTCGGCCAG
>JAABQI010000192.1 GCA_011391545.1 Rhodoferax sp.
CCCTGCAGTCCATGCCGGTGCTGGCACGCGGCTGGGCCGAACTGCTGCCTTACACCCATTACATCCGCCTGCAGATGGAACAGCTGCAAATGGCAGAACCCCTGTCTTATTCGGCGCCAACCTTTACGGCACTTGCGTTATCAGCTATTGTTTTAGCATCATTGTGCGCCCCGCTTTTGAACCGCTGCGCCGGCCAGCCTGACACCTGGGGCGGCCGCTGATGCAGGCGAAAACCAGCATCTGGCGGACCTGGGTGGACACGCTCAAAACCATTGCCGCTGACAAAGGCGTGTTGCTGCTCATCGCGATTGCACCGTTGATTTACGGGTTCTTCTACCCCTGGCCGTATTCGGAACAAGCCGTCACGCGCGTGCCGGTGGCGGTGGTGGATTATGACCACAGCAATCTGTCGCGCCAGATCACGCGTTTTGCCCAGGCCAGCCCGCGCATCGACGTGCGCATGGTCATAGGCGACGAGCGCCAGGCCCGTCAAGCCTTGTGGCGCGGCGAGATCGAGGGCTACGCCCTGTTGCCCAGAGACCTCAAGCGCAATGTGCTGCGCGGCAGCCCGGCCGTGGTCACGGTCGAGGCCAACGGCAGTTACGCACTGCTCAACAAGGCGGTGCTGTCCGGCTTTGCCGAAGCCGTCGGCACCGTCTCGGCCGGCGTGGAAATCAGGAAACTCCAGGCCAGCGGCCAAAGTGCGCAGCAAGCCCAGGCCAGCCGCAACCCCATCAGCACCCAGATGGTGGCCCTGTTCAACCCGACCGAAGGCTACGGCAGCTATGTGGTGCCAGCAGTCGCCCTGCTCATCATCCAGCAGACGCTGCTCATGGGCGTGGCCATGCTGGTCGGGCTGTGGGCTGAAACCGGCCAGCACCGCGCCGATGCGGCGACCTGGCTGGGCCGCATCCTCGGGTTTTCAACCGTCGGCTACCTCAGCGGCCTGCTGTACTTTGGCTGGATTTTCTGGGCCCAGGATTTTCCGCGGGGCGCCAACACGGGCGGCGCACTGGTGTTGCTGGCCTTCTACATTCCGGCCATCTGTACGCTGGGCGCCTTGCTGGGCGTCTGGTTCGGCAACCGCGAAAGGGCCTTGCAGGTGCTGCTGTTCACGGCTTTACCTATGGCGTTTGTGTCCGGTTTTTCATGGCCTGCCGAAGCCCTGCCGGAGCTGCTGCAAGCCCTGCGCTGGCTGTTTCCGAGCACAGCGGGCATTCAGGCCTCGCTCAGGCTCAACCAGATGGGCGCGCCGCTGGCCGATGTCGCGGGCTACCTGCTGATTTTGGCGGCACTGGCCGCCTCGGCCGGCGGGCTGGTGCTGTGGGTGGCTCGCCCAGCTAAATCCTGAATGCTTCATACTTTATAGCTGAATACGCTTACCCATCAATCGCTAAAAGCATTTTTTACAAATTGTGCAATCAGCCAGGGCGAACGGCTTGGTGCCGCAGGCGCACCTCAAAGATTGGCATGACCAGCCGCTGCTCTGTCATTGACATCGGCAGATGGGCTGCAGATCGTGCCTCGTCCCGCGCCAGATCCCGCCGGGGTGGCGAGTTTGAGACCGATGACACCCGCAACGATCAGCCCCAAGCTGACAAGGCGGCCGGTGTTGACCGATTCGTCCAGCAGCACCATGCCGAGAATGGCCGTACCCACGGCGCCAATGCCAACCCAAACTGCATAGGCGGTGCCAACCCGCAGTGATTTTATGGCGATGCCAAGCAACGCGACGCTGGCCATCATTGACGCAGCTGTGCCCACAGACGGCCAGAGGCGGGTAAAGCCCTCGGTGTATTTCAACCCAATCGCCCAGCCGATTTCCAAAAGGCCAGCGACAAAAAGCATGAACCAGTTCATGGCGTTTCCTCAAACGATCCTGTTTTGTTGTCTACGCCCTTGGGTTTGCGCGGGCGTGCGAAAGCTTCGTGGTTGCCATTGCTGTAGTTTCTCCTTTTATATAACGTTGTAGCCACCCCTAGTCAGCATTGGGCCTAGCCCTGGAGCGGGTGCGCCCCAAAACAACCAAGCACATCTTGACAACTATCTTGACGCGAGTAAAGATCACGCCCCTTGTCGCAACATCACGTGGAGGCAATGATAAAAAGCATTTGAAGCTGACTGTTTCTGCTTTGGTGGTCATCAACACACAGGCATCACTGGCGCTTGACGTTCCCTCCATGGAACGCGGCAAGTTCCTCATGGAAAGTGTGGTTGCCTGTGGCAACTGTCATATTGCACGGGGCGCCTGACCCAAACACCGGCATCGGCCGGTGGACCAATGACCAACTGGCTAAAGCGATACGCGAGGGCGTCAGGCCCGACAAAGGCATCAGTGGCCCACCGATGCCGATGGCGTTCTATCGCCATCTCTCGGATGCGGACCTTGCCGCCATCATTGTTTACCTGAGAGCACAACCGGCCGTCAAGAATGTGGTGCTAAAGTCAAAGCACAACATCCCCTTGCCACCCAGCTACGGGTCGGCTGTGAAAGACGTGAAAGCGCCGGATGCCAGCGACAAGGTGAAATATAGTGAATACTTGGCCAACATCGGGCACTGCATGGAATGCCATGCCCCGCGTGATGGGCAGGGAATGCTGCAACAGGCGAATTCGTCGATCGGTGCCAAGTCTTCCGGCGTCAATCTGTTTGCGTCTTTACCGATCAAGGAATTCGCAGCATCAAGGACACCACAAAACGCGCCGATGCGGTGAAGGAAGCTGCATCAAATTTTGGGGCAAAGATGCGCCAACTCTATTGGACACAGGGCCAATTTGATTTAGTTGCGATCATCGAAGCTCCGAACCATGCATCGGCTACAGCATTCGGATTAGCCATTGCTGCTGGCGGCAATGTCCGAATGCAAACCATGCGGGCGTTGTCCAGGGAGGAA
>JAABQI010000193.1 GCA_011391545.1 Rhodoferax sp.
AACTTGCGTCGCAATATTTTTCTTGTTGATGGCTGGCCCTGCGTCTGTGTTGACGCCCCGCGAATCTTTGCTGACGTCCAGATCCATGATGATGGTTCCCTCAGGGGTTATCCGCGGTGTCACCTGGAGCTTCAGCGCTGCGTCCTTAAACTCAGTCGTACAGCCGGTGTCACCCGTGCAATTGAGATAGGGAATTTCCTCGCCTTGCGTGATCGTTGCTTGCTTGCCATCAGCAGTCACGACACGCGGGCTCGACACAACCCGGCCTTTGCTGTCGGCTTCCAGCGCGGATATCTCCAAATTCAGGAATCGATTCGCGACCGCATTGAAAATCGACACCGCGAAGGTTGCCGGTGCCTGCCCCAAAGCCCCGATTGACGGCAAATTGACAAAAGTGCCTGTCAGGTTATTGGTGCCGCCCGCGCCGCTGGATGCGACCGCGTCGCTATACGTATTTCCAAATACACCCCGATTGTTTCCAGATATCTGGTAACCACCGTCACCACCTTGCTGGGCCCGGAGGTCAAGGGCACCAAATTTGACGCCCAGCGATTTGCCGAAATCTTCCGTTGCCTCAACGATTCGCGCCTCGATCATGACCTGGCGCACCGACACATCGAGTTTCTGCATCAGCTGAAGCACCTGTTCCAGTCGGGACGGCACATCTGTCACAAAAAGCAGGTTGGTGCGCGGATCGGCGGTGGCGCTGCCGCGCGCACTGAGCACGCGTCCGGCGCTTTTTTCACCGCCACCGGCGCCGGTCAATTGTTTGGCAATGTCTTCCGCCTTGGCATAACTCATCTGAAAAGTTTCAGTCCGCAGCGGCTCAAGGATGAGTGTCGCGGCTTTGGATTCAAGCTCCAGTTTCTCCATGGCAATAATTTCTTCCTTGGGCGCGATCCAGATGACGTTGTCCTGCTTGCGCATGCCCAAGCCTTTGGCCTGCAAAATAATCTCCAGCGCCTGATCCCATGGGACATCCTGGAGTCGCAAGGTGACACCGCCTGTCACCGAATCAGAAGTGATGATATTGAATTTGGTGAAATCGGCGATTACCTGCAACAGTGAGCGTATTTCGATGTTCTGAAAGTTGAGCGACAGTTTTTGGCCGCTGTAGCCAGGACCCTGGGTGAGCTTGGTGGGGTCAATCTTGACGGGCTTGACCTCCAGCACAAACTGCTCGTCGGTCTGGTAGGCACTGTGCACCCACGTCCCCTGTGGCACGATTTCCATGCGCACCCGGTCGCCCGTCTGGGTGGTGGTGATGGTTCTGATGGGGGTGCCAAAGTCGTTCACATCAAGGCGTCTGCGCAGCCCTTCGGGCAGGCTGGTTTTCATGAATTCAACCACCAGCAACTGGCCCTGCTGGCGCACGTCCACACCAACCTGGCTGTTGGGCAAAGACACCACGACGCGGCCGGCGCCGTCGTCACCGCGCCTGAAATCGAGGTCGCGCAGGGGTTGAACATTGCGGCTCTGGTTTTCGGCAAACACCTGGGCCGCCGGCGCCGGGCCGGAATCTGCCAGAGCGCCCAGCACCACCAGCAGCGACTTGCCCTGCCATTGGGTTTGATAGGTGGTGGCCTGCTTGAGGTTCAACACCACCCGGGTGCGGTTGCCGGCCTGAACCACGCTGACGGTGCGCAGGTTGCCCTGGTTGACCTCAACCGTGGAGCGCCCCATGCCGCTGACCACATTGGGAAAATCGAGCGCAATACGGGCTGGCGACTGGATGGTGAAACCTGTGGGCGGTGTGCTGAGCGCTTCACTGAGATCGATTTTGACAATCTCAACGCCGCCTTGCACCGTGCCCGAAACCGACTCGATGGCCACCTGGGCTTGCGCCAGGGCAGACGTCAGCAGCAAACTCAAACCAAGTGCCAACTGATGCAACCAGCGACCCGTCCAACCAATATGGCGATTCTTCATTTTGACCTCTCTTGCAACATCAGACTGGCTGTGCGCTCTATCCACTCACCCACGGCATCTTGCACAATTTCGCGCAAGATGACTTCGTTTTCAGCAATTTTGACCACTTTGCCGTAGTTTTGCCCCAGATGGTCGCCTTGACGAACCTGGTACAGGAGTGGTCCGACTTTCACCAGGGCCACCGGTTTTTTGTCCCGCACCATGCTGCCCACCAGGGCCATGGTGTCTAGCGGGAATTCTTCCAGCGGCTCTTTGCGACGCGCCAACTCAGGTGCGATCAAGGCATTTGTGGCGCCAGACTGGTTCGCCTCCTTGGTCAGGACCATGATGAGCTTTTGATTGCTGAACGGGTCGAGCTGCGCAAAAACCTGGTAACTTTCCGGCTTGAATGGCTTGGGCGCCGAGACCGGTTTGATTTGGGGCTGCGTTTGCGCCTTTTGCTCTGCCATCCACTGGCTCAACTCGTCGCGCGAGGAAGACCCACATGCCGCCACCAGCCCGATCACCCCCAACAAAACAGCAGTTTTAAGCAACTTCATGGTCATTTAGCCGGCGTG
>JAABQI010000194.1 GCA_011391545.1 Rhodoferax sp.
GCGTGGGTTTGGCAGTGGCTTTGCGCTGGGCATTGATCTCGTTGATGTCGAGATAGCGGAATGTTTTGGCAGTCACGTTCATGGTCAGCGCACCCTCCTTGACCGTTTTGATGTCCAGATTGTTGAGCGTGACAATGCGCGACAAGTTGGAAATATCCGAGGCGAAAGCGCCCATGTCGTGATAACGACCCGTGACGCGCAGGGCAATGGGAAGCTCTGCATAGTAGTCATTGATCACCACCTGGCCCGGCCGGAACAGCTCGAACTGCAAACTGCGACCCAGCCCCGACTGGTTGATGTCGGACAGCAAGGCATCCATTTCAGCCTTGCTGGGTAACTGTTTCTCAAGTTGGGTCACGTACTGCTGCACCTCTTCGCGCTGCTTTTTCAGC
>JAABQI010000195.1 GCA_011391545.1 Rhodoferax sp.
CGTTGTAGCGTGCGGCAATCTCCACCGGGTCGCCCGCATCGCGCAATTCGACAAAGTTGACGCCCTTGACAACCCGACCGCCGGTGACGTCCAGGCAGGGAATGATGCGTTTGGCTAGCACGGGAATGTCTGCTGATCAGCCATTCAGCGCATCGGCGAGCTCTTGCGCGGCTTCGAAGTCCAGATCGCCGCTGTAAATCGCGCGACCGCAAATGACGCCTTCAACGCCCTCGCCTTCCACCGCGCACAAGGCTTCGATGTCGGCCATGTTCGACAGGCCGCCCGAGGCGATCACCGGAATCGTCAGCGCCTGTGCCAGGCGCACCGTGGCGTCGATGTTGATGCCGGTGAGCATGCCGTCGCGGCCAATGTCGGTGTAGATGATGGATTCGACGCCGAAGTCTTCGAATTTCTTGCCCAAATCCACAACGTCGTGGCGCGTGAGCTTGCTCCAGCCATCGGTCGCCACCTTGCCGTCCTTGGCATCCAGGCCGACGATGATGTGGCCGCCAAAGGCGGTGCAGGCGTCCTGCAAAAAGCCCGGATTGCGCACCGCCGCGGTGCCAATGATCACATAGCGCAGGCCAGCATCGAGATAACGCTCGATGGTGTCCAGGTCCCGAATGCCGCCACCCAGTTGCACATCGACCTCGCTGCCTATGGTCTTGAGAATTTTGCGAATCGCCACCTCATTCTTGGGCTGCCCGGCAAAGGCACCATTCAAGTCCACCAGATGAACACGGCGCGCGCCTTTGTCAACCCAGCTGCGCGCCATGACCGAGGGCTCCTCGCTGAAGGTGGTGGAGAGTGTCATGTCGCCTTGTTGCAGGCGCACGCAATGGCCGTCTTTAAGATCAATCGCAGGAATTAAAAGCATGATGCTTCAGTGGGAGGGAGTGAATTGGCTTCGGCTGACGCAGCCATAACAGTGAGAAAAAGAGTTCAAGGATTCCAGTGGAGGAAATTACGGTACAGGCTCAGCCCATGTTCAGCGCTTTTTTCAGGGTGAAATTGGGTCGCAAAAATATTATCACGGGCAATGGCCGAACTAAAGCGCTGGCCATAGTCGGTTTCGCCCACGCTGTGGCGTGGATCAGACGGTTTGGCATAAAAACTGTGGACAAAATAGAAGTAACTGCCATCAGGCACCTCGCCCCAAACCGGGTGCGGTGCGCCGCCATGGTTGTTGCGCCAGACTTGATTCCAGCCCATTTGCGGCACCTTGTAGCGGCTGCCATCGGGTTGCAGTTGGCCAGCCAAATCGAATTTGATGACTTCGCCATGAATCAGGCCCAAGCCGGGCGTATTGCCCTCCTCGCTGTGGTCCAGCAGCATTTGCATCCCCACACAGACGCCAAACAAGGGTTTGCTGGCCGCGGCTTCGAGCACCGACTGCTGCAAGCCCGATTCGCGCAGCTCGCGCATGCAGTCCGGCATGGCGCCCTGACCCGGCAACACAATGCGCTGGGCAGCACGCACCACATCGGGGTCCTGGGTGATTACCACTTCAAAGCCAGTGCCCACAGCCGCCGCTTGAACAGCTTGCGAGACAGAGCGCAAATTGCCCATGCCGTAATCGACCACAGCAACTTTTTTGCCGGTACCAGGATTTACTATTGAATTCATAGCGTCTTGAGCACAACAGGCAGATGCCAGAGCCCCATTTGCCTTGGAACTAGAGCGAGCCTTTTGTGGAAGGAATACTACCGAGGGCGCGCGGATCAAGCTCCAGCGCCGCGCGCAAGGCACGGGCAAAGGCCTTGAACACGGTTTCAGCCTGGTGGTGGGCGTTGACACCCTTCAGGTTATCGATGTGCAGCGTGACCAGAGCGTGATTGACGAACCCCTGAAAAAATTCATGCATCAATTGACTGTCGAAGTTGCCGATCATGGCACTGGTGAAAGGCACGTCCATCACCAAGCCGGGCCGCCCCGAAAAATCGATCACCACCCGGCTCAAAGCCTCGTCCAGCGGCACATAGGCATGACCATAACGGCGAAGGCCCTTTTTGTCTCCCACGGCCTTGTGAACAGCTTGCCCAAGCGTAATGCCTACATCTTCAACCGTGTGGTGGCCGTCGATGTGCAGATCGCCGTCGGCATCAATGTCGAGGTCGATCAGACCGTGGCGCGCGATTTGATCGAGCATGTGATCAAAGAAACCAATGCCGGTATGCAGGTGCGACTGACCGGTACCGTCCAGATTGACGCGCACGGTGATCTTTGTTTCTGCGGTCTGACGAACCACTTCAGCGCAACGTGGGACGTCAGTGGTCGGCACATCAGGCAGTTCAGTCAATGGATAGTTTGTCATGGAAGCTTGATCAACAGCAAAGAAACACGGGTTACACAAATGGAATGGCGAGTTCGACAACTTGCCAAAGTCCATTCTGAGACGAAAGTTCATTTTGCCCTAATTGACACCCTATAGCCGGGCTATTTACTTCCACGGATCAATTAGACAAAAAAAAGGCCTACGTTAGTAGACCTTTTTAGACACTGTAAGTGGTTGCGCGAGAAGGATTTGAACCTCCGACCTTTGGGTTATGAGCCCAACGAGCTACCAGACTGCTCCATCGCGCGGTAGATTTATATTATAGCCGATTAAGCGGCAGTTTCAGCTTCTGGTTCAACAGTTTCGGGACCCCGATCAACCAATTCAACGAGGCACATGGGCGCATTGTCACCGACGCGGAAACCCATTTTCAGGATCCGTGTGTAACCGCCTGGACGGGCATTGAAACGGGGACCCAACACGTTGAACAATTTGACAACCGAGTCACGATCACGCAGGCGGTCGAATGCCAGACGACGGTTGGCCAGCGTTGCCGTCTTGGCCAGGGTGATCATGGGTTCAACCACGCGACGCAAT
>JAABQI010000196.1 GCA_011391545.1 Rhodoferax sp.
CGAGATCCGCACCACGCACGTCACCGGCCTGGTCACCGACCTTGGCATCGAGTTGGGCAAGTTGCTCTACATCAACCGCCTGACACGCGACACCCTGGTGCGGGCCAATCGCCAAAAATTAAGCCTGCTGGCCAAGCTGATCGGCAGCTTTTTCATTGGCGGACTGGTGGGCGCCATTGGATTCAAGGAGATCGGATTCATCACCACCGTGCCCTTGGCCGTCCTGCTGCTGTTGCTGGTCTGGCATCCGGTGCTCAATGATGCCAAAAACTGGCTCGGACCGCCTCGGGATTGAGCTTGAGTGCCAGCTGCAGCGATAAATGTCGCAAGAGAAGCAAGGCGTTCGCGGTGATGGTCGCTTGTAGACCCACAGCGGTCTGTCGCAGACTGGCAGCGGCCCACTCCATGCAACCCATTGCAGTCAGTCACAGGGCTGAATTGCTCTGCCATCTGCAGTCGTTCAGTCACCCAATTGGACGGGGTGACGTCAACTCCGGTTGAGCACGGATGTCAGCAAAACGACCGTTTAATTGACACATGGACATCCAATATAGATTGAATGGCTTTCTACAATAATGTAGACTTCGGTTCATGAATAAATGGATAACACTGATCACCACCCTGCCCACGGAAAACGCTACCTTGCGTCAACGCGCCTGGCGCGCACTCAAAGCATCCGGTGCCGCCGTACTGAGGGACGGGGTTTACCTGATGCCGGAGCGAGAAAACTGCCGTGTCACCCTGGAGGGCCTGGCCTCGGATGTGCGCGATGGCGGCGGCGGTGCTCATGTGTTGCGAGTGGAGGAGCCTGCAGGCGCCAACTTCGCAGCACTGTTTGATCGAAGCAGTGACTTCGCCGCGTTGCTGTCGGAGGTCGATCAAGTCAAACAGCAGCTGACAACAGATACCGTGCAAGACGTATTGCGGCAGACACGCAAGCTGCGCAAATCCTTTGTCAATCTCGTCACAACGGACTTTTTCCCCGCAGAGGCTCAACGACAAGTCGATAACGCCTTGCGTGAACTAGAGTTGGCCTGTGCGTACGCTCTGTCGCCAGATGAACCCCATGCCCAGGACGGGCGCATTGCGCGTCTTCACCTGACAGACTATCGAGGTCGTCTCTGGGCCACGCGGCAACGCCCATGGGTTGATCGTTTGGCCAGTGCGTGGTTGATTCGGCGGTTTATTGACCCGAAAGCGCGCCTGCTGTGGCTGGCCAGCCCCGCTGACTGTCCGCCAGACGCGATCGGATTCGACTTTGACGGCGCAACATTCAGCCACAGGGGTAACCGGGTCACCTTTGAAGTGCTGGCTGCGAGCTTCGGACTCGAACAACCCGCCATCACTCGCCTTGGCCTGCTGGTGCATTTCCTGGATGTGGGTGGTGTGCAGCCCCCAGAAGCAGCAGGTATTGAGAGCGTATTGAATGGCATGCTCGAAAGCATCTCAGACGATGACCAACTGTTGATGGCCGCTTCGACCGTGTTCGACGGGTTGCTGACCAGCTTCGATCAGGCAACTCACAAACCATGAATCAGCGCATGCCGCAAGAGCCCGTGACATCGGCGCGTTTACCCCAGCCGGTGAGCTTCTGGCAGGCATTTGCCTTCTGGCTCAAGCTGGGTTTCATCAGTTTCGGCGGGCCAGCCGGACAAATTTCGATCATGCACCAGGAATTGGTAGAGAACCGACGTTGGATATCTGAGCAGCGCTTCCTTCATGCACTGAACTATTGCATGATGCTCCCCGGCCCGGAAGCACAGCAGTTGGCCACCTATATCGGCTGGCTGATGCACCGGACCTGGGGTGGCATCGTGGCCGGTGCCTTGTTTGTGCTGCCTTCACTCTTGATACTGATTGTGCTGTCGTGGGTATACATCGCCTTCGGAGACATGCAACTGGTTGCGGGCTTGTTCTACGGCATCAAGCCCGCGGTAACGGCCATCGTGGTACAGGCGGCACACCGCATCGGGTCGCGGGCACTGAAGAACAACTGGTTGTGGGGAATTGCAGCGGCCTCTTTCGTCGCCATTTTTGTTGCCAACATCCCATTCCCAGCCATCGTTTTGGCGGCTGCATTGATTGGTTATGTCGGTGGTCGGATCGCACCCGACAAGTTCAAAGCCGGGGGCGGCCATGGCAAGGCAGACAAGTCCTTTGGCCCAGCGCTCATCGACGATCACACTCCCACGCCGGAACATGCCAAATTCAACTGGGTTCGGCTGTCGAAAATTGCCATAGTGGGTGTCTTGCTGTGGGTCGTGCCCATGGGATTGCTGACCACGGGTTACGGCTGGGACCACCCACTGACACAAATGGGCTGGTTCTTCACCAAGGCCGCGCTGCTGACCTTTGGTGGTGCCTATGCCGTGCTGCCGTATGTGTACCAGGGCGCTGTGAGTCACTACGGCTGGCTCACACCGACCCAAATGATTGATGGCCTTGCGTTGGGGGAAACAACGCCGGGGCCACTCATCATGGTGGTGGCTTTTGTCGGCTTCGTTGGTGGCTATGTCAAGGCCTTGTTTGGCCCGGATGCCTTGTTTTTGGCTGGGGCTGTAGCGGCCAGTCTGGTGACGTGGTTCACCTTTTTGCCCTCATTCCTGTTTATTCTTGCGGGAGGTCCTTTGGTGGAAAGCACCCACGGCGACCTTAAGTTCACCGCACCTTTGACCGCCATCACCGCAGCCGTGGTGGGCGTGATTCTGAATCTGGCCCTGTTCTTTGGCTACCACGTCTTATGGCCCAAGGGATTTGGCGGGAGCTTTGACTGGGTATCCGCACTGATCGCACTGGGTGCCGCAATCGCCCTGTTTCGCTTCAAGCGCAATGTGATTCATGT
>JAABQI010000197.1 GCA_011391545.1 Rhodoferax sp.
GCCAGCGAGGGCAAGCAGGTGGTGCGCCTCAAGGGCGGCGACCCGTTCATTTTTGGCCGTGGCGGCGAAGAGTTGCAAACGTTGGCGGCGTCCGGCGTGGCGTTCGAGGTGGTGCCGGGCGTGACGGCAGCCTCCGGGGTGTCGAGCTACGCGGGTATTCCGCTCACGCATCGCGATTACGCGCAGTGCTGCCTGTTTGTCACCGGCCACCTCAAGGATGGCACGGCCGACCTCGATTGGCCCAGCCTGGTGCGCCTGAATCAGACCGTGGTGATCTACATGGGTTTGGGTGGCCTGCCGGAAATCTGCCGGCAGATGGTTGCGCACGGAGCCTCACCCGACCTGCCCATTGCCGTGGTGCAGGACGGCAGCCTGCCCACCCAGAAGGTGGTCACCGGGACACTGTCGAACATGGCCGAGCGGGTGGCGCAAGCCGGCCTGAAATCACCCTGCCTGACGATTGTGGGCGAGGTGGTCAAGCTGCACCAGGAACTGGCCTGGTTTGAGCAAGCCAAGTCCACTGCGCTTGCCTGAATAACGTACCCCTGCGCATCCTTGCCAAGTCGGGTGCTGGCACCACCCGGCCGCACCTTTTCTTGCAACGAGAAAGGCCCAACGAGTCTGACCACCGGAAAGGCCGAGATCGTGGCCTGCCCCAAGCGGTGGGGATTACTGGACCAGCGAAGGTGCGTTGACAACGGCCGACAACGCGGATTCATGCCGTTGCGCATGCGGCATCACGAGGGCGTATTGAATCTTTCCCAACAGCGCACTGCAATCGGGTGTCAGCGTGTTCAAGATGGCGTCGCAATCGACAAGGAACGGACCCCGCAATCCGTGATGCTCCACCGCTTCCCCAACTTGCTCAAAAAGAATGCCCAAGCGGCGCAACCGACGGGCAAGTCGTGGCTCCATCATGGCATAAACGCCTTTCAGTCCCCTGTTGAGGACGATGGCTGTCATTGCCAAATAGAGACCAAGTGAAATCATCGGAAAGAGGTGTTTCTCATCTTCGTCCCCATCGTAGAAATCCTCACTGGCGCCATCTGCAGCGGCCACTTCATTTCTCGCGAAACGACGAAATTTGGCAATGACGGCCAGACGGGAAATTTCACCATATCTGGCACGACCAGGTTCCGCCGAACCTTCGAAACTCCAGCGGAACGACTCGCCACAGGCCGTTTCAAACGGGAACGGTTCCTCGGGTTCGTTGACATCTGCCAAAATCAAACGACTGCAGCCGATATAGGTTTTGCTGGCCTTATGAAACAAAAGGCAATGAATTGAGCGTTTGTCGTACTCATCATGCTCAAGACAACTCGCGCGTTGTGGCTCAAAGCCAAGCTCATCACAATAAATTTGATGACGAAGACGAAACACCTCATCCAGCAGTGGTCCGGAATCGGCGGTCACAACGTCAAAGTAGGTTTCAAAGAGTTTGGCATGCATTGAATCGGCATTCTATTTTGTTTCGCGGAATTGCGCGTGTAAGGCTGCCCTGGTGCTCCATGGTGGTCTTTGACTTGATATCGATCAACCGAACCAAGCGACTCATCAGACCAAAACAATGGCTGACCAAGAGGTCAGACTGCACCAGGAATTGTCCTGGTCTAAGCTGTCAAAGCGGACAGTAGTGGCCTGACTGACACGGTCTGGTCGGCGTCGACAATAGGCGCAAGACACACTTCCGCTGGACACGCACATGCAGACCGACACTTCAGAGAATGCCATTTCCGGCAACAGCGCTTCCACCGCCCTCGAACAGCTCCTCAAGTTGTTCGAGCTCGACTACCTGCAGCCCGACCACTATGTGGGGCAAAGCCTGGATTTGGGATTTCGGAATTTGTTTGGCGGACACATCCTCGGGCAGGCGCTGGTGGCTGCGGGAAATACCTGTGAACAACGCAACGCCCATTCCCTGCACGCCTACTTTCTTCGCGGTGGCAACCCGCACGCTCCCATCCATTACAACGTGGACCGTATTCGGGATGGCAACAGTTTCAGCGTGCGCCGAGTGACTGCCTCCCAAGGCGGCAAGGCGATCCTCATCCTGTCGTCATCATTTCAGGCGCACGAGGAAGGATTCGAGCACCAGATGGACATGCCGGACGTGCCCCCGCCCGAGTCACTTGCCAGGATGGTCAACACCGCTCGCCCGGTCCCTGAACTGGTTCCCGCCGCGGCTGAACCGCAACCAGCCAGCGACCTCGCCATAGAAATACGCCCCGTTGATCCTGTTGATCAGCACCAACCGGAAAAGAAGGCGCCGATTCAATCCTTCTGGTTTCGCGCCGAAGGCCCGGTTCCAGGCAACCAGGCCTTGCAGAAATGCCTGCTGGCCTACGCCTCCGACTTCGGCTTGGTAACCACCTGCTTGAGGCCTCATGGCGTGGTCTATTCCCAGCCTGACATGGTGACGGCGAGTTTAGACCACGCGATGTGGTTCTACCAGGATTTCCGCATCGATGACTGGCTTTTGTACGGCATTGAGAGCCCGGTTGCAGGCCATGCCCGGGGCATGAACCGCGGCAACATCTTTCGCCGCGACGGAACGCTGGTTGCTTGCGTGGCACAGGAAGGCTTGATCAGGCGGATTGGTGGGCGCGGGTAGCCCGTTGTGCCGAATGCCAGTTTCATGGCCGGGCACTTGGCCGCCCATGACGAAAGCTCCAAGCCGCTGGAGGGCACCGCCTTGGTTCGTCGTCAGGGCTTGGCCACTATGAGACTGCTTGCTTTGTCGCCCGTGGCGTCATAGCTCAGGTTGGTCCCCGTGATGCCCTTCACCGAGTAGGTTGTCGAACTGGTCTTGTTCGATATGTTTCCGGTGCTGACGCTGCAAGCA
>JAABQI010000198.1 GCA_011391545.1 Rhodoferax sp.
GTTGGCAAACACAGCTGGCAGGGAGGTCCCGGCAGAGGAGACCAAGCCGAGCGGTGCCGTGTGTGGCCCCAGCGCGTAATCGGGTGCAATGGCACGGGCGACCAGCGCCGGTTGTTGCGGAACCACGCGTGTATCCACATGCTGGCCGAAATAGCTGTAGGGCCAGCCGTAAAAGGCGCCGTCGCGCACCGAGGTCAGGTAGTCCGGCACCAGGTCGCTGCCAAGCTCGTCGCGTTCGTTGACCACCGTCCAGAGGGCGCCGCTGTGCGGCTCCCAGGCCATGCCATTCGGGTTGCGCAGGCCGGAGGCAAAGACCCGATGGGCACCGCTCTGGAGATCGACTTCCCAAATGGCGGCGCGCCCGGCTTCTGCCGCCATGCCACGTTCAGCGACATTGCTGTTGGAGCCAACGGTGACAAACAATTTTTTTTCGTCGGGACTGACGATGATATTTTTGGTCCAGTGGTGGTTGATCGGGCCGGCTGGCAAGGCGACGACCGGCACGCCTGCGGCTGTGATGCGCGTGTCGCCGGTGGTGTAGGGAAAGCGCAGCACGGCGTCAGAGTTGGCAATGAACAGCGCATGGCCCACCAGGGCCATGCCAAAAGGCGAATTCAGCCCTTGCAGCAGCACAGACCGCCGGTCTGCGACGCCATCACCATCGGTATCTCGCAGCAGTGTGATGCGGTTGGCACTGGGCACGCCAGCCCCGGCCCGCTTCATGACCAGGCTGGTCAGCCAGCCCTTGATACCCTTGGCGGCATCGGGCTTGGGTGGCGCGTTGGTTTCGGCCACCAGCACGTCGCCATTGGGCAAGACATGCAGCCAACGCGGGTGGTCAAGGTCGCGTGCGAACGCGGTCACCGTCGTGCCGGGCGCTGCCTGGGGCAAAACGCCACTGGGCCAGCCTTTGGCCGGCGCAATGTGAACGGTGGGAATCAGTGTTTGTTGGGGTGCTGGCAAGGTGGGCGATGGCCCGGTGCCGGCAGCAAGCGGCAATGTGGCGATGTCACCACACGCCGCCGCAGCCAACATGACCACGCCCATTAACACGGCGCTCGCGCACCGCGTTAATGGGCGTGAATCAAAGGTCGCAAGCGTCAGATTCGACCCATCAGCAGCAAGACGATGATGATGATCACCACCAAGCCAATGCCGCCACTGGGTCCGTAGCCCCAGTTTTTGCTGTGCGACCAGCTTGGAATGGCCCCGATCAACAGCAGGATCAGAACGATCAACAGGATGGTGCCTAAGCTCATGAGTGTCTCCTTGACAGATAAAGTGTGGACTTACTGGGCAGCGGAAGCTGGCGGCATCACGATGACGGTGGTGTCGCCAGAGCCGGTTTTGCCAGTGGCGCCGGTGTCACCCGTGGCACCGGTGTAGCCGGTGCTGCCTGTGGCGCCCGTGTCGCCTGTGGCGCCCGTGCCGCCAGTAGCGCCTGAAGTGCCGGTGTCGCCAGTGGCACCTGTCGCGCCGGCAGGTCCGGGCACAGCCACGGGTGTGGGTACAACCACGGTTTCACGGTCGCATGCGGCGAGGCTCATGGCGGCGAGGAGGGCGAAGATAGGTAATGTGTATTTCATTTGGAATCCTTAGAGAGTAAAAAAATGTGGCACAGCAAAATAAATAGGGCTTCTGCTGGTGATTTGACGCAGTACGGACTATCGCAATCCACCACGCCGCTAATTTAAGTGTTTCATCGGTCACCGTCTGTACGACAGCACACACACCTTGCCGGGGCATCGATTGATCGGTGGGTTTCTACTTGGTGCACCAGCGCACAGACCCGCGTCGGCCGCTGTGCGTAAATAATTTTGATGAGATACATGCCGTTCAGTTACCCAAAAGAACAGCCTCCTTGCGCTGATCAACCGAGTGAACAAAGATGAAATCCGATCAAGCTGATCCTGCAAAAACGTCCAGCAAAACAGCGACCGGAATCGTTGGTTTCGACCGCATCACGGGCGGTGGTTTGCCGCGCGAGCGCACCACGCTGCTGGCCGGCGGTTCTGGCGCGGGCAAGACCGTCATGGCGCTGCAATTCCTGGTGCACGGTGCGCGCCATTGCCAAGAGCCTGGCATTTTTGTCGCCTTCGAGGAGAATTCGCAGCGCCTTCAGGCCAACGCGTCCAGCTTTGGCTGGAAGATGGAGACCCTGATCCCCAACAAGTTGTTCATCCTGGATGCCCAGCCGCCCCCCGGCCTGGTCCAGTCCGGCGATTTTGATCTGGGCGGAATGCTGGCGGCGCTGGCGGTCAAAGTCAAAGCCATGCAGGCGAAACGGATTGTTCTGGATGCGCTGGACGTGGTGATGGCGCTCTTGCCAGATATTGAGGCCAGGAGGCGGGAAATCTACCGACTCAATGCGTGGTTGCTGGCGCAGCATCTGACCGCGCTCATCACCTTGAAGGCGGATGGTGAAAAGCCCAATGATCTGAGTCAGCAACCGCTCGGCTTCATGCAGTTCATGGTGGACTGCACCGTCATCCTCAAACACAGCATGGTGGCCGGTGTGTCGCAACGCACTCTGCGCGTGCAGAAGTACCGCGGCTCGGGTTTTGATGAGGATGAATCCCTGTTTGTCATCGGCAAGCGCGGCTTGAAAGTTGGCACCCGGCCGCAGGAAGGGCCCGCCCCATGAACCTGCATGCCCTGTTCAAGTTCCGGCTCTATGTGGCGGGCGACGCGCTTAACTCGGCGCAGGCGCTTGCCAACCTGAATGCGCTGTGCCGCGACTACCTGGTCGGTCGGCATGAGATTGAAGTGATCGATGTGTTCCAGGAACCCGAGCGCGCACTGACCGACGCCATTTACCTGAC
>JAABQI010000199.1 GCA_011391545.1 Rhodoferax sp.
GCTTGCTGTCGAGCTTTCGCAGCCCCAGCCTCCAGCCACAGGCGCTGAAGTGGCTGTCTGGAAGGTTTCTGTAATGCCGGTACGGCAAGAAGAGGCTGCCAGAATCACTTCGGACATCTTCGCGCGCTTGGTGTAATCTTGGTATGCGGGCAGGGCCACGGCGGCCAGAATACCGATGATCGCAACCACGATCATCAATTCGATCAGGGTAAAGCCCTTTTGCATGGAACGTTTCATAGTGAACTCCTTGGGTAAAGATTGAAGACGGAACATGAACAGCATATTGCATGCCAACTCTGCTGATCCGACGAACTGTGAAATATGCACGGAAAATGGCCGGGTTGCGACCTTTTTCAGCACCTGGTGTCAGCAAAATCTGACAACTCTTCCTTCAAGGTGACAAATTTTGTCATCGTGTGACGCCCGAGCCCGTCCATTGCCCCAGCGGCAACGCGCTGCTGGCCTTGACTTCCCCCAGCGAAAAGCTGGTGTGCAAATCCTTGACGTTGGGCAGGTTGATCAGTACTTCGCGTGCGAACTGGCTGAAGGTGTTGAGGTCGCGGCTGACCACTTGCAGCTCAAAGGTGCCGGTGCCGCTGATGTAGTGGCAGGAGATCACCTCGGGAATCGCGCGGATGGCCTCTTCGAGCTGGCGCGTGACATCGCCATTGTTGCGGTCGGCATCCAGCCGCACGAAGGCCAGCACGCCCAGGCCGATCTTGTGCCGGTCAATCTCGGCGCGGTAGCCTTTGATGTAGCCGCCTTCTTCCAGCGCCCGCACGCGACGCCAGCAGGGCGCGGCCGACAGCCCCACGCGCGTGCTGAGTTCGGCATTCGTCAGGCGGCCGTCGGCCTGCAGTTCCTGCAGGATGGCGATGTCAAATTTGTCGAGCGTTTGCAAAGTGCGGCTTTTGAGCAAGAATCTTGCGCATGGTAGTGGAAACCGGGCATAAAAAGCAAAGACATATCTGCGCGGGGCCCCTACACTTTGCAGTCCTTTAGAGCCAGCGCCCTACCCGGGCGACGCTTGATTCACCGGCCCACCCGGCCGCCCGCCACCGTCCGGAGACCCCGCCCATGAACGCACCGCTGCCTGAACACATCCGCAAAGCGCTGGAAACCGTCACGCTCGACGACAAGTATTCGCTCGACCACGGCCGCGCCTTCATGAGCGGAGTGCAGGCGCTGGTCAAGCTGCCGATGCTGCAGCGCCTGCGCGACCAGATGCAGGGCAAGAACACGGCGGGTTTCATCAGCGGCTACCGCGGCTCGCCGCTGGGTGGCTACGACCAGGCGCTGTGGAAGGCCGCGCCCTACCTGAAGGCGCAGCACATCGTGTTCCAGCCTGGGGTGAACGAGGAACTGGCGGCCACCGCCTTGTGGGGCACGCAGCAGCTGGGCTTTGCGCCGCACGGCACCAACAAGTTCGATGGCGTGTTCGGCATCTGGTACGGCAAGGGTCCGGGGGTGGACCGGTGCTCGGACGTGTTCAAGCACGCCAACATGGCCGGCACCACGCCCTGGGGGGGCGTGATCGCGGTGGCGGGGGACGACCATATCTCCAAGAGCTCGACCGCCGCGCACCAGAGCGACCACATCTTCAAGGCCTGCGGCACGCCGGTGTTCTTTCCGGCCAGCGTGCAGGAGATCCTGGACCTGGGCATCCACGCGTTCGCCATGAGCCGCTTTTCCGGCATCTGGTCGGGCATGAAGACGATCCAGGAAATCGTCGAGTCGAGCGCGACGGCCATGATCGACCCGGAGCGCGTGCAGATCCACATCCCGACGGATTTCCAGATGCCCCCCGGCGGCCTGCACATCCGCTGGCCTGACCATGCGCTGGACCAGGAAGCCCGCCTGTTCCATTACAAGTGGTACGCCGCGCTGGCCTACATCCGCGCCAACCGCCTCAACTACAACGTGATCGAGGGTCCGAACGACCGCTTCGGCCTGATCGCCAGCGGCAAGGCCTACAACGACACGCGCCAGGCGCTGCTCGACTTGGGGCTGGACGACGACACCTGCCGGCAACTCGGCATCCGGCTGCACAAGGTGGGCGTGGTCTGGCCGCTGGAGGCGCAGCTGACCCGCGAGTTCGCCACCGGCCTGCAGGAAATCCTGGTGGTGGAGGAGAAGCGCCAGGTCATCGAATACCAGTTGAAGGAAGAGCTGTACAACTGGCGCGCCGACGTGCGCCCCAATGTTCTGGGCAAGTTCAACGACATGGGCGAAGGCCACCCCGGCGGGGAATGGTCGATGGCCAACCCCACGGCCAACACCTTGTTGCGCGCCAACGCCGACCTGTCGCCAGCACTGATTGCGGCGGCCATTGCCCAGCGCCTGAAGGCGATCGGCGTGCCCGGCGACATTGAAGCGCGCATGGACGCGCGTCTGGCGGTGATGCAGGCCAAGGACAGCGCGATGCAGGTGCTGGAAGTGCACGGCGACCGCCAGCCCTGGTTCTGCTCGGGCTGCCCGCACAACACCTCGACCAAGGTGCCCGAAGGCTCGCGTGCCATGGCCGGTATCGGCTGCCATTTCATGAGCATCTGGATGGATCGCGCCACCGTCGGGTTCACGCAGATGGGGGGTGAAGGCGTTCCGTGGGTGGGCCAGCAGCCGTTCAGCACCGACCCCCACATGTTCGCCAACCTGGGCGACGGCACCTACTTCCACAGCGGCATCCTGGCCATCCGCCAGAGCATCGCGGCCGGGGTGAACATCACCTACAAGATCCTTTACAACGACGCGGTCGCCATGACCGGCGGCCAGCAGGTCGGCGAGCGGCCCGAGGGGCATTC
>JAABQI010000200.1 GCA_011391545.1 Rhodoferax sp.
GCGGCAGAGCGTTCTGCTGCGTGTCCCCCGCCCTGCGGGCTCCTCCTTTTACCTGCGCAGAACGCTCTGCCGCCCAGGCTCCTGATCTGATCGGTGTTGGGATCATTGCAAGCAGCGGAAAGATTTGATGAAAAAGTCATCGGTGCCAAAGTTGCCGGACTTCAATGTCAGATGCAGTCCGCCATCGGGCGCGGCGTCACTTTGGGCATGGCACCAGGGAACGCCAGGGTCAATTTGCGGGCCTATCTTCATTTGGCTGATGCCCAGCGCCTGCACGCAGGCCCCCGAGGTTTCCCCACCCGCCACCACCAGTTGGCGCACACCCAAGTCCAACAAACCGCGTGCGATGGCCGCCAGGGTGTGCTCCACCAGGTCACCCGCCGCCTGCACACCGAGCCGGGCCTGAACCGCCTTCACGGCGTCCGGGGTGGCGGACGAATAAATCAGCACCGGGCCCTTCGGCAGCAGACCTTTGGCCCAGGCAAGCGCCTGCGCCACGGTGGCGGCCCCGCCGCCACTGGCGGCGAGTTGCATGGGGTCAATCGCCAGCGCAGGAAGACCTGCCTGCACGAAGGCAGCCACCTGCCGATTGGTCGCCAGGGAACAACTGCCCGACACCACCGCCTGGAAACCGGTAGGCGGCGGCAAAGCGCTGGCGGTGTTACTGGGTGCAATGCCAAAGTTGGCCGGTAGCCCAATCGCCACGCCGGAGCCCGCGGTCACCAGCGGCAAGCCCCTGAGCGCCGGGCCGAGCCGCATCAAATCGTCGTTGGACACAGCATCCACCACCGCCAGACCGACGCCGTCGGCGCGCAACTGGTCAATGCGGGCGCGAATGGCCTCCGGCCCCTGCGCCAAGACCTTGTAGTCGATCAGACCGACCTTGCGATGGCATTGGGCCTGCAGCACACGCACCAGGTTGGCGTCTGTCATGGGCGTGAGCGGGTGGTTCTGCATGCCGCTTTCATTGAGCAACACATCACCCACGAACAAATGGCCCTTGAACACGGTGCGGCCGTTGTCCGGAAAGGCTGGCGTGGCGATGCTGAAGTCCCCGCCTGGCTGGCCCGCCAACGCGTCCATCAAGGCTTCTGTGACCGGGCCGATATTGCCCTGCGCCGTGCTGTCAAAGGTGGAGCAATACTTGAAGTAAATCTGCTGTGCGCCCTGCCCCTGCAGCCATCGCAAGGCCGCCAGTGACTCCTGCACAGCGTCAGCCGCCGGCACGGTACGCGACTTGAGCGCGACCACCACCGCGTCGGCCTCGGCGTCAAGCGGCTCGCTCGGCACGCCCATGGCTTGCACCACACGCATACCGGCACGCACCAGGTTGTTGGCCAGGTCAGTGGCGCCGGTGAAATCGTCGGCTATGCAGCCGAGAAAAATCTTGTTCATGATTTTTTAGGCAACTCAATGCCAGGAAATATCTTGATGACCGCGCTGTCGTCTTCGCGCGCAAAGCCCGCAGTGGATGCCTGCATGAACATCTGGTGCGCGGTGCTCGACAGCGGCAAGGGGAACTTGGTGGCGCGCGCCACATCCAGCACCAACCCGAGGTCTTTGACAAAAATGTCGACTGCCGACAGGGGGGTGTAGTCGCCGGCCAGCACATGCGCCATGCGGTTCTCGAACATCCAGCTATTGCCCGCGCTGTGCGTGATCACCTCATACAAAGCAGCCGCATCCACGCCTTCGCGCAGACCAAGCGCCATGGCCTCGGCCGCCGCCGCAATGTGCACACCAGCCAGCAACTGGTTGATGATCTTGACCTTGCTGCCCGCGCCGGCTTTGTTGCCCAGACGGTAGACATTGCTGGCCATGGCATCGAGCAGCGGCCCGACCACCGCATAAGCCTCGGGCGTGGCCGCGGTCATCATGGTCATCTGGCCGCTGGCGGCCTTGGCGGCACCACCCGAGATGGGGGCATCGACATACAAAATGCCGAGCTTGGCAAGGCGCGCCTCCAGGGCGATGGACCAATTCGGGTCGACCGTCGAACACATCACGAACACGCTGCCGGGCGCCATGGCGCTGGCGCAGCCCTGGTCGCCAAACAACACCGCCTCAGTCTGGGCGGCGTTCACCACCACCGACACAACCACCTGGCAGTGTGCCGCGAGTTCGGCCGGCGAGCCACAAGCCACGCCACCCTGCGCGGCAAAAGCCTGCGCCGCCTCTGCACGCACATCAAACACATGGACCTTGCAGCCATGGCGGCGCAAGGAGCCCGCCATGCCGCTGCCCATGGCACCCAAGCCAATCAATCCAACGTTCATTTCCATTGATTTACTCCTGTTCCATCAAATAACTTCATGCGATGCGGGTAAGCCGTGCACCAGCGTGCTCGCCAGCGCGTCGCCGGTTTGTTGCCAAAAGGCCGGATCGGCCTGCTCGATGCGTACGATGGCGTTGTTCATGTGCGCGCCGGCGGCTCGTCGTGCGGCTTCTGCGTCACCGGCTTCGATGGCCTGGCAAATGACGGCATGTTCATCCCGGACCTGGCGTGCAAAGTCGTCCCGCCGGGCTTCGTTGGCACGGGTCACGCGGGTGGCGCCCTGCAGGAATTGGCCCAGGTACTGCAGCGTGCCCATCAGAAAGGGGTTGCGCGCCGCCTCGGCAATGGCCAGGTGGTACTGCACGTCCTCAAGCACGCCATCGCCGCCAACCGCCACCGCCTTGTCGAGTGCGGCAATCGATTGGTGAATGCGTTTGATGTCGGTCTTGGTGCGGCGCTGCGCGGCCAGTGCCGCCACCTCGGCCTCCAGGGCGCGACGCACCTCCACCATCTGGATCA
>JAABQI010000201.1 GCA_011391545.1 Rhodoferax sp.
ACAAAGGTAAACCCGGTGAACAAACCCACGCCAATCCACAGGCCTTGCTTGGCGCCTTTGCGCAGTAATTTTTCAAGGCCCCAGGGCCCGTTGTCGAGTCGCATCCGGGCCAGACGATCACCTTCTGTGATGCGCTCCAGCCACAAAAAAATCTCGGTGTAGACGGTTTGTGGGCAGGCGTAGCCACACCAGAGGCGGCCCGCCACGGCGGTAAAGAAAAACAGCGTCAGTGCGGCCAGCACCATCAAAACAGCCAGGTAGATCAGGTCCTGCGGGTGCAGCACCAGACCGAAAATAAAGAACCGACTGCCGGCCAGATCGAACAAAACCGCCTGGCGGTCGTTCCACTGCAGCCAGGGGATGCCGTAAAAGACCAGTTGCGTGACCCAGACCATGACCCAGCGAAGACGGGTAAAAAAACCGCCGACGCTGCGCGGGTAAACCTTGCCTGGCTCGTTGCTCAACGAAAAGACGCTATCAGCCACAACGTCACCGGGGACGATCTGGATTGGAATGATCTTACGGGCTGGCGGATTTTTCATCACTTTGGCGCTGCATAGACCGGTTGCAGTTTCGGCACGTGCGTCATCTTTAAAGAAGAATTTAATATGAATATTATTTTATCCTGATAATAGACACGTTGCATGCACCTTTGATTTAACCTGGTACGACCTATGCGCCTAACCCAATGGACCGACTACACCTTGCGCGTGCTGATGTACTGTGCTGCGAGCACGGAACGCGTCGAGCCGGTGACGATCACCGAGATTGCCGAAAGTCACGGCATTTCGCGCAGTCACCTGACCAAAATTGTTCAGCAACTCGCTGCCCGTGGCTGGTTGGAGACCACCCGTGGCCGTGGCGGCGGCCTGCGTCTGGCCGTGACTGCCAAAGACCTTTGCCTTGGCACCGTCGTGCGTGCCACCGAGACCGACTTTGCTGTTGTGGAATGTTTTGAGTCGAGCCTGAACCAGTGCCGGATTGATAAGAACTGCAGACTCAAGGGTGTATTGAATCAGGCCACGCAGAGTTTCCTGGCGGTGTTGGATGGCGTGACGCTGGCAGATCTGGTGGCGCCCGTTGCCAACGTTGGTGACATGCCAAAAACACGGCGCCTGCAATTGACTCCCGGCTTGCCGGGTCCGTCGATTTGAACCCAAGCGGTGGGATCGCAGGAAAAATAGATGACGCTTTGTTTGATCATTGTCTCGGCTGCAGCGAACTTTGCACCTTTTTGGGCGATGATTCAGCCATGAGCACTCCAAAAAATTCAGGCGTCGTCAAATCTGACGCCACAATGCGTCGCCTGCTGGTCGTTTTGGTGGCCGCGGCCATGCTGCTTCCCGCGGCGTCGTGGGCCCAGGGGCAAAAGACATTTCGCATCGGAGTGACCAAAATTGTGTCGCATGCGGCTCTTGATGCCGATGAAAAAGGCTTTGAGGCTGGTTTGGCCAGTTCCGGCTTCAAGGAGGGTGTGAATGTGACCTTTATCCGTCGCAACGCGCAGGGCGACATAGCTGCCGCCGAGTCCATTGCCCGTGAGTTTGTCTCAAGCCAGGTCGACCTGATCCACGCCATTGCCACGCCCACCGCCCAGGCAGTGATGCGCACAGACACCCGCATTCCGGTGGTTTTTTCGTCCGTGACCGACCCAGTGGGCGCGGGCATCGTGCCCAAGAACAGCGCGCCAGGGCAAAAAACCGGCACCCATGTGACGGGTCTGAGCGATTTTTGGCCAGTGCGGCTGCAGTTTGAGACCTATGCGCGGGCGGCTCCGCAGGCCAAAACCTGGGGCACCATTTACAACCCGGAAGAAGCCAATTCACTGTCCCACATTCTGGTCATGCGCGCAGCGGCCAAAAATTTGGGACTGACTTTGGTTGAGGCCAAGGTCAGCAGCAGTGCTGAGGTGGGGCAGGCGGCCGCCGCGCTGGCGGGCAAGGTGCAGGCGATCACCATCACCTCGGACAACACCACAGTGGCCAACCTGGAAGCCATTGCCCGGGTCTGCGACCAGCACAAAATTGCCCTGTTTGCCGGCGACATTGACAGCGTTGTGCGCGGGGCGGTCATGGCCTACGGCCTGGACTATTTTCTGGTGGGCTACGCCGCGGGAAAAAAGGCGGCGCTGGTGCTCAAGGGGATCAAGCCCGGCGATGTGCCCTGGGGACCGGTGGAGAAATTCAGCCTGGTCATCAACACCCGTGCCGCCAAGGCGCAAGGGCTCACCCTTGCACCGGAATTGCTGGCCCGGGCCGACAAGATCATCAACTGAGCATCACGCCGCCAACCCATGCGTTTTCTTGGCAGCATCCACATTGCCGTGGGCATCTTGTTGCTCACCATTGGCGTGGGGTTTTACGTTGACCTCAAGAGTGAGGAGATGCACAGCCAAAACTTGCAGATCCGGGTCGGCCTGGAGCGCCTGGTTCGGCTCAACCAGTCGTTGACCAATTCCATGTCGCTGGCCGTGACCGAAAAAAACAGCCTGCGTGCGGCCAGTTACAACTCCCTGCAGACTGAACTGGAGGCGACCATGAGGGAATTGCTGGCGCTGACCAGCCACATGACCCTGGCGTCCGACATGTTGGCGCTGTCTGAAGAACAGCGTGCTTTGCGGGCTGCGGAGACCCAGGCGTTCGCACAGATGCGGGATGACCGCTGGACAGACGCCTACCAGACGCTCCTCGGGGGCGACTATGTGATGGCGCTCAAGTTGTATGAAATCAACAGCGAATCGGCGGTGGGTGCAGTGGACATTGAACTGGCAAATGCCGCGCGACAGCAAGAC
>JAABQI010000213.1 GCA_011391545.1 Rhodoferax sp.
TACCCCGGCATTGATGCCGAGGAACGCGGCCAGTCGGAGGCCATTGGCCGCAACATCTTCGAGATGGCGCAGCTGGAGGTGCCGGTGATCGTGACCATCATCGGCGAGGGCGGTTCAGGCGGCGCATTGGCAATTTCTGTCGGCGACCAGGTGCTGATGTTGCAATACTCCATTTACTCAGTGATCAGCCCGGAGGGCTGTGCATCCATTCTGTGGAAAACGTCTGACAAGGCGCAGGAAGCGGCCGACGCGCTGGGCATCACGGCGCACCGCCTCAAGGCCCTGGGCGTGATCGACAAGATCGTCAACGAGCCGGTGGGTGGCGCGCACCGCGACCCCAAGCAAATGGCGGCTTTCCTCAAGCGCGCATTGACTGAAGCTTTCCGCCAGGTCAGTGACCTCAAGGTGCAGGACTTGCTCGATCGGCGCTATGAGCGGCTGCAAAGTTATGGGCGTTTCACCGACACCAAGACCACGGGCAAATAAGCGCCTTTCCATGCCATGACGCGCGCCTTCGAGCAGGCCATGGCCGCTTTCGAGCCAGCCTTGCCGCTGGTCGTGGCGTACAGCGGTGGTGCCGATTCCACCGCGCTGTTGCTGGCCTGCGCGCGCCAATGGCCGGGGCAGGTCATGGCGGTGCATGTGCACCACGGCTTGCAGGCGGCTGGCGACGACTTCGAACACCATTGCCGCGCCGTTTGTGCCGATCTGCAGGTGCCGCTGAGGGTGCAAAAAGTCGATGCCCGCCACGCCCCCGGTCAAAGCCCCGAAGCGGCGGCGCGCCACGCCCGCTACAACGCCATTGATGCGGTGGCGCTGGCACAGATCGGGCCAGCCGCCATTCAAACCATCGCCATCGCCCAGCATGCCGACGACCAGGTCGAAACCCTGTTGCTGGCGCTGAGCCGGGGTGCGGGCCTGCCAGGCCTCAGCGCCATGGCCGCGCAGTGGCGGCGCGCTGGCCTGACCTGGTGCCGCCCCTTGCTGGAGGTGAGCAGTGCGGACATCAGGGTTTGGCTGAAAGCGCAGGGTGCAATGTTCATCGAGGACCCGAGCAATGTCGATGAACGCTTTACCCGCAACCGCATCCGCGCGCGCCTGATGCCCGCGCTGCAGGCCTGTTTTCCGCAGTTTCGTGACACCTTTGCCCGCAGCAGCCGCCATGCGGCGCAGGCGCAAGCCCTGTTGCAGGAGGTGGCCGCCGAAGACCTGGCGCGCATCGGCGTGCCGCCCGACATCAAGGCCCTGCAAAGCCTGAGCCGCCCGCGGCTGGCCAATCTGCTGCGCCACTGGCTGCTGAGCGTGCACCAGACCACGCCGACCAGTGCGCAAATGGATGAATTGACGGCCCAGCTCGAAGCCTGCCGCACACGGGGCCATCAGTTGAACCTGAAGGTGGGGCACGGCTTTTGTGTCAGGCGGGGGAAAGTACTCGATTGGTACAATCCGCAGCTTTTGTAACCCACCTCGACCCCCTTCATGTCCTTGATTGTTCATAAATACGGCGGCACCTCGATGGGCTCTACCGAGCGCATCAGCAATGTCGCCAAACGCGTCGCCAAATGGGCGCGCGCCGGCCACCAGATGGTGGTGGTGCCCAGCGCCATGAGCGGCGAAACCAACCGCCTGCTGGCGCTGGCCAAAGAACTGGCGCCATCCACCCTGACCGACGCCTACAACCGCGAACTCGACATGCTGGCTGCCACCGGCGAGCAGGCCTCAAGCGCCTTGCTGGCCATTGCGCTGCAGGCCCAGGGCCTGGAGTCGGTGAGCTACGCGGGCTGGCAGGTGCCCATTCGCACCAACAACGCCTACACCAAGGCCCGCATCGAATCCATTGACGATCAAAAAGTGCGCGCCGATCTGGACGCTGGCCGGGTCGTCATCGTGACCGGTTTCCAGGGTCTGGACGAAACGGGCAACATCACCACGCTGGGCCGCGGCGGCTCCGACACCTCGGCCGTGGCCGTGGCGGCCGCCATGAAGGCTGACGAATGCCTGATCTACACCGACGTCGATGGCGTTTACACCACCGACCCGCGCGTGGTGCCCGAGGCACGGCGCCTGCAAACGGTGAGCTTTGAAGAAATGCTGGAGATGGCCTCCATGGGCTCCAAGGTGCTGCAGATTCGCTCGGTCGAATTTGCCGGCAAGTACAAGGTCAAACTGCGTGTGCTGTCGAGCTTCACGCCGTGGGACATCGACATCAACGAAGAAGCCAAGTCTGGCACCCTGATCACTTTTGAGGAAGACGAAAACATGGAGCAAGCCATCGTTTCTGGCATCGCGTTCACCCGCGACGAGACCAAAATTTCTGTGTTGGGCGTGCCCGACAAGCCCGGCATCGCGTATCAGATCCTGGGTGCCGTGGCCGACGCCAACATCGAAGTCGACATGATCATCCAGAACCTCAGCAAGGAGGGCAAGACCGACTTCAGCTTCACCGTGAACCACGGCGATTACGCCAAAGCCATGGATTTGCTGAAAAACGTGGTGGTGCCCAAGCTCGGCGCCCAGGAAGTGGTGGGCGACACCAAGATCTGCAAGGTCTCCATCGTGGGCATCGGCATGCGCAGCCATGTGGGCGTGGCCAGTACCATGTTCCGCGTGCTCAGCGAAGAAGGCATCAACATCCAGATGATTTCCACCTCCGAGATCAAGACCTCGGTGGTGATCGACGAGAAATACATGGAACTGGCCGTGCGCGCCCTGCACAAGGCATTTGGCCTGGATCAGGCGCCGGCCTGAAAAAGCACCGAAGTCGTGACATAATCACGGCTCTGATTTTCAGGAATCGTGACCGAGTGGCCGAAGGTGCTCCCCTGCTAAGGGAGTATGGGGTGTAGAGCCTCATCGAGGGTTCGAATCCCTCCGATTCCGCCAAGAAGTAAGAGCCTAAGTTTTAAGTGATTGATTCACAAGGAACTTAGGCTTTTTGCTTGGTGCCTGCCTGTTTGCACAGTGATGCTTTGGTGATTGAGAGTCTACGGCGGAGCGGCATGTGAGCCAGGCGGCTAAAATGTGCACTGGGCCCGGTCAGTCGCACCACTGTTGCGCACCTGTCGTGAGTTTTTTGTGCCCCGTCCTTTTTTACCGACAACGCCAAATGAACCTCGATACATGCACATCAAAAATACCGAACATTCCATTTTCATTCCACCAGGCGAGCGGGCGTTTGGAAGGCTGACGCCAGGCGAACTTCGAAATCTCATGGTTGTCCTGTTGTGCAGCCTGTGGGTCAGCGCACCGGTCTGGGCGGCGGATGCGTTTGGTGGAACCCAGGGTCTGATTTCCGCAACCAACGTTGCAGGTGAATCAGATCACTTTTTTGCCGCCGCTCAGGTGTCTGCGGACCAGGCGCCTGTCCAGCCAGGCAATGCAAGCGAGCCGCATGATACGGCGCCATTGGCCGGCACTGAAGCTCAAAAAGAGACTGTCGCCAAAAAGTCTCTTGAAACTATCATGGATGCAACCTCGACTGCCGTGGCATCGGTCAACTCGGTGGCGTTGGCAGTGGCCTCGGCTGGTTCAGTGGCGTCCAACACGGTCCGTGACGCTGCTGGCGTCATCCAGCATGGCATTGCATCATGGTACGGAGCGAAATTCCAAAACAAGCGCACCGCCAACGGCGAGCGCTTCAATATGAACGACCTGACCGCTGCACACCGCACACTGCCGTTTGGCACCAGGTTGTGCGCGCATTCCCCCTTGACCGGGAAATCAGTCATTGTTCGCATCAACGACCGAGGTCCATTCGTCAAGGACCGGATCATTGATTTCAGCAAGGCTGCAGCCCAGGCACTTGGCATCCTTCAAAAGCCCGATGTCGTTGCACTTCTGCATTCGTCAGACAAGCGCTGCTTGAAGGGGTGAGTTGTTTACTGTGGCCAGCACGTTTTCAGAGCATAGAAAACCTGGACGTGACTCGGTAATGGATGACGAACTTTGGAATGACGCAGAGGACCCGATGACCCGCGTTCATTTCATGCCCTTGAAATAGCTCGGTTGGCCAAGGGGCGCGCTGTCAGTGCCATCATTGGCATGGCCACCTGGCGCGGCGCGGAGTAACATATTGCCCTGGCAACAGAGGGCATTCACCATGTCAAATCGTCACATCACGCAGCACGACGCGCCTGAAAGCGCAAGCCTGGCACCACTTGAAGCGGCCATCCGGGCCATTCACAAGGAGGTCGACCCTTTCGGCATCATCTCCTCCCAGATCAATGCACAGGTGGCGTTGATGATGCATCCGCAGGAATTCATCCAGGCGGTCGATGACGTCTCTGCCGACGTGATTGCCCTGTATGACCATGCGGCGCGGCACATGCTTGGCATGCCCGCCCATGAAGTGTTTGAACAGAATCCGGAAGATTCCCGCTTTGCCGAGCCGATCTGGACCGAGTCGGCGCCCTGGGACATTCTGAAGGAATGGTATCTGACGTTCTCCCACCGACTGCAGAAAATCCAGTTGGAAACCCCTGGCTTGTCCGGCCACGCGCGCCGCCAGGCCGCCTTCTGGCAGCGCAACTGGCTCAACATGATGGCGCCCACCAATTTCTTCTGGCTCAACCCGCAGGCTATGGCGCGCGCCAAGGAAACCCAGGGCGCGAGCCTGCAGGAAGGCTTTAAAAATTTCTTGCGCGACGTGGCCGCTAAAAACATCCAGATGGTCGAGCCCGACGCCTTTACCGTGGGCAAGGACCTGGCCACCACGCCCGGCAAGGTGATTTTTCGCAACCGGCTGGTGGAGCTGATTCACTACGCGCCCACCACCAAACAGGTGCGCGCGATGCCCATCCTGATCGTCACGCCGTGGATCAACAAGTTCTACATTCTCGACATGACGGCGCAAAAAAGCATGGTCAAGCATCTGACCGACCAGGGTTTTTCAGTGTTTATCAGCAGCTGGAAAAACCCGACCGCCGACATGCATGATGTTCGTTTTGACGACTACCTGCAGGAAGGCATTCACGAGCTGGTCAATGCCACCGCCGAATTCTGCAAGGTGCCGCAGGTGCACTTGGTGGGCTACTGCATTGGCGGCACACTGGCGGCCACCTACATGGCCTGGGCCAACAAGCGCTATGGCGCAGACAAGGTGCCGGTGGCACACTGGACGCTGCTCACCTCGCTGACCGATTTTTCGCATCCCGGCGAGATCGAAGTGTTCATTGACGAAGCCAGCATCAGCGCGCTGGAGGACATGATGGCCAAAAAAGGCTATCTGGACGGCGAGGAGATGGCGAGCTCGTTCCGGCTGCTGCGCTCCAACAGCCTGATCTGGCACTACTGGGTGAAGAGCTATTTGCTGGGCGAGAAACTGCCGCCGTTCGACGTGCTGTTCTGGAACACCGACACCACGCGCATGCCGCAAGCCATGCATTCGTACTACCTGCGAGAGATGTACCTGCACAACAATCTGGTCAAGCGCGACCAACTCACCATTGGCGGCGAGTCGATCGACCTGAACCGCATCACGCAGCCGCTGTATGCGGTGACCGCCGAGGAAGACCACATTGCGCCGTGGCAACAGTGTTATCTGATCCGTCGCGATGTCAATCCGGAAACCCCGGTGCGCTTTGTCCGCTCGACCTCGGGGCATATTCTGGGCATCGTCAACCCGCCGGTCAACCCGCCAAAGCGGAGCTACTGGGTGGCCGACCCCGAGTCCAATGATGACGCAGAGCGCTGGCTCGGCCGTGCCGAGAAAAAATCGGGAAGCTGGTGGCCCGACTGGACCGCCTGGCTGCACGCGCGCACCGGCGACATGGTGCCGGCCTACGCCACCACGAGCCGAAAATTCCCGGCGCTGGCCGACGCGCCGGGCTCCTATGTGCTGGAGAAATAGGCTGACAGCCCGGCTCAGGCGGTGGCGCTGACGGCCCGCTTGGGGCCACTGCGGAGCGGCGCAGAAACGCTGTAGCGGTCCAGCGCCAAGCCTTCGGTGCTGATGGCGGGTTGCCTGCCGGTGACCAGGTCGGCCAGCAATTGCCCGGAGCCGCTGGCCATGGTCCAGCCCAAGGTACCGTGGCCGGTGTTCAAAAACAGGTTGGGGTACTGCCGGGTGGCGCCGATGATGGGAGTGCCATCGGGCGTTTGCGGGCGCAAGCCGGTCCAGAACTCGGCCCTGGGCAGGTCGCCGCCGGGGAACAGGTCGGCAGTCACCATTTCGAGCGTGGCGCGGCGTTTGGGGTTCAGCGTCAGGTCAAACCCAGCCAACTCGGCCATACCGCCGACTCGGATGCGCTTGTCAAAACGCGTGATCGCCACCTTGTAGGTCTCATCCAGCACGGTCGATTGCGGTGCCATGCTGGCATCGAGCAAAGGCACGGTGAGCGAATAGCCCTTGACCGGGTACACCGGCAGGTTCAGGCCGAGCGGCCGCACCAGTTGACGCGTGTAACTGCCCAGCGCCAGCACATACTTGTCGGCCTTGATCACTTCGGCCTCGGGCCCGGCCAGTTGCACGCCCTGCAGGGTGCGGCCATCGGATAGCAATTCTTTGACATCGACGCCGTAGCGGAACTGCACGCCAAGCTGCCGCGCTTTCTCTGCCAGTTGCTGGGTAAACATGAAGCAGTCACCGGTTTCATCATGCGGCAGCCACAGGCCGCCTGTCAGCCGGTCCTGGGTGTGGGCCAGCGCGGGCTCCACGCGGGCCAGTCCGGCGCGGTCCAGCACCTCGTGCGCCACACCACAGGCGCGCAGCACCTCCAAGTCGCGCGCCACGGCATCAAGTTGCGCCTGCGAGCGAAACACCTGCAGCGTGCCGCCGGTGCGTTGCTCGTACTGGATGCCGGTATCCAGGCGCAGTTGCTGCAGGCAGGCGCGGCTGTATTCCGACACGCGCATCATGCGTTCCTTGTTCACGGCGTAGCGCGCCGGCGTGCAGTTGGCCAGCATGCCCGCCAGCCAGCGCAGCTGGAACAGCGAGCCGTCGGCGCGCAAGGCCAGCGGCGCATGCTTCTGAAACAGCCATTTGACGGCTTTGAGCGGAATGCCCGGGGCGGCCCAGGGTGTTGAGTAGCCGGGCGACACCTGGCCGGCATTGGCAAAACTGGTTTCCAGCGCCGCGCCATTCTGGCGCTCAAGCACTGTGACCTCGGCCCCGGCGCGGGCCAGGGCGTAAGCCGTTGAAATACCGATGACGCCAGCGCCCAAGACAACAACTTTCATGCAAACCTCACTGTTAACGGTTGATTCGTGAAGTTTAGACAAGCATTGCCAGCAAATTTCCTTGTTTTAATTGCTGATTACAGAAGAAAATATAAACTTCAACTGAAAAAAACCACCCAAACCAAAAATATGGCTGAGCTTGACCGCATCGACAGAAAAATCCTCGACATCCTGCAGCGACAGGGCCGCATTTCGATGACCGAACTGGGCGAACTGATCGGGTTGTCGACCTCGCCCTGTGCCGAGCGGGTGCGGCGCATGGAGCGCAGCGGCGTGATCACCGGCTACCACGCCCAGGTGGATCCCAAATCGGTCGGCAAAACGCTGCTGGTGTTTGTTGAAATCACGCTCACGGTCAAGTCAGGCGACGTGTTTGAACAGGTGCGCAAGGCGCTGTTGCACATGCCCGAGGTGATGGCGTGTTACCTGGTGTCGGGCAACTTTGACTACCTGGTGAAAGCGCGGCTCAATGCCATGCCGGATTACCGTGAGCTGTTGAGCAGCATCCTGCAAAAAATACCGGTGCCTTCCCAGTCGCACAGCTACGTTGTGATGGAAGAGGTCAAAGACACCGCCATCATGAACATCACGTTTTGAGGCTGGCGCTCCAGCGCTCGTCCCAGTCGTGCTGGCGCAGTTGCTCGGTGTCGCGCCGGTCGCGCTTGGTGGGGCGGCCCTGGCTCAGGCTCAAGGCCGGCTCGGGTGCCAGCCGGCGCTGCTCGGCCGCCTGTTGGCGCTGGCGAATGGAATCTTCGGTTTCCTGATACAGCAACGCGGCCACCGGCGCCGGGCCGCGCTTGTCGCTGATTGCGAGAACGGTCACGGTGCGGCTGATGGGCCCATTGCGCAGCAGCACGCTGTCTCCCGCCTTGAGTTCACGCGCGGGCTTGACGGCCACGCCGTTGACCTGCACCCGACCCTTGTCGATTTCTTCGCTGGCCAGCGTGCGCGTCTTGTAAAAGCGCGCCGCCCACAGCCACTTGTCAATGCGCAGGCGTTCCATCACTCAGACTTGAAGGGCGGGCCGCCGAGCTTGAAGCCCGCCTTGATGCCTTTTTGGGCAAACCAGCCCTGGTTCATTTCCAGCACAAAGCGCACCGGCTTTTCAGAACAATGGGAGTCGGTGCTTTGCGGCGTCATGTCGGCCAGGTTGACGATGGTGCCATCGTCCGCCACAAAAGCGGCAGTCAGGGGCAGCAGGGTGTTTTTCATCCAGAAGCATTGCTGGCCGGCTTGCTCAAAGACAAACAGCATGCCTTCTGCGGGCGGCATTTGGCGGCGGTACATGAGGCCGGTGCTGCGCTGCTCTGGTGTGGCTGCCACCTGGGTGTCTATCAGGTACATGCCCGCTGTGAGCTTGACGCGCGGCAAGTTCATTTGCGGTGCGCCCTGGGCAAAACTGGTGCCCGAGCAGAGCAGGGCAAGTGACAGCAACAAGGTGGCGAGTTGGTTCATGACCTGATTTTGACGCAAAACAAGTTTTGCCTTGAAAGCGGCGGGTGATGCCACGGGAGTTGCTGTCATGACAGCATTTGGTAATCTATTGGGAATAGAATCAAAAAGTGTATAAAACACGGGTCAGTTTGATCGCTGGCCTATCCCTAGATCATTGATCCACTACCGGAGACTCAAGTCCATGTATCAGCACATCAAGGTGCCCTCAGAAGGCCAAAAAATTACCGTCAATGCCGACAACTCATTGAACGTGCCAGACCAGCCGATCATTCCTTTTATCGTGGGTGACGGCACCGGTTTCGACATTACCCCCGTCATGATCAAGGTCGTCGATGCGGCCGTGGCCAAAGCCTACGGTGGCAAGAAAAAAATTCATTGGATGGAGGTCTATGCCGGTGAAAAGGCCACCACCGTTTATGGCCCCGATGTCTGGTTTCCCACTGAAACCCTTGATGCGCTGCGCGAATATGTGGTGTCCATCAAAGGCCCCTTGACGACGCCTGTGGGCGGCGGTATCCGCTCGCTCAACGTGTTCATGCGCCAGGAACTTGACCTGTACGTCTGCCTGCGCCCGATCCAGTATTTCGAAGGCGTGCCCAGCCCGGTCAAGGAACCCGAAAAAACCAATATGGTGATCTTCCGTGAAAACACCGAAGACATCTATTGCGGTGTCGAATTCGAAGCCGAATCCGACAAGGCCAAGAAACTCATCAAGTTCCTGAAGGACGAGCTCGGCGTCACCAAAATCCGCTTTCCCAACACTTCCGGCATTGGCATCAAGCCGGTGTCGAGCGAAGGCACGGAGCGGCTCGTGCGCCAGGCCATCAACTACGCCATTGCCAACGACAAGCCCAGTGTGACGCTGGTGCACAAGGGCAACATCATGAAATTCACCGAAGGCGCGTTCCGCGACTGGGGCTATGCCCTGGCGCAAAAGGAATTCGGTGCCGAGCTGATTGACGGCGGCCCGTGGTGCAAGTTCAAGAGCCCCAAAACGGGCAAGGACATCGTGGTCAAAGATTGCATCGCCGATGCCTTCCTGCAGCAAATCCTGTTGCGCCCGGCAGAATACAGTGTGATCGCCACGCTGAACCTGAACGGCGACTACATTTCTGATGCATTGGCTGCACAGGTCGGCGGCATCGGCATTGCCGCTGGCGCCAACCTGTCCGACAACGTGGCCTGCTTTGAAGCCACCCACGGTACGGCTCCCAAGTACGCTGGCAAGGACTATGTGAACCCGGGTTCCGAGATTTTGTCGGCCGAAATGATGCTGCGCCACATGGGCTGGACCGAGGCCGCCGATGCCATCATCACCTCGATGGAGCGCTCGATCAAGAGCAAGAAGGTCACCTATGACTTTGCCCGCCTGATGGACGGTGCCACCCAGGTGAGCTGCTCGGGCTTCGGCCAGGTCATGATCGACCATATGTAACTGCGATCCAGGCCGCCCGTGGCGGCTTGATGCAACCCCGATGCGCGCAGGCCATTGGGGTTTTTTTATGCCCGCAGCTGATCAACAGGGATGGCCGCATGAATTTCAGGGCGAGGCGACATCAGGCCATGACAGCGCTTAAACTGTCCGCGGGTCCGGTCAGCAGTCACCAAACACCATTTTGAAGCTTCATTTTCTGCGCACACGATCGCTTAAAACAAGGATCACATTTCTCACACTGGTTGCTCTGCTGGTGTGCATGGCGGGGCTTGCGTATTACCTCGGTGCCATGCTGCGCGTGGATTTGCAAAGAGAGCTTGGCAAGCAGCAGTTTTCTATCGCGACGCAGGTGGCCGCCAGCATCGACCGCGACATCAGCAACCGTGTCCAGGCGCTGCAAACTGTGGCTGGCGCGATCACGCCGGCCATGATGGCCGATCTGCCAGCGCTGCAAGACCATTTGCGGCAGGGTCGTGTGTTTTTATCCCTGTTCAACGACAGCGTCATTGTGTTTCAGGCGGATGGCCTGGCCGTCGCCGAGCTGCCTGTTGCCGGGGGACACCTCGGCAAAAATCACGCTGACCGCGCGGACTTCATCGGCGCCATCACTGGCAGGGTGACGTTTGGCAAACCCCATTTGTCGAGTCTGGGCAACCTGCCGGAATTTCGCATGATGGTGCCCATCGCGGGCCCGACGGGCCAGGTGATCGGGGTGCTGGCCGGCCTGACCAACCTGGATCGGCCCAATTTTCTCGATCACCATGTGGGCAAGCGCTATGGTGACCTTGGTGGTTATGCGCTGGTGGTGCCGCAGTACCGGATGCTTGTGACGGCAACCGACAGGCGCCGCGCGCTGGAGCTTTTTCCGGCGGTGGGTGTCAATCCGACGCTGGACCGGTTTTTGCAAGGCTATGAAGGCACTGCCACCCTTATCAATGCGCTGGGGCAAAGCATGCTGGTGGCTGGAAAGGCCGTGCCCGCTGCTGGCTGGATGCTGGCAGTGGCGCTGCCCACCGAGGAGGCCTTTGCCCCGACCCGCTCGCTGCAAGAGCGCATGCTGATGGCCATGCTGTTGTTTGCGCTGCTGGCCGGTGGTCTGATCTGGTGGTTGCTGCGGCGCGAACTCTCGCCCATGCTCAGCACCGTGCAAACACTCGCGCGGCTTGCTGTTTCAGACCAGCCGCCGCCGCCTTTGCCGATCGAGCGGGATGACGAAATTGGCACGCTCATTGGTGGCTTCAACCGCTTGCTGGACAGGCTCAATCTGCGCGAGTTGGCGCTCAAGAAGGTGGTGGCCGAGAGTAAAAGCACCGAGGCCGAACTGCGCATTGCCGCCACTGCCTTCGAGTCGCAACAAGGCATGACGATTGCCGACGCGCAGGGGGTGATCCTGCGCGTGAACCAGGCGTTCAGCCAGATCACGGGGTACAGCGCGGCCGAGGCGGTGGGCCAGAATCCGAGCCTGCTGTCTTCTGGTCGCCACGATGGTCTTTTTTACAAGGCGATGTGGGACAGCATCGTGCTGCAGGGTTCGTGGCAAGGTGAAATCTGGAACCGGCGCAAGAACGGCGAGGTTTATCCGGAATGGTTGAATATCAGTTCGGTGAAAGACGCGGCCGGGCGGGTGACGCATTACGTGGCCACTTTCTCTGACATCAGCGCCCGCAAGAGCGCCGAAGACCAGATCTACAAGCTGGCTTTTTATGATCCGTTGACGCAATTGCCCAACCGTCGCTTGTTGCTGGACCGTCTGGCGCAAGCCATGCTGACGAGCTCAAGGCATCACAGAAAAGGCGCCGTGCTGTTCGTTGATCTGGATGATTTCAAGACCCTTAACGAGACACTGGGGCATGTGCAGGGCGATGTGCTTCTGCAATGCGTGGCCCGCCGCGTGAGCGACTGTTTGCGCGAAGGCGATACGGCGGCCCGGCTCGGGGGAGATGAGTTTGTGGTCATGCTCGAAGACCTGGGTGACGATGAGCTTGAGGCCGCCACCTATGCCGAGAGCCTGGCCAACAAAATACGCCAGCAGCTCAGTCAGAAATTTCACCTTGGCGCAACAGAACAACACATCACGTCCAGCATTGGCGTCGCGCTGTTTGGCGATGCCCAGACTGAAGATGAAACAGACGAGCCACTCAAGCGTGCCGAGCTGGCCATGTACCAGGCCAAGGCTGCCGGGCGCAACATGCTGCGCTTTTTTGACAACCAGATGCAGGTGGTGGTGTCTGTGCGCGCGACATTGGAAAGCGAACTGCGCCAAGGCTTGCAGACCCATCAGTTTGTGCTGTTTTACCAGGCGCAGGTGGTGGGCGCCGGACGTTTGACGGGCGCCGAGGCGCTGGTGCGCTGGCAGCACCCGCAGCATGGCCTGGTGTCGCCCGCCGACTTCATTCCGCTGGCCGAAGAAACTGGCCTGATTCTTCCGCTGGGGCAATGGGTGCTGGAGACCGCTTGCGAGCAATTGGCGACTTGGGCCGGGCAGCCCGCCATGGCGCATCTGACGCTGGCTGTCAACGTGAGCGCCAGGCAGTTTCAGCAAGCGGATTTTGTGGCGCAGGTGCAAGCCACTTTGATGCGTACCGGGGCCAACCCGAAGCGGCTCAAGCTGGAGCTGACCGAGAGCCTGCTGGTCAACGACGTGGAGGACACCATCGCCAAGATGACGGTCCTGAAAATGCAGGGCGTGGGCTTTTCACTCGATGACTTTGGCACCGGTTACTCGTCGCTGAGCTATCTCAAGCGGCTGCCGCTGGACCAGCTCAAGATCGACCAGGGCTTTATCAGAAACATTCTGACCGACACCAACGATGCCGCCATTGCCAAAATGGTGATTGCGCTGGCCGAGACCATGGGCCTGGGCGTGATTGCCGAAGGAGTCGAACTCGAAGCCCAAAAGGATTTTCTCGCCCACCTCGGCTGTCACGCCTACCAGGGTTATCTTTTTAGCCGTCCGTTGCCGCTGGCTGATTTTGAGGCCTACGCGGTGCTCTGACCGGCCCTTGGCATCAGCAAATCCGCGGCAATTGCTCGCCGGTCAGCCAATCGACAATGCGCCGGCCGCCAAAGGCGGTGGTGAGCTGGACAAAATGGTGCTTGTCGGCCAGCACCTCGCCAATCCGGGCGGCATCCCGGCCCAGCGGGTGAGCGTGCATCACGTCCAGCAAGGTCTGCGCATCGGCCGCCGCGCAGATCACAATCAACTTGCCTTCGTTGGCGACATAGAGCGGGTCCAGACCCAAAAATTCGCAGGCGGCGGCGACCACCGGTTGGATCGGAATGGCCCTCTCGTGCAGCATCATGCCGACACCCGATTGGTCTGCGATTTCGTTCAGGGCAGAGGCCAGCCCGCCGCGCGTGGGGTCGCGCAGGCAGCGGATGTCGGCACTGGTGGCCAGCAGCCTGGCAATCAGGCCATGCAGCGCGGCCGTGTCCGATGTGATGGCCGCCTCAAAGCTCAGATTTTCGCGCAAGCTCATGATCGCCACGCCGTGGTCGCCCATGGTGCCCGACACCAGCACCACATCGCCCGGCCGCGCGCGCTCACCACCCAATTCCAGGCCGTCAGGCAGCACACCCACGCCGGTGGTGGTGATGAAAACGCCATCGCCTTTCCCCCGCTCCACCACCTTGGTGTCGCCGGTAACCACCGGCACACCGGCCTCGCTGGCAGAACGCGCCATGGATTCGACGATGCGCGCCAGGTCGGCCAGCGCGAAGCCTTCTTCCAGAATAAAGCCGGCGGCCAGGTACAGTGGCGTCGCGCCCATCACCGCCACGTCGTTGAGCGTGCCGTGCACCGACAAACAACCAATGTCGCCACCGGGAAAGAACAGCGGTGAGACCACATGGCAGTCGGTGGCCATCACCAGTCGCGCCGGTTTGCCGTCCAGCAGCGCAGGCGGCAGCACCGCGCCGTCGTTGCCCTGGCCCAGATAGCTGTTGCCCAGGTGTTTGGTAAACAGCTCGGCAATCAGTTGCACCATGGCGCGCCCACCCGAGCCGTGGGTCATGTCGACCCGGCCGTGCTTCAGATCGAGCGGGCGAATGTAGCCGCGTTTGACTTCACTCATGCCGTCATGTCCTTGTGGCGGCCGTAACTGTAGTGCGCGGCGCAGGCGCCTTCGCTGCTGACCATGCACGAGCCGACCGGGTTTTCGGGGGTGCAGACGGTGCCAAAAATCTTGCAATCCTGCGGACGTTTGACACCGCGCAAAATGGCACCGCACTCGCAGGCCTTGTTGTCGGGCACCGAGGTGTAGTTGATTTTGAAGCGGCGCTCGGCATCGAAAGCACCGTATTTTTCGCGAATTTTCAGGGCCGAATCGGGCACCACGGACAGGCCGCGCCACTCGAACGCATGGCGCAACTCGAACACTTCGGCCATGCGGTCTTGCGCCTTGCGGTTGCCGTCGCGGCTGACCGCGCGGGAGAACTCGTTTTCCACCTCGGCGCGGCCCTCGTTGACCTGGGCAATCAGCATCAGGATGGCCTGCATCACGTCGAGCGGCTCAAAGCCGGCAATCACCACCGGCTTGTGATAGTTGGCGGCAAACGGTTCGTAGGGCCGGCTGCCGATCACCGTGGAGACATGTGCCGGGCCGATAAAGCCGTCGATCGGCACCGTGCCCCATTGCTTGACTTCGGGCGATTCCAGAATCTGCGTGATGGCGGCGGGCGTGAGCACATGGCAGCACAGCACGCTGAAGTTGGTGAGCTGCTCCTGCTGTGCCTGCAGAATGGCCAGCGCCGTCGGTGGCGTCGTGGTCTCGAAGCCGATGGCGAAAAACACCACCTCGCGCCGCGGGTTGTCGCGCGCAATCTGCAGCGCATCAAGCGTGGAATACACCATGCGGATGTCGCCGCCGCGCGCCTTGGCCTTGAGCAAGGAGAGGCTGTTGGAGGCGGGCACGCGCAGGGTGTCGCCGTAGCTGCACAAAATGACCTTGTGCTGCAGCGCCAGGTCGATGGCCATGTCGATGCGGCCAATCGGCAGCACACACACGGGGCAACCGGGGCCGTGCACCATGCGCACGTTGGCGGGCAGCAGGTCGCTCAGGCCGTAGCGCGAAATGGCGTGGGTGTGGCCGCCGCAAAACTCCATGAAACTGTAGTTGCGCTGCGGCTGTGCCAGCCGCGCAATTTTCCCGGCCAGCGTTTGGGCCACCGCGCCGTCGCGAAACTCGTCGATGTATTTCATGGCGCCGTCAGGCTGACTCAGACATATCCGAGAACAGCGCCAGCGTGCGCTCGGCCTCTTCGGGGTCGAGTTTGGACAGTGCGTAACCCGCGTGCAGGATCACATAGTCGCCCACCTGCACATCGTCTAGCAGCGCCAGCGAGATTTCTTTCTTGACCCCGCCCAGGTCCACCATGGCGTGATCGCCATTTTGGCCGCAGCCGACTTCAATCACCTTGACCGGTAGTGCTAAACACATGTTGTTGCCTCCAAAGAATGCAGGGCCACCCAGACCTGCCCGAGCGCGATGCTGGCGTCCCCGGGCGAGGTGCGTTGGGGTACCAGCACCGTGATGCCCCTGTGCTGCAAATTTTGCCGCAACTGCGACGTTAACAGGGTGTTGAGAAAGCAGCCGCCGCCCCAGGCCAAAGTCGTCAACCCGGTGGTGTTTGCGGCTTGTATCACCCATTCGGTCAAGGCCGCCACCAGGGCGGCATGGAAAACAGCGGCGGCTTGGCTGGCGTCGCCAGCCTTGTTCAGCGCGCCCAACACGGGCAGCAGGTCAAGCTGGCCGTCGTCGCCGATGGCATAGCCACCCGGCATCGAGGTCGGCCAGCCATGGGCTTCGATGTGCAGGGTGGCCGCTTGCTCCAGCAGGATGGCGGCCTGGGCCTCGTAGGCCATGGTGTGGCTGATGCCGAGCAAGCCGGCCGCGGCATCGAACGCGCGGCCCATGCTCGAGGTGCGCGGGCTGTTGAACTGGCGCACCAGCATGGTGGCCACGGTGCTGGCCGCAGGATCCTGAAATCGTTGTGCAATCTCTGCGTTGCGGCCCAGTTCATGCAGCACGGAGGCGGCCATGCGCCACGGCTCGCGTGCGCACCGGTCGCCGCCCGGCATGGGCAAGGGGCGCAGGTGACCCAGGCGCTCGCATTGCGCGCCATCAACCCTAAGCAGTTCGCCACCCCAGGCCGTGCCGTCCGTTCCCAGGCCGACACCATCGAGTGCCAGCCCCAGCAGCGGACCTTGCCAGCCGTGTTCGGCACACACGGCAGCGACGTGAGCGTGGTGGTGTTGCACCGCAACGGTGGGGAAGCCGCGCTGTTGCGCATAGGCCATCGCGGCACGCGTGCTGTAGTCGTCGGGGTGCAGGTCGTGCGCCACAATTTGTGGCTTCACATCGAGCAAATCGCACAGTCGCTGCACCGTTTCATCCTGAAATTCACAGCTGGCGGCGTTGTCCAGGCTGCCGATGTGGGGCGACAAAAAAGCGTCATGGCCGCGCGTGACGCAGACCGTGTTTTTCAGGTGGCTGCCAAAAGCCAGCACCGACGGCCCGGACCGCGGCAGGTGAACGGCGGCAGGGGCGTAACCGCGGCTGCGACGGATGAATTGGGCAGCGCCTGCCACCACTTGCAGCACGCTGTCGTCGCAGCGGGCCACGATGTCGCGGTCATGGTCCAGAAACGCATCGGCAATGCCCGCCAGCCGGGCGTGCGCCTCGGCCGTGTCACGCACGATGGGCTCGCCGCCCGGGTTGGCGCTGGTCATCACCAGCACCAGGGCTTGCGGCTCGCCGAGCCATGCCACGCCATCGGGCCGGCCAGCGGCTTCATGAAACAACAAGAAATGGATCGGCGTGGTCGGCAGCATCACGCCCAGGCGCTGCAGGCCGGGGGCGACGCCGGGCAGTGCGGTCGCACAGGCCGCTGTGGCAGGGAGCAGCACGATGGGCCGCTCGCGGCTTTCCAGCAGCGCGCGCTGGTCGTCATCGCGAGCTGTCTGAATCGGGCTCGATACCGCACACGGACCTTGAACAGAGACTTCGTCACTGCGAGCGAAGCGCGGCAGTCCATGCAGTTGGAAGTCATGGATTGCTTCACTGCGTTCGCAATGACGAATGTGCGCAAATGGCGCAACGCTGGCGGCGTTGGCCAGCATCACGGCAAAAGGTTTGGCCTCGCGGTTCTTGCGCAGGCGCAGCCGCGCCACCACCGTCGCGTTGCGCGCATCGCAGGCCAAATGAAAGCCGCCCAGGCCTTTGATGGCGACGATCTGGCCGTTTTGCAGCAGCTGCAGGGTGCGGTTGATGGGGTCGCCGGCGAGGGGCTGGCCCTGCGCATCGGACAAACTCAGGCGCGGGCCGCATTGTGGGCAACAGCTGGTCTCGGCATGAAAACGACGGTTGGCCGGGTCGGTGTAGTCCTGGCTGCAGGCCGGGCACAGCGGGAATGCCGCCATGCTGGTTTGCGGCCGGTCGTAGGGCAGGGCGCGGGTCACGGTGTAGCGCGGGCCGCAATGGGTGCAGGTGATGAAGGCGTGGCGATAACGCCGGCTTGACGGGTCGAACAGCTCGTGCAGGCAATCGGCACAAACTGCCGTGTCGGGGCCAATCGCGGTGGCGGCCTGGCCCGACTGGCTGGCGATGATGCTGAACGCCGTGAACGGCTCTGCCGGCAACGCGTGCACCTTCACGCTGTCAACACGAGCCAGCGGCGGCGCGTCAAGACGCAGGCGCTCCTGCAACTCGGCCAAGCCGGGCTGGCTGCCCTGGGCCAGGAGCTCGACGCCCTGGGCATCGTTGCGCACCCAGCCGCGCAGGCCGAGCTGCTGGGCCAGGCGCCAGACAAAGGGCCTGAAACCAACGCCCTGAACGATGCCGGTGACGCGGATGTGCTGCGAAAGCAGGGCTGGTGCCGTCATCAGGCCGGTGCGGTTGGTCTCGCTTGTCCTTGGGCTTCGAGTTGCGCCTTGAGTTGCGCGATTTCGGCCTGCAGGCTGGCCACGGTTTGTGCTTTGGCCGCATGCGCCTGGGCCATGCCGTCGCGCAGAAAGGCCAGCCATTCGCCCATGCCTTCGCCAGTGGTGGCGCTGAGCTGGATCACCCTGATCTGCGGATTGACCCGGCGCGCAAAGGCGATTGCCGCGTCCACGTCGTAAGTCAGATGCGGCAGCAGGTCGATCTTGTTGAGCAGCATCAGGCTGGCGGCGCGGAACATGTCGGGGTACTTGATGGGTTTGTCTTCGCCCTCGGTCACCGACAAAATCACCACCTTGTGCGCCTCGCCCAGGTCGAAGGCGGCCGGGCACACCAGGTTGCCCACGTTTTCGATCAGCAGCAACGCGTCATCCGCCAACTGGAGTTGTGCCATGGCGTGGCCCACCCCATGCGCGTCGAGGTGGCAGCCCTTGCCGGTGTTGATCTGGATGGCTTGCGCGCCGCTGGCGCGAATGCGGTCGGCGTCCAGACTGGTTTGCTGGTCGCCCTCGATCACGGCCACCGAACTTGAGCCCAGCAGGTCAATGGTTTTGCACAGCAGCGTGGTTTTGCCCGAGCCCGGGCTCGACACCAGGTTCAAAGCAAAAATGCCGCGCTCCACCAGTGCCTGGCGGTTGGCCCGGGCGTAGGCGTTGTTTTTGGCCAGGATGTCCTGCTCGATTTGCACCCTGCGGCTGGGTGTGATGCCCGGCGCATGGGAATGCGCGGGTGCCGGGGTGTGCATGTGTTGGTGATCATGGGGATGTTCGTGCGTGTGGCGGCTGCCATCAGCGTGAACATGTTCATGAACGTGGTCATGCTGCGCCGCCGCGCCTTCGATCCTGACCTCCCCTTCACCGCAACCGCATGTCACACACATCGCCTGTCTCCTCATTGAAGTCCGTCGGGACCACCTTGGTGCTCAGCTTACCTCAAGTTCCTTCACCCGCATTTCAGTGCCGGCAGTCACTTGCAGCGGATAGCCGCCGCAATGCGGGCATTCGTCAAAGACCTCGGTCATGTGCACGGTTTTATCGCAGGCCATGCACCAGCCCTGGCCGGGTAGCGTGATGATCTCCAGCCTGGCGCCATCGGCCACCGTGTTGCGTGTCACCGCATCAAAACAAAAGGCCATCGCTTCGGCTTCCACACCCGAGAGCTGGCCAATTTCAAGCCAGACGGTGCTGACCTTGTTGAACTCGTCCCGGCGTGCTGCGTCCTCGATGAGTTGCAACACGCCTTCGGCCAGCGACATTTCGTGCATGGCGCTGCCTTATGCCATCCAGCGCCCGGATTACAGGTTGTCGGTGAAGCTGCGCAGCTTGTCGGAGCGGCTCGGGTGCTTGAGTTTGCGCAGCGCCTTGGCTTCGATCTGGCGAATGCGTTCACGCGTCACGTCAAACTGCTTGCCCACTTCTTCGAGCGTGTGGTCGTTGGTCATCTCGATGCCAAATCGCATGCGCAGCACCTTGGCTTCGCGCGGGGTCAGGCTGTCCAGGATGTCCTTGACGACGTCGCGCAGGCCGGCCTGCATGGCGGCTTCCATGGGTGCCGTGTTGGCGCCGTCCTCGATGAAATCGCCCAGGTGGCTGTCGTCATCGTCGCCGATCGGCGTTTCCATAGAAATCGGCTCCTTGGCGATCTTCATGATCTTGCGGATTTTGTCCTCGGGGATCTCCATGCGCTCGGCTAGCACGCTGGCATCTGGCTCGTAGCCAAATTCCTGCAAATGCTGACGGCTGATGCGGTTCATCTTGTTGATGGTCTCGATCATGTGCACCGGAATCCGGATGGTGCGCGCCTGGTCGGCAATGCTGCGCGTGATGGCCTGGCGAATCCACCAGGTGGCGTAGGTCGAGAACTTGTAGCCGCGGCGGTATTCGAACTTGTCCACCGCCTTCATCAGGCCGATGTTGCCTTCCTGGATCAGGTCGAGGAACTGCAGACCCCGGTTGGTGTACTTCTTGGCAATCGAGATCACCAAGCGCAGGTTGGCCTCGATCATTTCCTTTTTGGCCGCGCGCGAGGCGTATTCACCTTCGTTCATGCGCTTGTTGATGTCCTTGAGCTGGTCCAGCGGCACCACCACCTTGGTTTGCAGGTTCATCAGACCCTGCTGCAGCTCCTGCACTGGCGGAATGTTGCGGCCCATCACGGCACTCCAGGGTTTTCCCGCCGCCGCCTGCTTTTCGATCCATTTCTGGTCCAGCAAATGGCTGGCCACCTTGTGATGGTGCTTGTCGCGGCCGCTGAATTCGGCAATGAAGTGCTCGTGCGGGTAGCCGCATTTGTCAACGATGATGCGGCGCAGTTCGCGCTCCTTCTTGCGCACCTCATCAACCTGGCCGCGCACCATGTCGCACAGTTTTTCAATGGTCTTGGCGGTAAACCGGATCGACATCAACTCTTCTGACAACAGTTTTTGCGTTTTCAGGTAGACGGGCGTGCCGTAACCTTCCTTGTCATAGGTTTTGAGAATTTTTTCGTGGTACTCGCGCAGGCGGTCGAAGCGGCTCATGGCTTCTTTTTTGAGCTCCTCGAGCTTTTTGGTCAGCGCCTTGGAGCCGCCATTGCCATCGTCGTCGTCTTCGGCGTCAAATTCGTCAAAGTCTTCCTCGGCCACATAGTCATCGGCCTCGTTGGGGTTGGTGAAGCCATCGACGATGGTGGTGATCACCACCTTGTCGCTGCGGATGTCTTCGCCCAGCTGCAAAATTTCGACAATGCTGGCGGGCGAGGCAGAAATCGCCTCCATCATGGCCATCAGGCCGCCTTCAATGCGCTTGGCAATCTCGATCTCGCCCTCGCGCGTGAGCAGTTCCACCGTGCCCATTTCGCGCATGTACATGCGCACCGGGTCGGTGGTGCGGCCGAACTCGCTGTCCACCGTGCTCAGGGCGGCCTCGGCTTCTTCCTCGGCTTCTTCCTCGGTGGCGGCGGTCGGCCCGTTCTGATTGAGCAGCAGGGTCTCGGCATCAGGGGTGTGCTCGTAAACGGCCACGCCCATGTCGTTGAGCATCGAGATCACCACTTCCAGCGTCTCGGCATCCACCAGCTTGTCGGGCAGGTGGTCGGAAATTTCGCCGTGGGTCAGGTAGCCGCGGGTTTTGCCGAGCTTGATCAGGGCCTTCAGGCGCAAACGGCGCTTGGCGAGGTCGTCTTCGGACAACACGGTCTCGTCCAGGCCAAATTCCTTCATCAAGGCGCGTTCCTTTGCCTTGCTGATTTTCATGCGCAGCGGCTTGACCTTCTCGGTCGTGGCTTCCACCACCTCGGGTTCACCCACCAGGTCGTCCTCGATGTCGCTCATGTCGACATCATGGTCTCCGCTGACTTTTGTTGCCTTGCCCGCTTTGGCTTTGGGGCCGCGCTTGGCCGCCGTCTTGGCAGGGGCGGCAGCCTCGACGGCCTTGACAGTCTTTTTCTTTTCAACAGGCTCAACCGTCTTGACGGCAGTTTTTTTATCTTCCGGGATGGCTTTGCTCTTGGAAACGGTCACAGGGGCGGCTTTCGGTTTGGAGGTGGAGGGGGCGGATTTCGCGGCAATGCCGGTCTGCACTTTGGACGCAGCAGGTTTTGTAGGCTTGGTAGCAGGCATGATGGCACCTCAAAGACAGTAACGGCAGAATGGGCTAACGCTTTTACAGCCAGCGTTGGGCAGGACGAGGAATGAACCGGGTCAGACAAGCTGGGTGGGCGAACATTTGGAATGCAGTCCTTGCGGTAGGTTGGCCGGATGAAAAATAAGTCATCAATTGGCCGGGCCCGGAGGTGCTGCTGTCGCGCTTGTCGGAAAGTGACGGATTATACCTTTTGCGATCAACCCGACAGGGGATGGGGATTCAGGTGGCAGACTCCAGCAGCAAGCGCCGCGCCTGGAGTTCGCGGTAGCGTTTCAGGGCGCCGGGGTCTGTTTTGGCGGCTTCGATCGCCCCTGTTTCTTCAGCTTTGAGGTGTTCGATCAGCATGCGGTTGATCAAATGGCGCAGTTCGTTGCGCTCTTCGCCGTCGTCATCGTCTGCGCCAAGCTCGTAGCCGGCCATGAGCTTGAAGGCGAAGGCTTCGCTCTCATGCCCGCGCAGTCCCTCGCGCAAGGCCGCCCAAGGCATGGGGCCGTGTTCATGGAGCTGGCTCTCCAGCCAGGAAAAAAGCGGGCCATGCGGCGCTGGCAGGCCGCACAGCAGGGTGTGGTCTTCGGCTGACAGCGACTCCAGCGCCGCCATGTTGTCAAGCAGGATGCGAGCGGCGTGGTCGGCGCGGCTGGCAGGCAGCCGACTGCCCGAGAGCCGCTCAAAGCCTTTGCTTTTGGACGTTTTGGCGCGGTGGCTTTTGTACTCGCCAGTGGCGCTCCCCTCATTGAGATAAGGATCAAAACGCTCCCGTTTGACCTTGGCCCTGGACAGCGCAGGGTGCCAGATGTCGTTGAGCTCGCGCGCGCTGAGCTGGACCAGATCAGCAAGTTCCGTCAGCAGTTGTTGCTTGAGCGCGCCTGCGGGCAGCAGTTCCCACAGCGGCCGGGCGTTGCTGGCCAGATGCGCGCGGCCCTCGGCGCTGTGCAGGTCGCAGCCGTCGCGCGCGGCATCGATCAAAAAACGGCTCAGGGGCACGGCCTCGCTCACATAGCGGGCAAAAGCCTCCTTGCCGTGTTCACGGATGAAACTGTCGGGGTCGTGCTCGGGCGGCAAAAACAGAAACTTGACCGAGCGTACGTCGGTGGCCAGCGGCAGCGCGGCGTCGAGTGCCTTGCGCGCCGCGCGTCGGCCCGCGCTGTCGCCGTCAAAACTGAACACCACCGAATCGGTGAAGCGGAACAGCTTGTGAACATGCTCGGGCGTGCAGGCCGTGCCGAGTGTTGCCACGGCGTTGGGAAAACCCAGTTGCGCCAGCGCCACCACGTCCATGTAGCCTTCGGTCACCAGCGCAAACCCAAGCTCGCGCAGGGCGCTGCGCGCCTCGAACAGGCCGTAGAGCTCGCGCCCCTTGCTGAACACCGGCGTCTCGGGCGAGTTGAGGTATTTGGGTTTGTCGTCACCCAGCACGCGGCCGCCAAAGCCGATGTACTCGCCCTTGATGTTGCGGATCGGGAACATGACCCGGTCACGAAAACGGTCGTAGCGCTTGGCCTCCTGGCCTTCCTCTTCGGTCAGGATCACGAGGCCGCTTTCCACCAGCAGCGGGTCGTCGTAATTGGGGAAAACACTGGCCAGACTGCGCCAGCCCTCGGGCGCATAGCCAAGGCCGAACTGCTTGGCAATCCGCCCGGAGAGCCCCCGGCCCTTGAAATAGGCCACTGCGCGCTCGGAGGTCTTGAGCTGCTTTTGATAAGCCAGGCAGGCCTTTCCCAACACCTCGTTGAGTGTGGTCTGCTTCTGGCGCTGCTCGGCAGCGCGCGCCCGGTCCTGCGGGCTGGCATCGTCTTCGGGCACCTTCATGCCGAATTGCTGGGCCAGGTCTTGCACCGCCTCGACAAAGCTCATGCCCGCGTGCTCCATCAGAAAGCTGATGGCGTTGCCAGTTTTGCCGCAGCCGAAGCAGTGGTAGAACTGCTTGGTCGGGCTGACTGAAAAAGAGGGCGACTTTTCGCTGTGGAAGGGGCACAGGCCCATGAAGTTGGCGCCGCCCTTCTTGAGCGGCACGTAGCGACCCACGATCTCCACCACGTCGGCGCGGGCGAGCAATTCCTGAACAAAAGTCTGGGGGATGGACATGGCCGGATTGTAGGAAGGCCCGCGCCTGTCTGATCAGCGTCAGGCCACTTGTTCCTTCGCTCGGGTCAGGCAGGAGGGATGCTTTGGCCAGCATCCCATGCCAAGACCTGTCAGCGTGGCGCCATGCGAATCGCGCCGTCGAGCCGGATCACCTCGCCGTTGAGCATGTCGTTCTCAAAAATGTGCACGGCCAGCTTGGCGTAGTCCTGCGGCGTGCCCAGGCGCGACGGGAACGGCACACTGGCCGCCAGCGCGTCCTGCACTTCCTGCGGAAAGCTGAACAGCATGGGCGTGCCGAAAATGCCAGGCGCAATCGTCATGTTGCGGATGCCGTTACGCGCCAGGTCGCGGGCAATCGGCAGCGTCATGCCGACAATGCCGCCCTTGGAAGCGCTGTAGGCGGCCTGGCCGATCTGGCCGTCAAACGCCGCCACCGAGGCGGTTGAGATCAGCACGCCGCGCTCGCCCGTGTCCTCGGGAGCGTTTCGGCTCATGGCATCGGCGCACAGGCGGATCATGTTGAAGCTGCCGATCAGGTTGACGCTGATGCACTTGCTGAACAGGGCGAGGGCGTGCGGGCCGGTTTTGCCAATGGTTTTCTCGGCCGGTGCAATGCCGGCGCAGTTCACCAGGCCCATCAATTTGCCCAGGCCAGTGGCGCAGGCCACCACGGCTTGTCCATCAGATTCGCTGCTGACGTCGCACTTGACAAACGCGCCGCCAATGGCTTGGGCCACGGCCTTGAGCACCTTGTCGCCCGAAAGGTGGCCAT
>JAABQI010000203.1 GCA_011391545.1 Rhodoferax sp.
GGCGTGAATTGCAGCGCTTGCGGGAAGGCCACACCGCGCGGGCCTTGCTGAAAGACCGCTACAACATCCGGCTGGCAACATTGGCCGAACTGAAAAATGTGGGGAATGTCACGGCGAGCGAAGCGCGGCAATTCATGACGGCAAGCCACATGGATCGCCACGGCGCTGCGCACCTCGCGATGACGGAGTCGTATCCAGATGTGGGCTGATCAACAGCCGCCCAGTCATCGTTCAAGCGCCGTGTATGGCCTTGGTCTGGCCGCAGTGCGCGCGCTTTACACCGAGGTGGCGCTGGAGCCAAAACCGGGTCTGGTGTCGTTTCGGGACTGCGGCAGCCATACCGACATGAATGCCCGGACCTTCATGCGCAGCCTGTTCGCCTTGCGCGGCTATTTCCCGAACATGGCACGGGCAGGTCATGCCGGGGAGCCGTTTGCTGTTCTGGAAAGCCTGGGGAAAGAGGCCGAGGCCCGCATGCTGTCTGCCACCCGTGGCGTCAACACCCACCGCGGCGCCATTTTTGGCCTGGGTTTGCTGTGTGCCAGCGCGGGCCAGTTGCTGGCCCAGGGTTTGCCGTTCACGCCGCAGCATGTGCGTGCCGTGCTGATGTCCTCCTGGGGCGACGCTTTGGCACAGCGCTCCGGGGCGGCACGGCTGAGCGCGCCGGTTTCCAATGGCCAACGGGCGGCCCGGCGTTTTGGGTTGCGCAGCGCGGGCGATGAAGCGGCGCAGGCGTTCCCGGTGCTGTTCGATGTCACCCTGCCTGCCCTGCAGGCCGCCCAGCAACATGGGGCAGGCGATCGCGCGGCCCGCGTGCAGGCGCTGTTTGCCGCCATGGCCGTGCTGGATGACACCAATTGTGTGCACCGTGGCGGCATCGACGGCTTGCGCTTTGTGCAGGCCTCAGCGCGGCAATTCCTGCAGGCGGGCGGCGTGCTGCAAACCAACTGGCTGCCCCAGGCACGCGAGATTCACAACGCATTCGTGGCTCGGAACTTGTCACCCGGTGGTTCCGCTGACGTGCTGGCGAACGCCTGCTGGGTGGCATCGCTGATCACGGCTGACCACCAAGCAATGCCGTCATTGCGAGGAGCGCCAGCGACGCGGCAATCCAGACTGCAGGGATGGCTTCACGGCGTTCGCAACGACGAGAGAGATTCATCAAAAGCCCTGCCCGAGCTTGCCGCATGAGTTACGCCCTCATTTTTTCGGGGCAGGCCAGCCAGCATCCGACGATGTTGCCCTGGCTGGAAGCCGAACCCAGGGCAGCGGCAAGCTTGCGCGCCATGAGCCAGTGTCTTGGCACCGATTGGCGCACGGCGCTGCAAGACCAGGGCCGGCGCAGCAACAATGCCTTTGCGCAGGTACTCATCACCGGCACGGCATTGGCTGCGTGGGCGTCCATCCAGGACGAATTGCCGCAAACCCCTGCCGTGGTGACTGGTTACAGCGTGGGCGAACTGGCGGCCTTTGCCTGTGCCGGTGTGTTCTCGACGGAGCAGGCCATCATCCTGGCGCAGCAGCGCGCCACGTTGATGGATAAGGCGGTGCTGGGCCAGCAGACCGGCATGATGGCCGTGACCGGCTTGTCAGAGGACCGGGTACTGGCGGCCTGCGCCGGCCTGGGGCTTGAATGCGCCATCCGGATCCATTCAGGGCAATCGGTTTTTTCGGGGTCCGACGAGGGCCTGAGCCAGGCCACGCCGCTGCTGCTGGCGCTGGGTGCTGTGTGCAAGCGGCTCGACGTGCGTGTGGCCTCGCATTCGTCGTGGATGGCCCCAGCCGCCCATGACTTTGCCAAGGCCCTGGCCGGGCTGCCATTCGCCGCGCCGCTGTGTCCCATCGCCACCGATGCCGACGGCACGCTGAACCGACAACCCGCCGCGCTGCGCCAGGCCCTGAGCCGGCAACTGGCCAGCACAGTCCAATGGTCATCCTGCATGGAGTCAATGGCGGAACGGCATGTTGCCTGTGTGCTGGAAATTGGCGCCGGTTCGGCGCTGGCCAAAACGTGGAACGAGCGCTACCCCGACATCCCGGCGCGTTCTATCGATGAGTTTCAGCACCCGCAAGGGGCCGTGCAATGGGTGGTGCGACACGGGTGAACGTTGATTTCGCGAAGGTGCTTACGTCGGGTAGGTTCCCGGCAGCAAAATCCCCTTGTCCACCTTGTCAAGGTGCGTGTGGCCGCAAAAGGCCATGGTCAGGTCGAGTTCCTTGTGGATGATCTCCAGCGCCCGGGTCACACCGGCCTCGCCCATGGCCCCCAGGCCGTACAGAAAGGCGCGGCCAATGTAGGTTCCGCGGGCACCCAGGGCGCGGGCCTTGAGCACGTCCTGACCGCTGCGAATGCCGCCGTCCATGTGCACCTCGATCTGGCTGCCCACGGCATCCACAATGGCGGGCAGGGCGCTGATGGAAGACGGGGCGCCGTCGAGTTGGCGGCCGCCGTGGTTGCTGACGATCAGGGCGTCGGCCCCGGATGCAACGGCCAGGTGCGCGTCCTCGACATCCTGAATTCCCTTGAGGATGAGCTTGCCACCCCAGCGTTTTTTGATCCATTCGACATCGCTCCAACTCAAAGTCGGGTCGAACTGTTTGGCAGTCCATTCGCTCAGGCTGCCCATGCTGTCGATGCCCTTGACGTGGCCAACAATGTTGCCAAAGCCGCGCCGCTGGGTGCCCAGCATGCCAATGCCCCAACGCGGCTTGGTCATCATGTTGAGTAGGTTGCGCACAGTTAATTTGGGCGGC
>JAABQI010000204.1 GCA_011391545.1 Rhodoferax sp.
TTGGGGTTGGCAGGAGCAGGGCGGTCCGACAACACCACGTCGAGCCGGTGCAAGGCCAGGTCGCCCAGCAAGTCGTCCAGATTTCCCTCATGGCATAGCAGGCGCAAGTTGGGCGCACCGATCACGGGGTGAATGAGGCGGCGCACCACCAGCTTGGGCAGGCCGTCACAAATGCCGACTGCCAGCCGAACGGTGGGGGTGCTGACCGCGTCACGCACCCGCGCGGGAAGATCTTCACCCAACTGAAAGATCTGGTCGGCCTGCTGCATGGCGGCCGTTCCCGCGTCGGTCAGCGCCAGGCCGCGGCCGGCGGGTTTGAGCAACGCATAGCCCAAAGAACGCTCCAGTTCACGCACCTGGGCACTCACGGTTTGCACCGCCATGTCCAATTTCTCGGCCGCCCGCGAGATGCCGCCTTCTTTGGCAACCACCCAGAAGTAGTACAGATGCTTGTAGTTGAAAGGGGTGCTCATGGTCAGTTTTTTTAAGAGTCTGAATGCGAAATTATCTGCTTTTTAAGGATCTACTTTCCCCCTATCGTTGAGCCCTCTTTAACCCATTGGAGGCAAGTCAATGCAAGTCATTTTTGAATCCCGCGATGGTGATGGCTCCCAGATGCGGGATTTTTCCGTTGAGCGTGTCCGCTTTGCCTTGCGCCGCCTGACCGCCCTGGTGCCGCGCGCCAAGGTGCTGTTCTCGGATGTGAATGGACCGCGCGGTGGCGTGGACAAACGCTGCCAGGTCGAGCTGAGCACCGAGGCCGCAGGCACGGTCGTCATTACCTCGCTGGCACGCGACTGGCGCACCGCGCTGGACCGCTCGCTGGGTCGTGCGACCCGGGTATTGACGCGCAGCTTGCAGCGCAGTCAAAAGCCTGTGCGGGGCCGAACCGCCCGACTTGCACTCGACAGTTAAACATTTGAGCCATGAAAAGGAATACAAATCATGAATCACGCACATTCACCCTTGTCCGCTGAGCAGCAGCCGGACAGCTATTCATCACCGGCGAGTTCGTCGGGAGTCGCCCATTCAGCCGATGTCAAGCGCGTCTTGCGCAACACCTATGCCTTGCTGGCCATGACCCTGCTGTTCAGCGCCGGCGTGGCCGTGGCCACACTCACGCTGCAACTGCCGGCGCCAGGGCTGATCGTCACGCTGGTGGGTTATTTTGGCCTGCTTTATGCCGTTCACAAGCTGCAAAACAGCGGCTGGGCTTTGCCAGCAGTTTTCGCCCTGACCGGCTTCATGGGCTACACCCTGGGGCCGTTGCTGACGCATTCGCTGGCCTTGCCCGGCGGTGCACAAACCGTGACGCTGGCTTTGGGCGCCACAGGTGCCACCTTCCTGGCGTTGTCGAGCTATGTGCTGCTGACCCGGCGCGACTTCAGCTTCATGGGCGGCTTTCTGTTTGTCGGCATGGTGATTGCGCTGATTGCCGGCATTGCCGCCATGTTCTTCCAGATGCCAGCCCTGGGTCTGGCGGTGTCGGCCATGGTGGCTTTGTTGTCGGCAGGCTTGATCCTGTTTGAGACCAGCCGCATTGTGAATGGCGGCGAAACCAACTACGTCATGGCCACCGTGAGCCTGTATGTGTCGGTGTTCAATTTGTTCACCAGCCTGCTGAGCCTGTTTGGCTTTGGCGGGTCGAATGACTAAACCGGATCAACAAGGAAAAAAACCATGAAATGCCCAAGCTGCCCCGACACAACCCTGGTGATGACCGATCGCCAGGGTGTCGAAATTGACTACTGCCCCGCCTGCCGCGGCATCTGGCTGGACCGGGGTGAACTCGACAAGCTGCTGGACCGGGCGGCGACCGCATCGGCGCCCCCGGTGGCAGCCGCTGCGCCGGTGCCAAGGAGTCGCCCTCAGCCCGACTTTGAAGACTCCGATTACCGGGACGGGCGGCGTTACCAGCACAGCCGCAAGAAGTCGTGGCTCAGCGAGATATTTGACTGACGCGTCTATTTGCTCGGCCGCTTCCAGTTCGGGATGCTGATCTGGCGGCCGCGCGCCACGGTCAAGGCCAGCGGCGCGGTGTCCTTGGTCAGCGTTGATCCGCCACCCACCGTGCCACCGGCACCAATGGTCACCGGCGCGATCAGCACGCAGTTGCTGCCAATGTGGACATCGGCCTCGATGATGGTGCGGTGCTTGAAGGCGCCGTCGTAGTTGGCGGTGATGGAGCCGGCACCATAGTTGACGCGTTCGCCCAGCGTGGCGTCGCCCAGGTAGGCCAGGTGGTTGGCCTTGGCGCCTTTGGCCAGGGTGGAGTTCTTGACCTCGACAAAATTGCCGATGTGCACCTCGGCCCCCAATTTGGCACCGGGGCGCAGGCGCGCAAACGGGCCGATCAGTGCACCGGGGCCCACCTCGACCGCGTCCTTGCTGCCCGGTTTGCCGCCCTCGATGTGGGTAAACGGGTGAATCACCGCACCGGCGGCAATGCTGGCGTTGCGGATGACGCAGTTGGCGCCCACGCGCACGCCCTCGCCCAAAGAAACCTCGCCTTCAAAGACACAGTTCACGTCGATCGACACGTCCTGTGCGCATTGCAGCTTGCCACGCACGTCCAGGCGCGCCGGGTCGGCCAGGCGCACGCCTTGTTCCATCAACTGCACCGCCAGGCGCTGCTGGTAGGCACGCTCCAGTTCGGCCAGTTGCACCGGGCTGTTGACGCCTGCCACCTGGACGGCATCGGTAATTTTGTGCGCCACCACCGGCACACCGTCGGCCACGGCAAAG
>JAABQI010000205.1 GCA_011391545.1 Rhodoferax sp.
CGACGCGCTGGAGGTGTTGCGCACCCTGGTGTTCAAGGAAACCGATGTGGCGGCCGCCGGCGGGCGCTGGTTCAAGGTGCGCATCATGCCCTACCGCACCCATGACAACCGCATCGACGGCCTGGTCATTACCTTTGTCGACATCAGCGCCAGCAAGCGGCTCGAGGCCGAGTTGCGTGAGGCGCAAGCCAGGTTGCAGGCCTTGATGGCTGCCACGACTTCCCGCAAGGCAGGCCATGGTGTTCCGTAAAAATCCGCCCGACACGGCTGCCTTGCACCAGCTCGCCATCGCGCGGCTGTCCAGGCGCCAGCGTCTGTCCGATGCGGCTGCCATGGATTTGCCGCAGGTTCAGCATTTGCTGGAAGAACTGGAAATACACCAGATCGAACTCGAGCTGCAAAACGAGGACCTCAACACCGCCCGGGCGCAGTTGGAGCACGCACTGAACCAAAGCAACGAGCTTTACGACTTTTCACCGGTCGGCAGTGTGCTGATCGGCACCGACGGCGTCATCACCAAACTGAACCTGAGCGGCGCCCAGCTGCTCGGCTCCGAGCGCGCCCGCCTGCTGGGCAGCAAGCTCGGCCTGTATGTGGCCGAGCCCAAGCGTGCGCAATTCAACGCCATGCTGGAGCGCGCCCGGGTCGAGCGCGAGGCCCAGACGGGTGAACTGCTGTTGCAGATCGATGGTCTGGTGCCTTTGCCGGCACAGGTCAAGGTGGTCTGGATTGGCGCCGCTGTGGGCTGGCAGGTGGCCTTGATCGATGTCTCCGAGCGGCGGCGCATGGAGGCGCAACTGCGCGCCAGCGAGGAGCGCCTGACGCTGGCGCTGGCGGCAGTGGGCGACTGGGTTTGGGACTGGCAGGTCAGCCGCGATGAGGTCACGATCTCAGAGGAGTATGCCCAGCTGCTGGGGGTTTCCAGCGAGGATTTGGTCCACCCGGCTTCTGAGTTGATGCGCTTCATTCACCCCGATGACAAGCCGCAGCTCATGAAATACCTGCAGGATTGCATCAGTGGCATTCGCGAGCGTTATTCCGTTGAATACCGCGTGGTGTGCCAGGACGGCAGCAGAAAATGGCTGCTGGCCCGCGGTGCCGTGGTGCTGCGCTCGGCAGACGGCAGGGCCTTGCGCCTGGTGGGCACCCTGGTCGAGATTTCGAGGAGAAAGCAGATCGAAGCCGACCTGCTGGCGGCAGCCCAGTTTCAGCAAGCGGTGTTTGATTCCATTTCTGCGCAGATTGCGGTGCTGGACCAGGCGTGCAGCATTGTGCAGACCAATGCGGCCTGGCAAGACTATGCCACCCAGTTCGATTTCGGCGCTTCGCTCGGGCAAGATTACCTGGCCTTGTTGGCCAGGCATTTCGTCGTGGATCCGGCCACCATGGAGGCCCTGGCGGCTGGCATGGCTGCCGTCGCCGCAGGTGATGCGCCCCGTTTCCATTTTCCCGAACCGGTCCAGTGCAACTGCGGCCGTTACTGGTTCACCATCAAGTTCACCCCGGTGCACGACGCGGCGCACCGCATGGTGGTGACGCATGAAGACGTGAGCGATCTCAAGCGCGCCGAACTCGCCAGCGTGGCGCTGGCCAACGTGGACAATTTGACCGGCGCCCTGAGCCGGCAACACTTCCTGCATCTGGCCGAGCAGGAACTGGCTCGCTCACAGCGATATGCCTTGCCGCTGGTGGTGCTGATGCTCGACCTGGACCACTTCAAGCAGGTCAATGACAGCCACGGGCATTCGGCGGGCGATGCGGTGCTGAAAGGCTTTGTGGAAACGGTGCAAAGCGTCTTGCGCGAGTCCGATGTGCTGGGGCGCATTGGCGGCGAGGAGTTTGCCGTGCTGCTGCCCAACACCACACAACAGGGGGGCATTGCGCTGGCCAACCGGATTCTTGAAAGCGTGCGCTCAAGTCCGGTTGACATCGGCGGTCAGCGCATTGCCTACACGGCGAGCATTGGCGCCGCTTGCCTGACCAAGCAGAAGTCGTTTTCAGAATTGCTGAGCCAGTGCGACGCGGCGCTTTACCAGGCCAAGCACGGGGGGCGTGACCGCCTTGAATTGAACTGGCAACACCTGCCGGCGCAGGCCGCTGTTGCCGAACCCGGCGCAACCACGGCCTGACGCGGCGGCTGTCACGGGGCCTCGGCGGCAGCTTTGCCGGACTCGCCCAGGCAGTCTTCGCGCCAACTGCAAGCAAGCTGGTCGCATTCGCCCTGGGACGCGCTGCCGTAGCAGTCAAAATTGCCTTCCGCGAGCTGTATCTTTTTGATCAACTCGGTTTTCGACAGCTTGCCAGGCTCAATGCTGAGGGTCTTGGCAAAATGGCGAATGTGTTTCATGTTCATGCGGGTGTCTCCTGCTGGGGGTGGGTGTTTCGGGTGAGGCTTTGCAGCAAAACCCGGGGCCACTTTAAAAAACCATGCGCCAGCGGGCCTTGCGAATTCGCAAGGGTCGTCATGCTGCGCAGCCTACTTCGGCTGCAACCTGAGCAGTCGCCCGCGGGCGCTGTCGGTGAGCACATACAGCAGGCCGTCGGGCCCCTGGCGCACATCGCGGATGCGCTCGCCCAGGTCGGCCAGCAATTTGTGCTCGCGCATCACCCGGCCCTCGAAGGGCTTGCTGAGTTCGATGCGGTCGAGGTAGCCAAATTTGAGCGACCCCGTCAGCAGGTTGCCAACCCAGGCCTCGCCGTAGCGGCTGCTGGTCACAAAGGCCATGCCCGACGGCGCGATCG
>JAABQI010000206.1 GCA_011391545.1 Rhodoferax sp.
CAGAAAACGCGCATACTTGCAGCATGAATTTGAATCGCCCCAAACTCAGTCGAATAGTGACGCCTCTGGCCCTGGCCCTGGCCTGGTGGCATGCCGCTGCCCAGGAACTTGCCTTGCCCCACCCCGTGTATTTGAATCTGTTCGAGCAGGCGCGCGCCCTTGAAAACGGTGAGGGCGTGGCCCGCAACCCGCCGCTGGCGGCCATGTTGTATTGCGAAGCCGCGCGTCAGGGCGACGGCAATGCGCAGTACAACCTGGGCTGGATGTACGCCAACGGTCGCGGGGTGACGCGCGACGACGCCACGGCAGCGTATTTTTTCCATGCCGCAGCCGAGCAGGGCATCGACGCCGCGCAACGCATGTTGACGCGGCTGGGCGATCTCAAGACCGAGAAGCCCGAGTGCATGCGCGAGCCTGAACCCGCGCCCGACGAACTACTCCTGGTGGCCGAGTTGCCGCGGGTGGACTACACCTTGATCGCACCACGCAAGATTTTTGAGCTGGTCATGAAGCTGGCGCCGCAGTTCAACGTCGAGCCGCAACTGGCGCTGGCAATCATTGCGGCCGAGTCCAACTTCAACCATCTGGCCGTGTCCACCAAAAATGCCCAGGGCCTCATGCAGCTCATTCCCGAGACCAGCGAACGTTTCAATGTGAAAAATGCGTTTGATCCGGCACAGAACATTCGCGGCGGCCTCATTTACCTGCGCTGGTTGCTGGCCTATTTTGAAGGCGATGTGACGCTGGTGGCCGCCGCCTACAACGCTGGCGAAGGCACCGTGGAGCGTTACCGCGGCGTGCCGCCCTACCGGGAAACCCGCAGCTACGTGCAGCGCATCGTGCGCAACTTCGGCAACAGGCATCACCCGTTTGAAGCCAAAGTGACCCGCCCGTCGCAGACCATGAAAAAAATCCGGCCTTATCCGCTGCAATGACAAAGATTCTTCTGGTTTGCATGGCAAACATCTGCCGCTCGCCCATGGCGTGCTCGGTTGCACGGCAGATGGCGCGCAACGCAAGCCTGGCAGGCTCGCTGAAATTTGACTCGGCTGGCTCGCATGCGCACATCGTCGGCAGACGAATGGATGCCCGCGCCAGGGCTGTTCTGTTGAGTCGCAATTATGAGCCCGACACATCACGGTCAAGGCAGGTCAGCGAGCAGGACTTTCAACAGTTCGACCTGATCCTGGCCATGGACACCTTCAACCTCGAAGCGCTCCAGCGGCAGTGTCCGCCGATCTACCAGCACAAATTGCGTCTACTACTGTCTTTTGCGCCGGAATCCGGCGCGACCGAGGTGCCCGATCCCTATTACGGGGATACCGCTGGTTTCATGCGGGTACTCGACTTGTGCGAAGCCGCCATAAGGGGCTTGATGACTCAGGTGTCGGTCTGATTGCCAGAGTTATTGGTGTCGGCAAAAAAAGAATTGGCTAACTTGACGGCAATGCCGACCGTGCCTTCTTTGTGATCCACCCGGACCACCGCACCCGAGCAGACCATTTTCAGGGACTCTCCGTTGACGAGCACCTCGATCGTGAAACTGACTTTGGAGCCGGGCGCCGCCTCTTCGCTGGTTTCGAAATAAACGCCCGTCGCGCTGATGTTTCTGGTGACGCCCGATGAGCCGTTGATCTCCATCGGCAGCTCAGAAATAAATCGGTCAGCGGCTCTTTGATTTTCACCAACATGCATCGAATTTTGTGGCTGGGTGCTTTTCATGTTTCGATCAGTTTGGTTGTGTGTTCACCCGTTTAATAAGCAGAAATTATGCCTAAAGAATCAGTGATCTCAAATGTAGTTTGAAAACAATAGATTACGTTCATCTGGCCGTTGCATTTTTGAAACTTAATGCCTTGACTGTAAATTATCCCGACACCGATTAACCCCATTTACAGTTTGTCACATGAGTCTATCGACCTGTAAACTCGGGACAACTTCATCTTTGAGGTAACGCCATGATTTTTGCAGTGTGGGTTCAGCACCGGGACAACGATGCGCTTTAGGCGTTCCTTGAATCAGGGCTTGCGCAAGCTGTTCGCGTTCCTGCCGCGCCAGACGCGATTTGCCATCTACCGCTCATTTGTGGAATGCGATGCCAACCCTGATCCCCGCCTGGTTCTGAAGATTGCCGAGACCCAGGAAGAGCTTGAGGCCTGCTTCAGACTACTGCACGATGCCTACGTGAGCAGCGGCTTTATGAAGCCTGATCCTTCGGGCATGCGAGCCACCATCTACCACGCCCTGCCCACGACCACCACCCTGTGCGCCAAGTTCGATGGCGAGGTGGTGGGCACCATGTCGCTCATTCGCGAAAGCCTGTTTGGTTTTCCGCTGCAGGCCATTTTTGATCTCACTGACGTACGAGCGCTCAAGGGGCAAATTGCCGAAGTGTCCGCCCTGGCGGTGCACCCCAAATTTCGCAAGACCGGCGGCACCATTTTGTTCCCGCTGATGAAGTTCATGTACAACTACTGCACGACCTTCTTCGACACCCGCCACCTGGTGATTGCCGTCAACCCGAACCGCATCGAAATGTATGAATCGCTGCTTTTCTTCGAGCGGCTCAGCGAAAACACGGTGGAAAAATATGACTTCGCCAACGGCGCGCCCGCCATTGGCGCCTCGCTCGACCTGCATCAAGCCCCTGCGATTTTTGAGAACGTGTACGGGAAGAAGTCACTGCGGCGCAATCTGCATCACTACTTTACCCAGGCCGTGTTGCCTAATAT
>JAABQI010000207.1 GCA_011391545.1 Rhodoferax sp.
GCAGTGCGCCGACATCATCGCCCGTGACCCCAAGGTGGTGCATTACGTGCTGGCCGATGGCTCGGTCAAGCTGGCAGCGGGCTGGCTGATTGACGCCTGCGGCTGGCGCGGCAAGTCGGTGGGGCAGGCGGGCGTCTATGAAAAACAGGCGCTGGTGCTGGTCAACCGCGGCAGCGGCACGGCGGGTTCGGGTGCCACCGGTGGCGAGGTCATGCTGCTTGCCAAGGCGATCCAGACCAGCGTGTACGAACGTTTTGGCATCCGGCTGGAGACCGAACCAGTCATTATTTAACCCCGGGACAGCGACCTGCCCCATTTTTAGCGCATCATCAAGTCATGAAAAAAATCATTGTTTTAGGCGGTTCCGGCTTTGTTGGTACCCATGTGTGTGAAAAACTGATACGCGAGGGCTGGCAGGTCACGGTGCCGACGCGGCGCAGGTCCAATGCCGACGCGGTGATGCACTTGCCCGGCCTCACCGTGCTGGAGCTCGACGTGCAGGATGAAGCCGCCTTGACGCAAGCTGTTGCAGGGCATGACGCGCTGGTGAATCTGGTGGCCATTCTGCATGGCACGCAGGCGGCGTTTGAGCATGTGCATGTGGCCTTGCCGCAAAAAATTGCCCACGCCTGCCTGGCCGCGGGTGTCGGTCAGGTGGTGCATATCAGCGCGCTGGGGGCCGATTCGCTGCAGCCCGCGCTGGCGCCTTCCATGTATTTGCGCACCAAGGGCGAGGGCGAGGCAGTGCTGGTGCAGGCTGCCATGGGCGCCGGCGCCGGGGACGCAGCGCAGGCCGGTTTCGATCTGAGCATTCTGCGTCCCAGTGTGATTTTTGGCGCCGAAGACAAATTCTTGAATATGTTTGCCAAACTGCAAAAGATGCTGCCGATGGTGCCGCTGGCGGGTGCTGAAGCCAAATTTCAGCCGGTGTGGGTGCAGGACGTGGCCACCGCGGTGGTACGCTGCCTGGCCGGCGCCAGCGCGCAGCCCTCGCCTCGCGTGATCGAGGCCTTTGGCCCGGAGATCCTGACCCTGAAACAACTGGTGCAAATCTCGGCCCAGCTCAGCGGCTCGGGTGGCGGCATGGGCCGCCTGGTGATTCCGCTGCCGGGGTGGGCCGCGCGGCTCCAGGCCACCGTGATGGGCATGGCCCCGGGCGAGCCGATGATGAGCCTGGACAACCTGGACTCGATGAAGGTCGACAACGTCGCCACGGGCAAGCACCCCGGGCTCGATTCGCTGGGCATCACGGCCTCGGCCTTGCGGCCGATTGCCAAGCAATACCTCGGTCGTTAGCCCCGCCTTTTAACGCTTGCTCTCGCCCGTGAGGCTGAGCAGGTCGCCACCGCCGCCCAGCGACAGCAGGCCAGACTTGGCGTAGATGCCCAGTTTGGCGCGGGTGTCGACAATGTCGAGGTTGCGCATGGTGAGCTGGCCAATCCGGTCCAGCGGTGAAAAAGGCGCGTCTTCCACTTTTTCCATGCTCAGGCGCTCGGGCGCATACGTCAGGTTGGGCGACTCGGTGTTGAGCAGCGAATAGTCGTTGCCTCGGCGCAGTTCCAGCGTGACCTCGCCGGTCACGGCGCGCGCCACCCAGCGCTGGGCCGTTTCGCGCAGCATGATGGCCTGCGAGTCGAACCAGCGGCCCTGGTACAGCAGGCGGCCCAGTTTGCGGCCGTTGTCGCGGTACTGCTCGATGGTGTCTTCGTTGTGGATGCCGGTGACCAGGCGCTCGTAGGCAATGAACAGCAGCGCCAGGCCGGGGGCCTCGTAAATGCCACGGCTCTTGGCCTCGATGATGCGGTTCTCGATCTGGTCGCTCATGCCCAGCCCGTGGCGCCCGCCGATGCGGTTGGCTTCCAGGATCAGGCTCACCAGGTCGGGATATTCCACACCGTTCAAGGCCACCGGGAGGCCTTCTTCAAAGCGCACCGACACTTCTTCGGCCTTGACCACGCAGTCGTCGCGCCAGAACGGCACGCCCATGATCGGGTTGACGATGCGGATGCCGCAGTTGAGGTTTTCCAGGTCCTTGGCCTCGTGCGTCGCGCCGAGCATGTTGGAGTCGGTCGAATACGCCTTTTCGGCGCTCATCTTGTAGCCAAAGCCGTGGGCGGTCATGAACGCCGACATTTCTGCGCGGCCGCCAAGTTCGTCAATAAACGCCTGGTCGAGCCAGGGCTTGTAGATCTTGAGCGAGGGGTTGGTCAGCAGGCCGTAGCGGTAGAAGCGCTCGATGTCGTTGCCCTTGAAGGTGCTGCCATCGCCCCAGATGTTGACGTCGTCCTCCTTCATGGCGGCCACCAGCATGGTGCCGGTGACGGCGCGGCCGATGGGCGTGGTGTTGAAGTAGGTCACGCCGGCGGTGCTGATGTGAAACGCACCACTTTGCAGCGCGGCCAGACCCTCGGCCGCGAGCTGGCTGCGGCAGTCGATCAGGCGAGCCTTTTCAGCGCCGTACTCCATTGCCTTGCGCGGGATTTCGTCGTAATCGGTCTCGTCAGGCTGACCCAGGTTGGCGGTGTAGGCGTAGGGCAGGGCACCCTTGAGCTTCATCCAGTGCAGCGCGGCGCTGGTGTCCAGGCCGCCCTCAGACTACGCCGCCAAAGTCAAGGCCGGCGGGTGTTTTGTGGATGTGAAATCGCAGTTTGATGCCGATGGGTTCAGTGCTGCGGGTTTCGCGGTATGGCGGCTGTAAAGGCGCCAACCGCGCAAGAATTTGAGGGCT
>JAABQI010000208.1 GCA_011391545.1 Rhodoferax sp.
CGAACCACTCGCATCCCGCACCACCGCACCCGTTGCCAAAAGCCAAGCGCGGCTGCCGTCTTGCCTGGGGACCATTTCAAGCTCCAGCTCGTAGGGTAGTCCCGTCGCCAGGGTCTGCTTCAGGGTGGCGTTCAGCCTGACCCAGCTTTCCGGCATGAAAAGGTTCTGTTGGTCGGCGAGGGAAGGGGGCGGCAGCGCGGGGTCAAAGCCATAGATGCGGCAGAGTTCATCAGACAAGGTGAGTTGATTGCTCGCGATGTCCAACTCCCAACTGCCCAGCTGAGCAAGACGCTGGGCTTCGTTTAATGCGTTTTTGCGCCTGAGCAGCTCCAGGTCGGCACGGTATTTTTCGGTCACATCGCTGAACACCAGCACCACCCCAACAATCTGCCCAGCCGCATTGCGGATGGGTGCCGCGCTGTCGGCAATTTGGTACTCGCGGCCATCACGCGAGAGCAGCACTGTGTGATTGGCCAGGCCCACCACGTCGCCGCGCTCCATCACCCGCTGCACCGGGTCAGCCACCGGCTCGCGCGATGTGGCATTGATGATGCGAAACACCTCGCTCAGCGGCTGGCCCAGCGCGTCGGCCAATTGCCAGCCACACAGACGAACGGCCATTGGATTCATGCGCGTGATGCGCCCGGCGGTGTCAGTGGCAATCACCGCATCACCAATCGAATTGAGCGTGATGGCCAGGTCTTGCTGGCTCTCCTGCAGTGCCGCATCGCGTTGCCCCAAGGTTTCCAGCAAACGGTTAAAGGCACCAATCAGTTCACCAATCTCATCCTGACGAGTGATCGGCAAAGGCGATGGGATTTCGTCAGACTGAGCCAGGTGGGCCAGCTTTTGCGCAGTGTCAAACACCGGCACAAGTTGACGCCGCAACATCCACCAGGTCAGCGCGCCAGCCAGCAAACTCAAAAAGATTGCCGCCCAGAGCATGCGCTGCTGCAAGGCGCGCACAGGGGCAAACACATCGTCTGTAGACTGCCCTGAAAACAAATACCACTGCGCTGCAGGAATCGCCTTCACAGAAGCCAGCTGCCTCTGACCCAGCACGTTGACCACAAGGGTGGAACCCTCGAAGCCGGCGATGTTTCGATCAAGGTAAGGGTTGACACCCGGGGCTGGCAGCGCAAACAAAACCAGCCTTTTGTCAGAGGACGTCACCGTCAGGCGGTGCTGTGACGCAATGATTGAGGCGGTTCCCTTCTTGTTGATCGCGCCCTGGGTGACTTTGTCCAGAAAATTGGGCTTGCCCAAGTCGATGACACCCACAATTGCCCCAATGACCCTGCCCTGCGGATCTCTGACGGGCGCTGCCATGGAGACCACAGGCGCGTTCAGCAGCCTGCCAATCACCGGCTTGCCCACCGTCGATTTGCCGTCCCTGAGCGCGGCCACAACGTGATCCCGGTCGCTGTAACTCACACCGACCCGGCCCAACGCGGCGGGGATCGAGGCAATTGCCGTGCCGTCTGGCCCGGTCACGTAACCGCCAGAATTAAAAAAGCTTTGGAACACCGGCAGGTTTTCGAGCGTGCTTTGCGTGGCCGCTGCGCCCAGCGGCAAAGTGGAGGTCAGGGTTTTGGCAACCAACTCAAGCGCGTCCAGCCGGCTTTGTACATCGTTGTTGACATCGGTCGCCACCATGGACACCGTCGCGAACTCTTGCTCGCTCAAGACCTTTTGCAGGTCGTCTTGAAGCAGGCGGCTGACGTAGAACGACAGCGACCACAAACTCACGATGAAGATGACCAGCGTGAGCAGCGTCACCCGGTTTTTAATCGAGCGCCACGCTGAGACTCTTGGCTTGGCATCGCTGTTCATGGTATTTTGATTTAGGACTGGGCGAGTGATCTTAGCAGGGGGTTGGCGATTGTGGCCGCCAGCAGGCGGCCTGTGACGGCATTCAGGCGCTGCCCCCGGCCGTTGCGGTTTGGTTGGCCGGCAAGTTCTTAAAATAGCCATTCCCTTTTCTCCTGACCCTTACCATGACACCCACCCCACCCCTCAACCCGCAAAACTGCCCCCTGTGCGGCCAGCCCAACCAATGCGCCATGGAAGTTCAGCGGGCCACCGGCGTCACCCAGCCGCCCTGCTGGTGCACCCGAACGCAGTTCAGCGCCGAGTTGTTGAACAAAATTCCGGAAGCGGCCAGGGGTGTTGCCTGCCTGTGCGCTGCCTGTGTGAAAGCCAGCCAGGCATGAAGTGGATTGACAACATCCCGCTGGCCATCCTGATCGCCCTGGCCGCCTGGATGGCGGTGGCGCCCATCACGCCCGAGCCGCATCTGATCGAAAAGCTGCGCATGCTCGGCCAGGGCACCCTGACCAGGCCGCTGGACATCTTCGACTTGTGCCTGCACAGCGTGCCCATCGTGGTGCTGGCGCTGCGCCTTTGGCGCCAATTCATTTCAAAACGACCATGACCTCCGAAAATTCACCATGGATGCCGGCCCCAGCGGCCGCCGCTGTGCGCGCCGAGCCGCGCCTGACCAGCCTGTCACACGGTGGCGGATGCGGCTGCAAGATCGCACCCGGCGTGCTCTCTGACATCCTCAAGGGCACCACCGCCATGCCGATGCCCAGGGAACTGCTGGTGGGCATCGAGACCGCTGACGACGCGGCGGTGTACCAACTCAACGACGAGCAGGCGCTGATTGCCACCAC
>JAABQI010000209.1 GCA_011391545.1 Rhodoferax sp.
CGATGGACGGCACCGCCGAAATTGGCCTGGCCGTGCTGGCCACCACGCTGTCGATCGTGGCGGTGTTCCTGCCGATCGGCTTCATGGGCGGCATCATCGGCAAGTTCTTCCATGAATTCGGCCTGACGATTGTGGCGGCGGTGCTGATCTCGATGTTTGTCAGCTTCACGCTCGACCCGATGCTGTCAAGCATCTGGCACGACCCCAGCATTGAAGCCCATGGCAAACACCTGGCCCCGCGCACGCTGTACGACAAGACCATCGGTCGCATCACCGCCCTGTTTGACCAGGGCACCGACGCGCTGGTTGACATTTACCAGAGCATCCTGCGCTGGGCGCTGGATCACAAGATCAGCACGGTGGTGTTGGCGGTGGCCATTTTTGTCAGCAGCTTGTTCATGGTGCCGCTGCTGGGGACCGAGTTTGTGCCAAAGTCGGACTTTTCCGAGACCAACCTGACCTTCAACACGCCGGTGGGCTCGTCGCTGGAAGTGACCGAGGCGCGGGCGCGCCAGGTGGAAGGCATCATCCGCTCTTTCCCCGAGGTCAACTACACCCTGACCACCATCAACACCGGCAACGCGCAGGGCAAGATGTACGCCAGCATCTACATCCGTCTGGTGGACCGCAAACAGCGCACCCTCAGCGTCGATGACATGTCCACCGTGCTGCGCCAGCGCCTGCGCGAAGTGCCCGGCATCGACGTCACCCATGTCGGGCTGCTCGATCCGGTGGGCGGTCAAAAGCAGATTGCATTCTCCATTCAGGGCGCCGACATGGGCGAGCTGTCACGGCTCAATGCGCTGGCGCTGGAAAAAATCCGCACGGTGCCGGGTCTGGTCGATGTGGATTCGTCGCTCAAACCCGACAAACCCACGCTCGACGTTCAGGTCAAGCGGGAGGTGGCCTCCGACCTCGGCCTGAGCGTGGCGCAAATCGGCTCGTCCCTGCGCACGCTGGTGGCAGGCCAGACGGTGGGCAACTGGCGCGCGCCAGACGACCAGACCTACGACGTCAACGTGCGCCTGTCACCCCAATCGCGCAACCAGCCGCAAGACCTCAACGCCCTGCCCTTCACCGTGGGCACCCAGACGGATGGCAGCGCCCGCGTGGTGCGGCTCGACCAGGTGGCCAGCGTGGTCGAAGCCAGCGGCAGCAACCAGATCAACCGACGCGACCTGACGCGCGAAGTCGCGATCACCGGCAACGTGTCGGGGCGCTCGGCCGGCGAGGTGTCTGCCGGCATCAAGACAGCCATGGACAGCATTGCCATGCCGCCCGGCTACAGCTACAAGTTCAGCGGCTCGGTCAAGGACATGGCCGAAGCCTTTGGTTATGCCCTGTCTGCGCTGGCGCTGGCGGTGATCTTCATCTACATGATTCTGGCCAGCCAGTTCAAGAGCTTTTTCCAGCCGCTGGCGCTGATGACCGCCTTGCCGCTCACGCTGATTGGCGTGGTGCTGGCGCTGATGCTGTTCAACTCGACACTGTCAATGTTCTCGGTGATCGGCGTGGTAATGCTGATGGGCCTGGTCACCAAGAATGCCATCTTGCTGGTGGACTTTGCCATTCGGGCGCGGGAGGACGGTCTGAGTCGGCACGATGCCCTGCTGATGGCCGCCAAGGTGCGCCTGCGCCCCATCCTGATGACCACGCTGGCCATGATTTTCGGCATGTTGCCACTTGCCTTTGCCCTGTCCGAGGGCTCCGAGATGCGCGCCCCCATGGGCCAGGCGGTCATCGGCGGCGTCATCACCTCGTCGCTGCTGACCCTGGTGGTGGTGCCGGTGGTCTATTGCTACATGGATGATTTGGCACAATGGTTGCTCAAATTTTGGCGCAAACCCGCTGCCACTGCGGGATAAATCAAGGACATTGAGAGTCCTGCCAGCTAAAATTGTTCGATTCCGTTAATATACCCCCAGGAGTACTCAAATGAACTTGCAAAACGTCGAACAGGCCCGTTATTACATGATCGAGCAACAGATTCGTCCCTGGGATGTGTCTGATGCCGCGGTACTGGACCTGCTGGCCAGCGTGAAGCGCGAAGACTTTGTGCCGCTGGCGCAAAAATCGCTGGCCTTTGTTGACATGGCCATTCCGCTGCCGGGTGGCCAAAGCATGTTGCCCCCCCGCGTTCAAGCCCGTTTGCTGCAGGACGCCGCCGTCAAACCCACCGACAAGGTGCTCGAAATCGGCACCGGCTCTGGCTATATGACGGCTTTGCTGGCGCACCAGGCGCAGCGCGTGATCTCGCTCGAAATCAACCCCGAGATCGCCGACATGGCCCGTGCCAACCTGCAACGCGCGGGCATCCACAACGTCGAGGTGCGCCAGGCGGACGGCTCCAAAGGCACCCCTGCAGAGGCGCCCTTTGACGTTATTTTGCTGGGTGGCTCGGTCGCCGAGGTGCCTCAGTCGCTGCTGAACCTGCTCAAGGTGGGCGGCCGCCTGGTTGCGATCGTCGGCGAGGAGCCCATCATGCATGCCCAGGTGATCACCCGCACCAGCGAAACCAATTTCACATCAACCGACAAATGGGACGACAACGCGCCCCGTTTGCTCAACTTCCCGCAACCCAGCGCTTTCAAGTTTTAAACATGGTCACACAAGTCCGCCCGATTCAACTCAAAGACTGGCTCGAT
>JAABQI010000210.1 GCA_011391545.1 Rhodoferax sp.
GGTGGTCTCGCGAAAGGCCTGCTCGTGGTCGGCGTCAACTACCCTGGCCGCCCGGCGACAACTATCCTGGCCGGTGGAAGCGGGGTGTGAAACGGGTTGCTCAGTTGGTTGAACGTGCCTTTCGTTGTGCGGGGGCGAGCCCTTGCTGGGCTGCGCGGCGCCGGTAGCTCTCCACGTTCATTTCCAGAATCGTTGAGTGGTGAACCAAACGGTCCACCGCCGCCAAGGTCATGGCCGGCTCCACGAACACCTCGCCCCACTGCGAGAACGGCGTGTTGGCCGTGATGGCCAGGCTCTTGCGTTCATAGCGCTCGGATATCAACTCGAACAGGACCGAGGTTTCTGACTGGTCGCGCCGCACGTAGCTCAGGTCGTCCAGAATCAGCAAGTCAAACCGGTCCAGCTTGGCCAGCTCCTGGGGCAGGCGCAAATCGCGCCGGGCTGCTTGCAAACGCTGCACCAGGTCCGAACACCGGGTGAACAACACCCGCCTGCCGGCATCAATCAAGGCGTGCCCCAGGGCGCTCACCAGATGGCTCTTGCCCACGCCCGGTGGCCCGAACAGCAAGACGTTGGCGCCGCGCTCCAGCCACTGCGTGCCCTCGGCCAGTGCCATCACCTGCGCCTTGGACACGCTGGGCACGGCCGAGAAGTCAAAGCTGGAGAGCCGCTTGTCCGGGCTCAGGTTCGATTCAGCACGGTGGCGGTCCAAGCGGCGGGACTCGCGCTCATTGATTTCATGTTCCAGCAAGGCTTCGAGCAAGCGGTGCGCGGGCCAGCCCTCCATGTCGGACTGCGCGCACAGGCTGCCGGCCAATCGCTTGATGGTGGGCAGACGCAAATCGGTGAGCATCGTGCCCAGGCGGGCCGACGTTGGCGCGAGCGTGGTTGTCGTCGCCGGCGTTGTCATGGACGCCGCGCTCATCGGACCACCTCCAACAGTCCGTCATAAATGGCCAGCGCAGGCAGTGTCACCACCACCGCAGGAACCTCCCCCTTGGGCGGTGCCAGCAGCGCGGTCAAGGCGTCGAGGTCGGGCAACTGGTCCAGCTCAAGCAACTGCTCCAGCTCCTGGGCCAGTTGGGCCTCGTGTCCATCGGCGGCCAGCACCAGCAGGCCCACCATGGTTTTGCAGGCTTCGCGTTCCGCTCTCTGCGCCGACAGGCGCTCCCAGGTCTGGCGGTACACGGCACGCGGGAAGGCCGCATCGCGCAGCACCCAGCGGGCGAACGCACCGGGCTTGCGCTTCAAGGCGCCGACCAGGTGGCGGTAGTCGATGGAGCGCCCAGGACGGTTGCCCTCCTGCGGTCTGGCCCGGGGTTGGCGCAGCACGCACTGGCCACCGAGCCAGCCTTCGATGTGCTGGGCATATTGGCGCACCATCAGGCGGTGGCCAATGAGTTGGCTCGGCGCGCTGTACTGCACGCCCTTCAAGGTGAAGATGGCGTACTTGCTGACCCTGGCCGGCATCTCCTCATACTCGGCCGTGCGGCGCACCGGCAAGGGTTTGAGCATGGCGCGCTCGGCCACCAGGAGCTTGGCGCAGCGCAGGTTCATGCGCTGCACGATGGTTTGCACAAAGGCTTCGTAGTCGCTTCGGGCATCAAAGCTGCGGCTGCCACGCAGGCGCAAGGCCTGGTCGAGTGCGGTCTTGAGCGAGTCGTGACGCGATTCGATGGAGCCGTTCTCGTTGGACTGACCTGGGTTGCAGCGGGTGGCGCGCAAACCATAGTGGCTGCACAGGTCCTCGTAGCGCCGGGTCAACTCTTCCTGTTCGGCCAGGTTGTTGAAGGCCGCCGACAGGCTGTCGGTGCGGTGCTCTTCGGGCACGCCGCCCAAGGCCCACAGCGCGGCCTGCAGGCCGGTGGACAGCGCCATGAAGCTCTCGCTGGAATCGATGACGGTGACATGGCGCCAACCGGAATGCGCCAGGGCGAATTGGTACAGGCGATGGGGGAACAGGGTCCCATCAATCTCGACCCTGAGCTCATCGGCCACCGTGAAGTCCGACAGGCCCTGTCGCCCTGGCGGGTGTTCCTGGGCGAAGTAGACGTCGCGCTCGGCACCGAACTGGGCGCGCCACAGGCGCACGCGGCGCTGCAGGGTGCGCAGCACACTGCCATCCCAGTGGCCGGGGTCGCGGCGTTGCAGTTCTTCGAGCAGGGTGACGGCGTTGAGTTTGACATCGGCCTTTAACAGCGGGACGACCTCGCTGTCCCACACCGCACTCAAAGGGTCTGCCCGGGTGCGCCAGCTGCGCGCTGGCCGTTGCGAAGGGAGGACCTGCGCGTCGTCAATGCGCCTGGCGCTGCGCTCACTGATGCCGGCTTTGGCGGCAGCTGCCACCTGGTTGAACTGGTTGCGGTGTTGTTTGTACTTCTTCACTTGGTGGTCCGTGATTCTCTTGCCGGGCATGCCGCCTACCTTCGATGGGCTTCGAAGGTTCAACGGTAGCCCCGCCTCCCGGACCTGCCCGGAACAAGTCACTGACCGGCCAAGATAGTTGTCGTCACCCGGCCAGGGTAATTGTCGTCAACCACCATGGTGCTTCCTAACGCAAGTGATATGCTGATCATACAATCGTTTCAAGGCCGAGCGTGTATGAAGCACAGGTGCCCAAAATGCAAAACTCCATCC
>JAABQI010000211.1 GCA_011391545.1 Rhodoferax sp.
TCGTCTTTCAGGCGGATGCGCACGCCATTGTTCAAAAAGCTCAGTTCGCGCAGGCGCTTGCTGAGAATCTCGTAGTGAAAATCGTTGTTTTCCTTGAAGATGTCGGTGTCGGGCAAAAAATGCACTTCGGTTCCGCGGCGCTCGGTCTCGCCGGTGACCTTCATGGGTGACACCTCAACGCCATTGACACTGTCAACCAGGCGGTTTTGCACAAAACCCCGGCTGAATTCGAGCGTGTGCACCTTGCCGTCGCGGCGCACGATGAGGCGCAGCATTTTGCTCAGTGCGTTGACACAGCTCACGCCCACGCCGTGCAGGCCGCCCGAAACCTTGTAGCTGTTCTGGTTGAACTTGCCACCGGCGTGCAGCTCGGTCAGGGCAATCTCGGCCGCGCTGCGCTTGGGCTCGTGCTTGTCGTCCATCTTGACGCCGGTCGGGATACCCCGGCCGTTGTCGACCACACTCACCGAGTTGTCGGTGTGGATGGTGACCAGAATGTCGTCGCAGTGCCCGGCGAGCGATTCGTCGATGGAGTTGTCCACCACCTCGAACACCAGGTGGTGCAGGCCGGTGCCGTCAGAGGTGTCGCCAATGTACATGCCGGGGCGCTTGCGCACGGCTTCCAGGCCCTCGAGGATCTGAATGGAACCTTCACCGTAAGCCTCGGAAGCGCCCGCTTGGTGGGCGTCGATGGTGGGCTGAAAGTTGGAGCTGTCAGCCGTGCTTTCGCCCGTGTGAACGTTGTTCTCAGGGGGCTGGGCGGGCTTGTTTTCTTCGGTCATGGCGGAGTCAGTGGGGTTTGAAAGGAACAGTGCAGCAGGTGCTGCGGTTTAGATGCGCATGGGCATCACGACATACTTGAAGTTGGTGTTGTCGGGGATGGTGAACAGCGCCGAGCTGTTGCCGTCTGACAGTTCCAGCGTCACCATGTCTTGCGACATGTTGCTGAGCGCATCGATGAGGTAGGTCACGTTGAAGCCAATTTCGATGCTGTCGCCGCCGTAGTCGATGTCGAGCTCGTCCACGGCTTCTTCCTGCTCGGCGTTGTTGGCGGCCACACGCAGGGTGCCGGGGTCGATGTTGAGGCGCACACCCTTGAACTTTTCGCTGGTCAGAATGGCGGTGCGCTGCAGCGTGGCCAGCAGCGCGCTGCGGCCCAGCGTGATGCTGTTTTTGTGGTTGCGGGGAATCACGCGGTTGTAGTCGGGGAACTTGCCCTCGACCAGCTTGGTGACGAATTCCATTCCGTCAAAGCTGAACTTGGCCTGGTTGTTGGCAAACTGCATCTCGATGGCGCCCTCGGCATCGGACAGCAGGCGCTGCAGCTCCAGCACGGTCTTGCGCGGCAGAATTACCTCTTGCTTGGGCACTTCGACGTCGAGCGTGGCGCTGGCAAAGGCCAGCCGGTGACCGTCGGTGGCCACCAGGCTGAGCTGCTTGCCTTCGGCCACGAACAAAATGCCGTTGAGGTAGTAACGGATGTCGTGCACCGCCATGGCAAACGACACCTGGCTCAGCAGCGCCTTGAGTGTTTTTTGCGGCACGCTGAAAGCCGGGCCGAAGCTGGCCGACTCCTGGACCAGCGGAAAGTCTTCGGCGGGCATGGACTGCAGCGTGAACTTGCTTTTGCCGCCTTTCAAAATCAATTTGGCAGCGCTGGATTCGAGCGAGACCAGCTGATCGTTTGGCATGGTGCGCAGGATGTCAATCAACTTGCGCGCACCGACCGTGGTGGTGAAATCGCCGGTGTCACCGCCCAGCTCGGCCACGGTGCGGATCTGGATTTCGAGGTCGCTGGTGGTGAGCTGCACCGCATCGCCGGTTTTGCGAATCAGCACATTGGCCAGGATGGGCAGGGTGTGGCGACGCTCCACAATACCCGAGACCGCCTGCAAAACCGACAAAACCTTGTCCTGGGTGGCTTTTAAAACAATCATGTCATCCTCTTGGTTTCAATGGCAAACAGGCTCGACCACCATTGGCCCAACCCGGATTTTGATAAAACTGCTATTTTCCCACTCATTTGTGTCAGCCCTTTGGCATCAACCTTTAAGTGTCTGTTCCAACACGTGTAATTGCTGGTTGAGCTCAGTGGCCTGCTGACGCTCGGTGCCGATCTTGCGCACCGCATGCAGCACCGTGGTGTGGTCGCGCCCGCCGAACATTTCGCCGATCTCCGGCAGGCTCTTTTGCGTCAGTTCCTTGGCCAGGTACATGGCAATCTGGCGCGGCCGGGCAATGCTGGCGGGGCGCTTCTTGGAATACATGTCGGCGATCTTGATTTTGTAGTAGTCCGCCACCGTTTTCTGGATGTTTTCCACCGAGATTTGACGGTTCTGGATGGAAAGCAGGTCGCGCAGCGCCTCGCGCGCCAGCAAAATCGAGATTTCCTTCTGGTTGAAACGTGAATAGGCCAGGATTTTGCGCAGGGCGCCTTCGAGCTCGCGCACGTTGGAGCGCACATTCTTGGCGACAAAAAAAGCCACTTCCTCGGGCATCACGATGCCCTCGGCCTGCGCCTTGTTGATCAAAATGGCGACCCGCATTTCGAGTTCGGGCGGCTCGATGGCCACCGTCAGGCCGGAGTCAAAGCGCGACACCAGGCGTTCGTGGAT
>JAABQI010000212.1 GCA_011391545.1 Rhodoferax sp.
GCTCACCGCCCATCATGGTTCCTGTCTGTGCCAAGGCTACGCCACTGGTCAGTAGCGGAGCGGCACCAACAGTCAATAAACGCAAGTTTTTCATCATCTTCTCCAAGTAGACGGATTGGGAACTGGGCTGCAAACTGACAGAGAGCACCTGAGTCAACACGGCTGCTGCACCTCAAAGCTCAAGGATTTGCATCCAGACTGGTGGAGTGAATTTAAGCCCCGATCCTGCCAGCGTCTGTGTGATGGCACACCGTCAGAGTAGATTGAACGACGAAAAAGATGCCGGGTACGACTTCACAGCCTATTGGAGAAACGGCAAATAGTGATGCCAGCAGGTAGCTGGCACAAGTTCAAACTCCGCCGATTTACACCGCGACACCAAACAATTTGCCAACGCCAGCCGTGAGGGCCATGGCCAGCGCGCCCCAGAACGCCACGCGCACAACGCCTTTGACAATGCCGGCACCACCGGTGTAGGCTGCCAGGCCACCGAGAATCACCAGAAACAGCATCGAGGTGGCCGCCACCACAGGCGTCAAACTGTCAAAGGGGACGAGCCAGGCAGTGAGCAGTGGCAAGCCGGCACCCACAACAAATGACAGCGCCGAGACCAGCGCTGCTTGCATCGGGTTGGCGCTGGTGGCGTCGGAAATCCCAAGTTCGTCGCGGGTGTGGGCCGCCAGCGCATCATGGGCCGTCAATTGCGTGGCCACCTGCTTGGCCAGGTCGGCGTCCAGTCCACGTCCCACGTAAATCGCCGCCAGTTCGGCGAGTTCGCGCGCGCCGTCGGTGGCCAGTTCCTCGCGCTCGCGGGCAATGTCGGCCTGCTCGGTGTCCGACTGCGAACTCACCGACACATATTCTCCCGCCGCCATCGACATGGCGCCGGCCACGAGTCCCGCAACCCCCGCCACCAGCACCGGCCCCTGCGTGGCGCTGGCGGCTGCCACGCCCAGGATCAGGCTGGCGGTGGAGACGATGCCGTCGTTGGCGCCGAGCACGGCGGCGCGCAGCCAGCCAATGTGTTGCGTGCGATGATTTTCAGAGGAAGGGTTGGGCATGTCTTTATCGCTGGATGGCAGTCAATGGGTTCAGGCGGGTTTGACGCCGAGTATGCGCCCGGTGAGCTTGCGTGCCACCGGAGCCAGGAAAAAGATCACCGGCACGCCCACCACATAAGCAATGGCAAAGGCCTTCATCCACATCCGGAAAAAATGATCGGTCAGTCCGACGTTGACAAAGGTGATGACAAGCGTCATCAGGAAAATCATCATGGCGCCCATGACCAATGAAAACACCAGGTGGAATTTCTTTTGCGGATTCATGTTGTTCCTTGTCAAAAATAAGGCGTATGTGGGGCGAAAACATTATTCTCGCTCCATCTCCAGAGCGGTCAGATTAACCAGGATGGGTTCGGTATGGTCAGAGGGCTCATGCCACTGGAGACGGCGGCATGGTCAAGAAGACGCAGGGCAGTTGAATAATTCAGAAAAAGTTTTCCGTGACATGACCCCAGCATTGCGGACAATCGAATCTTTGAAGAATCGAAAAGTGATGAAGACTGGTTTACTGCTGTTTTTCTTGTCTCTCGCTGCGCCTGTTTTTGCCAGCGAGGTCGAGACCGTGTTGATTGTTTCGATCGATGCATTGCATCCTGCCGCGCTCAGTGAAAAGACCTCACCCACCCTTGACCGCCTGATGCGCTCGGGCCGCTACACGCTGGAGGGCCAAAGTGTCAGTCCGCCGCAGACGCTGATTGCGCACACTGCCATGATGACCGGATTGACACCCGAGCAAAGCGGCAAGCAGGACAACGACTGGAAACCGGGTCTGCCGCAGGTGGCGCGGGAAACGGTGTTTGACCTTGTCAAGCAGCGCGGGTATCAAACCGCCTATTTTTATGCCAAACCGAAACTGGGCTATCTGATCAACGCTGCGGTGGACGTGCATGCGCTGGCCAGAGACGACGGCATTGACCGGGCAAGGGCTTTTTTTGCCAACACCGGCAGGCGCTTTGTCTTTCTTCACATCAGCGGGCTCGAAGACGAGGGCGCGGATGCCGGTTGGTTATCAGAAGACTATCTGGACGAGCTGACCTACATCGACATGATGCTGGCGCCTCTGCTCGACGATGTTGCCAAACGCGGCCGTTACCTGGTGCTTGTCACCAGCGACCACGCCGGACACGAGCGCCAGCATGGCACCCTGCATCCGGAGGACTTCAAGCTGCCGCTGATCATGGCCGCCAGCTTCTCATTGCCACCGCTGGCGCCGGGCGCGTTCCCTATCACCGAGCTAAAGCGCTTGCTGCAAAACACGCTTGTGGCGGCTGAAAAGTAGGATCAGGCCGCCCAGCACGATGGCAGTCACCGCTGTGAACCCTACCGAAACGCTGACCGGCCTGCGCCACCAGGGCGTCGGTTTGCCGTTTGAAATACGCACGGGTGACAAGGATTCGTTTGACATGGCCGGGACCCGGTGGGCTAAGTTTCAGGGTTGCCAAACAGCCGGCGCCACCAGCTCGAGCGTGCACCGGGCCGGGGCGTGTCTTCTTCAAGTGGTTCCGGTTTGATGCGTGACAGCACCCAGAGCGGCTGAACC
>JAABQI010000224.1 GCA_011391545.1 Rhodoferax sp.
CTGATGTCGCCGGCCACCGTGATGGCGCGCCGGCCCAGCGCGCGGATGTCGGCCGCGACGGCGTCCAGGTCAGACTGGGTGCGGGCGGCCAGGGCCACGTCGGCGCCGGCCTGGGCCAGCGCCAGCGCGCAGGCGCGGCCGATGCCCTTGCCGGCGCCGGTGACGATGGCCACCTGGCCGTGCAGGGAGAAGAGAGGCGCAAGAGGGATCATATTCGGTGGTCTCAATAAGAGAAGAAGGAGGCCGCCATCGTCGGCGCGTTTGGCGCCGACGTAATGGCACAAACGGACGATGCCGCCAACACCTGGCCCGCCTTAAGCTGTTCCGGTTCAATCTGACGGGACTCTTCACATGCCGACCAGTACGCGCCAAAAATTCATCATCACGCAGCAGGTGCTGCCGGGGCTGATCAACGGCCTGCTCAATGGCGGCATCGCCTGGGCGCAGCACCGTGACGCCGCCGCTTTGGGCCTGTGGGATCAGGGCGCCTACGCCACCGACCTGCTGGCCACCGGCTTTCTTTTGCCGGCCCTGAGCTGGCTGATCGTGCGGCCGCTGCTGCGCCACCAGGCCACCACAGGCAAGGCGCCGGTGCTGTCGGGATTGTCAAGGCCGTGGCTGCTGCGCTGGATGCGTCCCTCGCTCTGGGGCGGCACGGCGGCGATCGGCCTGATGGGCCTGGGGCTGGTGGGTGGTGGCGTGGTGCTGGCGCTGCAGCTGCTGGGCGGCCCCGGTTTTGCCGGCGCCGACTACGCACTCTTCAAGGGCGCTTATGGCACCCTACTCACGCTGGCTCTGCAGCCGGTGATGGTGTTTGCGGCGCTGGCGCCGCACGAGTCCGCCCGGGCTAGCTAAGGTGTGACAGCGCCCCGGATCATCTGCACGAAGTGCTCGCTGTAGGGCGGCAGCATGCCCCATTCGCGGCGAGGGTCATGACCACCCGCGCTGTAGACGCTGCGGGCATGGCTGAATTCCAGAAAACCCTCATGGCCATGGTAGCTGCCCATGCCCGAGGCGCCGACGCCGCCAAAAGGCGCGTCATGCAAGGCCGGGTGCATGGTGACATCGTTGATCGACACGCCGCCCGACAAGGTGTGGTCGAGCACCCAGGCCTGTTCGACTGCGTCGCTGCCAAAGTAATAGAGCGCCAGCGGCCGTTCACCGGCATTGATCTCGGCCACCGCCTCGGCGAGTTCGCGGTAGCTGCGCAGCACCAGCGCCGGTCCGAAAATTTCATTGCGGGCGATGTCGCTGTCGGCAGGCGGGTTGACGACGATGCGCAGCGGCATGCGGCGCGTGCTCACAGCCTCGGCGTCCGGCCAGTCACCGGCCATGAGCACACGTGCGCCGCGCGCGCCGGCATCGGCCACATAGGACTCGACGCGCGCGAAATGCCGCGCGTTGACCACCGGCACAACGTCGGGATTGCCGGCAATGGTCGGGAAAAGACCGCTGTAAACGGCCTGCAGCGAGGCAATCAGGGCTTCAGCCTGCGCTTCATGCACCCAAACCACGTCGGGCGACACACACAGCTGGCCCGAGTTGGCGCTCTTGCCCACGGCGATGCGCTCGGCTGCGTTGCCGATGTCGGCGTCGCGGCCAATCAGCACCGGCGACTTGCCGCCGAGCTCGAGGGTGACTGGCACCAGATTCTCGGCGGCCGCCCTCATGATGAGCTTGCCCACGCTGGTCGAGCCGGTGAACACCAGGTGGTTCCAGGGCTGGCGCGAGAACTCGGCGGCCACCTCGGGTCCGCCGGTCACCACCGCCAATTCCTCTGCCGCAAAAAATTCGGCCACCGCCTTGGCCAGCACCTCAGCGGTGCGCGGCGCGATTTCCGAGGGCTTGAGCACGGCCCGGTTGCCCGCCGCCAAAACGCTGGCGAGCGGCGACAGCAGGGTGAACAGCGGCGCGTTCCAGGTGCCGATGATGCCGACCACCCCCTTGGGCTGGTACCTGACCCAGGCCGTGGCACCAAAACTGTCGAAGGGCGCAACACTGGGCCGCGCCTGGTCGGGCAGCCAGGCCTCAAGGTGGTCGCGCGCATGTTTGAGTGACCCCAGCGAACCGGCCACGTCGTTCATCATTGAGAACACCGCGGGGCGGCCTCCGAAATCTTCACCCATCGCCTCGCACAGGGCATCGTTGTGCTTGACCAGCAGGTCGATCACGCGTTGCAGGCGGTCGCGGCGCGCGGCGGCGCTGACCGGGCCCTCGGCGCGAAAGGCGGCCTGCTGTGCGGCGAGCAGGCCTGACAGGGAACGGGTGGCAATGGAATCGGACATGGAATCTCCTGACAGTTGACATGCCTGAATGGCAAGTCCTGCATGCTAACGGCCATGATTTTGCATCGCTTAGTCTGAAGGGACGATGGCCCGCCTGCGCCCGCTCGGTGAACATGCGGCATGAACTTGCACCCTGTCCCTAGCGTCACCTGGCGCACCCACCTGAGCCTGGCGCTGCTGGCGCTGGTTTACATCTTTTCAGTGATCGACCGCCAGGTCATTGCCATCCTGATTCAACCCATCAAAACCGAGTTTGGTGCCACAGATACTCAAATGGGCCTGCTAAGCGGGCTGGCCTTTGGCCTGTTTTATGCGGCGCTGGGCGTGCCGGTGGGCAAGCTGGCCGACCGCTACAACCGCAGCATGATCGTTGCGGTGTGCTGCTCGCTTTGGAGCGTGGCGACGGTGGCCTGCGGACTCTCAAGCCATTTCTGGCAGTTGTTGTTGGCGCGCATGTCGGTGGCCATTGGTGAGGCTGGCGGCATGGCGCCGTCGATCTCGGTGGTCTCCGACCTTTACCCTGCACGGCAGCGCTCGACAGTGATTAGCCTGTTCATGACCGGGCCCCACCTGGCGGTGGTGATCGGACTGGCGCTGGGCGGCTGGATCGCGCAGCAATACGGCTGGCGTGCCACCTTCATTTTCTTTGGAGCCCCTGGGGTGGTGCTGGGCTTGTTGGTCTGGCTGCTGGTCAAGGAACCACTCCGGGGCGGCTTTGATGCGCCGGTTGCGGCGGCCAGCCCAAGCGCGCCAACCGAGTCGCTCTGGCGGCAGGTGTGCCGCCTGTTGGCCATCACCGCATTCCGGCGGCTGGCGCTGGCCTGCGGTCTGGCCGGGCTGGCGGGTTATGCCTATGGCGTCTGGACACCCAGCTTTTTGGTGCGCACTCATAGCTTGAGCCTGGCCCATGCCGGACTGATGTTTGGTGTGGCAAGTGGTTTTGGTGCTCTGGCCGGCGGCCTGAGCAGTGGCTGGCTGTGCGACCGCCTGATTTTGCGTGATGTGCGTTGGCAACTGGGTCTGCCACTCATCGGGGTGCTGGTGTCGATTCCTTGCGCTATGGCTTTTTTACTCTGGCCGGCCAGCGGTTTCTGGCACATGGGGCCGTTGCAGGTGCCGCATGCCATGGCATTTGCCAGCGCCTTTGGTTTTTTTGCCAGCTGGTGGCCTTCGTTGTCCTACAGCGCGATCAGCCACATGGTCAGCGCGTCCGAACGCAGTGTGGCGGCCGCATTGCTGAATTTTTTCGTCACGCTGTTCGGTATTGGCATCGGGCCTTTGTTGACTGGCGTATTGAGTGACTTGTTGACTCCCATGTTTGGCGTGCAGGCACTGCGTTGGTCATTGGTCTGCGTGATGATGTTGATGATTCCAACGGCTATTTTCCTGGGCATGGCGCTCAAGCCCTACCGCGCGCAACTGGCGCGCATGTCGGCATGACCAAGACAGCCCCCGTGGTGTTGGTGACCGGCGCGAGCCGCGGCATTGGTGCCGCCACCGCCGAGGTCTTTGGTCGAGCTGGCTGGCGCGTGGCCATTGCCGCCCGCACCCAAGCCGACAGCCAGCCCCTTGCCCACCAGTTGCGCCGCCCGGACGGGCAGCTGCTGGCGGGCAGCCTCGCGACCACGGCCGCCGCCGTGCGCGCCAGTGGGGCCGAGGTTTTCAGCCACGTCATGGACCTGATGGCACCGGCCTCAATGGACACCGCTCTGGACGCCGTGTGCGCGCATTTCGGCCGCATCGACCTGCTGATCAACAACGCCGTTTACCAGGACCGCGAGATCAACGCCATGCTGCTGGAGCTCGACGACGCGGCCTTGCAGCGCACCTTGGTCGGTAATGTGGTGGCGCCCTTTCATCTGGTGCGAAGAGTGTTGCCGCTGATGCTTGCGCAAGGCGGCGGGCAAATCATCAACGTCTGCTCCGGTGCCGGTCAGAACGATCCGCCGGCGGCGGCCAACCAGGGCGGCTGGGGTTTTGCCTATGGCGCGTCCAAGGCCGGCCTGGCCCGGCTCGCCGGATGCCTCAACCGGGAACACGGCGCCCAGGGCCTGCGCGCCTTCAGCGTCAACCCGGGCCTTGTCACCACCGAGGCCGTGGCGGCCACGCTGGGCAACGATGGCGTGCTGGCGCGACGCTACGGCGCCATGCCGCCGTCGGCCATTGCCGCCAGCCTGCTGTGGCTCGCCACCGATCCGCGCGCCGCGGCGCTGACCAAAAAGCCGGAACTCATTGAACTGCAGGCCCTGGTGCGCGAGCACGACCTGCACATCAAAGGGGACCCTCAGGTTTGACAGCCGGGTGGGGCCGGGTCAGGGGAACGCGGTAAGGCCCCCAAACCGAATTGAACAGCAAGTCACCGTCGGGCAGAAACTGCACAATGGCATAGGCGCCATTGCCTTCGTTGCCAAGACCAAATCTGGTTTCGAAGACGGTCTTGCCAGTCTCCCAATCAAGGCCCGTGACATTCCAGCCCTCAATCGGGTCAAAGCCGTTGACATAGGCCACACCCGAGGCGCTGCTGGTGATGGGCACCATGCTGACGGACGCCACGTCGTTGCGGGCCCACACCGAGCGCAGGGTGCGGCTTGCCGAGTCCCACTGAGTACGCTCGACACCCCTGGGGGCGGGGTTCACCGGGCCCAGGGTGAAGACGTCAATGATCTTGTCGGGGTGGCCGCGCTCGACCACGTTGTTGACAACAAAAGCCCCCTGTCCGCTCACAACCACCGACTGTTCGGACTGCACCCAGGCGGTCTCAGGCGGCAGACCCGCCGTGATCGGCAGCACCGCCGCAATGCGGCGCGACGAGGTGTTTTGCGCGGCCTTGAAATCGGCAGGGATCACATCGCGCCAGAAAGCCACCAGCTTCATGCGGTTGCCACCATCGGTGATCAGCACCAAACGGTCCTCGCCGGGGCCAAAACCCATCAGGGTGGGCGTCGAACCGGTGCCGGTGCCGGCCTTGATTGCCGGCGGCCAGTCGCCGCCGTCGTATTCCGCCTGCCAGGCGCCGTCAGACTCGGCATCCGAGATGCGCTGGCCGGTCCACACCAGCTTCATCATCAGCCCGGGCTTGCGGGCCATCTTGCTGCCTGTTGCCACGTAAATGGTGTTGCCCTCGGTGGCAAATGAGTTCGTCAGGAATTGGCCAGCCGGCAAGCTGTAGCGCAGTGTTTTCTTCTTCATGCTGCGATCCATAACGGCAATGGCATTGGTCGAACCAATCACCAAATGCCCGTCCCAGGTCATGTTCATGCCGACCAGGTGCAGGAACTTGTGCTCGCCCAACTGATCGGGCTCAAACACTTGGGACAAGTCCATCCGGTGTTTGACCTCCAGCCCGGCTGACGGATTGGCCGGGTCCTTCAGGCCAATCCCGTTGACCCAGGTTCCGGCGTTGGACCAGACGATGTTGTCAGCATCGACCAGCGCGTAAACGCCTGCCGGCATGACCCCGCCCGGATTGGGGCCGAGCACTTCTTTGATCAGTACCGATGCCTGGTCAACGCTGGTGTATTTTTGTGCGACCAGGCGCTGCAACTGTGCCGGACTGCGCCGCACAACGCCTGGCAGACTGATTTCGGCCAGCGCGTCCCAGCGGCCCTCGCGCGCATCGATATAAGCCACCCGGTCGGTCGACACCGCCCACATGAACCCGGGCGTCGTGGCCGCATAGGTCATGTTGTTCTGGGGCCCGCCCAGAATTGGCTTGAGCTGGGTTAAATCCACTTTGAATTTCGAACGCGGAACAGCATAAGGAATGGCATCACTTTGCGAGGAATCGAAGTGGGTCATGCCATAGACTGCCGCCGAGAGGTGGGGGTTGCGCGGCGGCTCGGCCGCCGCGACACCGAGCGTGTTGCCGAGCAAGGCAGCCCCGAGCAGGGCGCGCAAGAGAAACATCTTTGCGTTTTTCATGGGTCAAGTCCTTTCAAGCCACCAAGGCCGGCTGGCTGGCGGCGAAGCTGGCGGCCCAGCGGTAGTCGGCTTTGCCGGCCGGGCTGCGCTGCACTCGCTCGGTCAGGAAAACCGCCTTGGGCACCTTGTAGCCCGAGAGGCGCTCGCGGCAGATGCGGTCGAACTCCTGCGCGTCAAAGTCTTGGCCCGCGGCCACCTCGACCACGGCGGTCACCTTCTGGCCCCAGCGCGCATCCGGCAGCCCCACGACCAACACGTCGGCCACGGCGGAATAACGCCGCACCGCTTCCTCGACTTCCTCGGGAAACACCTTTTCCCCGCCGGTGTTGATGCACTGCGAGCCTCGCCCAAGCACCACAATGTTGCCCTGCTCGTCAATGCGGGCCTGGTCGCCGCTCAGCACCCAGAGCTGGCCCTGGACGGTGACAAAAACTTCAGCGCTCTTTTTGGCGTCGCCGTAATAGGCGATGGGTGTGAAACCACTGCGCGCCAAAATGCCCAGCGCGCCGGGTTGGGTCAGGATTTGCCGGTCGTCATCGAGCACGGCCAGGTCAGGCCGCGCCTGCAACACCATGAAGCCATCCCCCTTGGCGGGCTTCTCGCCACTGCCCATGAGGCCGGTTTCCGACGAACCCATGCCATTGGACAGCGCGATGTGCGGCAGTGCCGCCTTGAGGCGGGCCTGCAACTGGGCCGACAGCAAAGCGCCGCCATTGCCAACAAGCATGAGCCGGTCGAGCCTCCAGCGGCCAGGGTGCGCTTCCAGCGCCTTGACCAGCGGCAAGGCCATCGCGTCACCCACCATAGAGATGATGTTGACACCGTCGCGCTCAATGAGGTCCAGGATGTGTTCGGCATCGAAATGGTGCTGGTCATTCACCACCACCGCATGGCCGGCCAACAGGCTGATCAACGAACCCCACATGGCCGCGCCGTGCATCATGGGTGCGATGGCAAAGAAAATCAAAGGCGGTGCGCTGGCCACAAGCGCGGCCAGCTCTTCGGGCTGTTGCACCGGAGGGCGCTTGAAATAGATACCGCCGCCGCCCAACGCGCCCATGAAAAGCGACTTGTGCGGCCAAACCACGCCTTTTGGCATGCCGGTGGTGCCGCCCGTGCACAGCAGGTAGAGGTCGTTGTCGCTGCGCCCGGGGTCCTGCAGCGCTGTGTCGCCGCAAGCCAGCAGGGCCTCGTAGTGCTCGGCGCCCGACGCGTCAAGCGCGCCGCCACCGGTCTGCACCCTCAGGTGCAGCGCGGGCAATTGTCCGGCGATCTTGCCGACTTCGCCCGCCACGCTTTCGTCATAAAACAAGGCCTTGAGTTCGAGCGTCTTGAGCAGGTAGTGCAGCTCTTCGGCCACGTAGCGGTAGTTGACGTTGGCCGGCACCGCACCCAACTTGCAGCAGGCCAGGAAGGTCTCGAGGTATTCGGCCGAGTTGAACAGCTCGATGCCGACGTTGTCGCCGCGCGCAATGCCGCGGGCGCGCAGCGCCGACGCCAGCCGGGTGGCGCGCTGGTCGAGTTCGCGAAAACTCAGGCGCAGGTCGCCGCAGATGAAGGCCGTGCGATCAGGCACGGCCGCGGCGACGACTTCAAACAAGTCGGCGAGGTTGAAGGTTCTTGTCATGTGCGGGTTTCCTTGGAGCGAAATCTCTGGTTTTGGATGGCCGTGATGCTCCACCGAACCGGCGCCAAACTCATCGTCCAAACGAAGTAGCGGCAAGAGCCGTGTTTGCGGCGCGGGAAATTTGGTTCCAATCGTCCAAATAGGGTATGCAGCCAAGCGCCGGGGAATTCATGATCGCAATTTTGCAACCCCTCTTCTTTTCTGGAGACTCTATGGCCACTTCCAAAGATTACCGGCTCGGCGAATATACCTTCCCGCGCGGCTGGTTCATGATCGCCGACGCGCAGGAACTCAACACTCACAAGCCCCTGGCGGTGCGCTTCTTCGGCAAGGACTTTGCCCTTTACCGCGGTCGCGCCAGCGGCAAGGTGGTGCTGCTGGACGCCTATTGCCCGCACATGAAAACCCATCTGGCGGCGCCCAACACCACCTCCTATGTGGTGCTCGACGGCGGCGGCAGCAATGTCGACGGCGACGGCATCCGCTGCCCATACCATGCCTGGCGCTTCGGCGCGGACGGCAAGTGCGACGACATCCCTTACCACAGCGGCCCTATTCCGGCGGCGGCCTGCGTCAAAAGCTGGACCGTGGTCGAGAGCCTGGGCGCGATCTGGGTATGGCATGACCCCGAGGGCGGCGAACCCGAATGGGCGCACCCCAGCCTTCCGCAATGGGACGACACCTCCTGGGTGCGCGGCCACTGGGACCACCTGGGAATGCTCAACCAGCACCCGCAGGAGGTCATCGACAACATCTGCGACTACGGCCACCTGGGTCCCATTCACGGCTCCTCCGTCGACCGCTACGAAAACGAGTTCAAGGGCCACACCGCGACGCAGCGCCAGTGCGGCGGGCACCGCACGCTGACCGCTGCCGATGGCTCGGGCGCGATCCTGCATACGGACACCACCTACCATGGCCCGGGTGTCTTGGTGTCCTACCTGACCGGCATGTTCGAGACCGTGCTGCTCATCATGCACACACCGGTCGACGATGGCACGCTCAAGGTCTGGCATTCGCTGATCGTCAAGTCACCGGGCGGCAATGCCACCACCACCAGCGCCGATCTTGTGGCCGCGCGCCAGTACCAGGAGTCAAGCCGGCTGGCCTTTGCGCAGGATTTCGAGGTCTGGACCAACAAGGGACCGTGCCTGAACGGCCTTTTCATTCCCAGCGACGGCCCCTTCATGAAGGCCCGGATCTGGTACAAGCAGTTCTACAACCCGCGCGCCCAGAAGCACGAGTACCTCGAGCAGTGCGAAGGTGTCTACGTGCCCCGGGGCGCCGTGGCTTACACCCAGCCGGCCTAAGCACGCCGCCGATGACCACCAAGATCCGCAGCGCCGCCATGCCCCCCAAGGCCGTTGCGGCAGCTGACGCGAGCGCCGGCATGCGCCAGCACCTGGCCCTGCTGCTGCTGACACTGGCGGCCACGGTGCAGTTCTTCGATCGCGCGCTGATGGTGGTGATCCTTGAGCCGCTGAAACAGGAATTCAGTCTAAGCGACGCGCAACTCGGCCTGCTCTCGGGCTTCAGCTACGCGGCGGCCTTCGCGCTGGCCGGCATACCTTTCGGCTGGTTGGCCGACCGCGGTCACCGGCGCAACCTGCTCGCGGGCTTGCTGGCCGCGTGGAGCGCGCTGGTGGCCCTGGCCGGGTCGGCCGGCAGCTTCACCGCGCTGGTTCTGACGCGGGTCGGCATCGGTGCCGCCGATGCCGGTGGCCAGCCCTGTTCAGTCTCGATCATCGCCGACCTTTACCCAAGCCAGCGCCGTGCCACCGCGGTTGCGGTGTTTTTCCTGAGTGTGCCGCTGGGCATGGCCTCGGGCTTCATGATCGGCGCCCTGGTGGCCAGCCAATACGGCTGGCGCACCGGCTTTTATGTCGCGGCCGTGCCCGGCCTGGTGCTGACGGTGCTGATGCTGATGCTGGTCCCCGAGCCGAGCCGCGGCGCCAGTGATGGTCTGGCGCACACCGACCGGGCGGCGCCCTCGCTGGGCGAGGCCTTGCGCTTCATGCGCAGCCAGAGCTCGCTGGTGTACCTGATCGCCGCATCGGTGCTGGTCACGGCTTCGTCGTCAGCCATGATGTCGTGGATCGGCTCGCTGCTGGTGCGCAGCCATGGCCTCAGCCTGGCGCAAGTCGGCCTGGTGACCGGCCTGTGTATGGGCGGCTTCGGCGCGCTTGGCACGCTGCTGTTCGGCTGGCTTGCCGACCGTCGCGGCGCCAGCGACATGCGAAACCAACCGCGCATGATGGCCGTCGCGGCGGCCGTCATCGCGCTCAGCGGCACCGCGGTGGCGCTGATGCCAACCGTGCTGGGGGCCGCCGCCGCCCTGGCGCTCTTTGCCGCGATGGTCGCCGGCCTGAACGGGCCGACCTATGCGCTGACGCAGAGCCTGGTCCAGGTACGCATGCGGGGCACCTCGATGTCAACGCTGGTCGTGCTGCTCAACCTGATGGGCGTTGGCGTGGGCCCGGCGCTGGCCGGCGCTCTCAGCGATCACTTCGCCGCCTCCTATGGCAGCGAGTCGGTGCGCTGGGCGATGGTCTGCGTGCTCATGCTGAACCTGCCCGCGGTGGTGCTGTATGCGCGCGCCGCGCGCTCGATCCGGGCTGACCTGAAACGCGCTCAGGGCTGAAATCGGCGCGCCGACGCGGCCGCGGCTCAAGGGCGGCGGTGCGTGACGCCGGTCGCCATGAAGACGGCCGTCTCCAGATGGCACAGCGCACCGATCGGCACAGACAGCTGCTCGCGCAGGTCGCGCGACCCGAGCGCCGAGCGCAAGGCGTCGGCATCGGCGAACCACCATTCAACAATCGCATCAAAGTCGTAACCCACAGGGCGTTCAGGCGCAACCGCGTTGAGAACCAGCCGCCCGGCCTGCGGCCAGGGGCTTGGCACCTGCGCCAGCGCGTTGAGAAACGCCGCCTGGCCCAATGCCGGCAAGCGGCGCATGAACCCGACCAAGACCGCGTCGCCGGGCGCATGAGCGCATAACACGCGCTCATGCGCGACCAGCGTGAAATCGCGCACATAGCGGTCAAAGACGCGCGGCTCGTCGGGCCGCATGATGGCCTGCGTCTCGGGGTCATTCCAGATGTCGGTGGCCACGTCCAGATCGCGCAATTGCAACAGGTTGACGCCGTCGTAATCAAGGCTGGCGCCGCGCAGGCCGCCGTCTTCGCCGCCGTCCCTGAGCCGCGTGCACTGCGTCACCCCGAGCACCTTGTCCTGCACATTGCGGCATTGGCGCCCCAGCGCCGAATGCTCGCGCCAGGCCTGCGCGAAGTCGCCGGCTGCCAGCGCCGGGTTGCGGCGGGCGAGGTAGATCATTTTCCATTGACCAGCGTCTTGGCGCGGCCGCGCCAGCGCGGAAGAATCAGGGCTCATGCGTGTCGCCTTTACAAGTTGGGGTTCAAGTCCTGGTCACTGCAATTCGCTGGGCTCGTGCTGCAAGCTGCGCGCCTATTCGACAATGGCGCGGCTGTAGACCGGCGGCGCGCCCAGTTTGGCGCGGTAGCTAGGGGGCTGGTGCCCGTTGATGTCGCGCACGCCCAATGCGAGCGCCAGCTCGGCGGCAATGCAGACCTGACCGCTGCGGCTCAGCAAGGCCGGGTCTTGCAGCAGCGCGGCGATGACAAGGCCGGGAAACTGCGGCGACTCCATGTGCGCCACACTGGCGGCGTACTTGCGCGCCATTTCGGGGTCTTGCAACGCGCGCTCGGTGCGTTCGGTGCGCAGCAGCCCCAGCCACAGCGAGATCACCGCCACGCCCTGGGGCCGCAAGTCGATGGCCATGTCGTGCGCCATCTTGTCGACCGCGGCCTTGCCCGCGCCATAGGCCGGGCCATGCATGTAGCAGACCGAGCCGTAGGAGGAGGTGTGGACGATCAGACCGCTGCGCTGAGCCGCCATCAGGCGGGCCGCGTGCCAGCTGGCCACATAGTGCGAGCGCATGCCGACCCCCAGCAGGTCCAGCATGTGCAGCGGTTTTTGCCAAAACGGGCCCGGCTGGGTCAGCTCGTCGGGGATGGCGCAGGCGTTGTTGACCAGCAGGTCGAGCCGACCCTGCTCGGCCGCCACGCGCGCGAACAGCGCCGCCACCTGCGGGTCATCGGCATGGTCGCAGACTGCGGCCAGACCCTGGCCGCCCGCGCGTGTGACCGCCTCGGCCGTGGCCTGCACGGTGCCGGGAAGCCCGGCAGCACTCTCGCTGAGGCTGCGTCCGGTGACATAGACCGTCATGCCCGCCGCGCCGAGCGCCAGCGCAATGCCCTTGCCGGCGCCGCGGCTGGCGCCGGTCACCACCGCCACAGGCGCCTTGAAGCCGGGCGCGCTCATGCGACAGCGACCGGCTGCATGGCGCGGCGATGGGCGGCGGGATAAGCTTGCAAGGCCCGGGCAAAGGCCAGCATGGCCGGCAGCAGCATGGTGACCATGCCGCCCAGCGCGTAACGCAGACCGTCCCCGCCCAGCCTGGCGCTGAGCACGTCGCTGAGCCAGCCGGTCAGAATCGGTCCGAGGCCATTGCCGACGATGGCGCCTGACAGCAGCACCATGGCGCTGGCAGTGGCGCGGCGCTGGCTCGGCACAATCAGGCTCAGGGCGGCATAGGTGGGCGCCGCCCACCAGGGCATGAAAAAGGCGAAGCTCACCATCAGCACGGTGGCCGGCGTCAGAGCCCCGGCTGGCAGCATGAGGTAGGCCAGCCCGCAGGGCAGGGCCAGGCCCAGGCCCAGCACCGGCACGCCGAGCTGCCAGCGCAGATCGCGCCGCGCCAGGCGATCGGTCAGCGCACCCGCCATGAGGCTGCCCAGGATCGAGGCCAGCGCCGAACTGCCCGAGATCCAGCCCGCGTGCTGCAGCGACAGGCCATGGTGCCGCACCAGCAGGGCGGTGTTCCAGGCGCCAAACGAAAAGCCCGCCAGCAGCGCGCAGGCAGCGCCGACGATCAGCCAGCGTGTCACCGGTTCTGCCCAGACGGCAGCCACGGCGCCCTGGCGCGGTGTATCCACCTTGGCATGCACTGTGACAACGCGAAGGGGTTCGCGCACCGTCCATCGCAGCAGCAGCGCCATGATCAGCGAACTGCAGCCGAACAGCGCCACCGTGATGCGCCAGCCATAGTGCTGGGCCAACCAGGCGCCCAGCACCAGCGCCACCAGCGCGCCCAGACTGCCGCTGGTGCTGAACACGCTCATGGCCCGCGAGCGCTGCTCCGGCGGATACAGATCGGCGAGCATGGCCATGCTCGCCGGGCTGCCGCCGGCGTCGCTTAGAGCGCCACCGGCACGCGTGAGCATCAGCGACCAGAAACCCACCGAAACGGCACCCAGGGCCGCCAGCAGGCCGCCAGCGCCGCGGCACCAGACGACCAGGCTGCGGCGCTCACAGCGGTCAGCCAGGCGCCCCAGCGGCACGCCCAGCAAGCCAAAGGTCAGCGCAAAGCCGACACCGGTGACCAGGCCGATCTGCAGGTCGGACAAGCCAAACTCGACCTTCACCGGCTGGATCAGCACGGCCAGGATTTGTCGGTCCATGAAGGACAGCGCCGACAGCAAGGTCAGGATGGCCAGGGTGTAAGCGGGCCGGGTTGGCGCCGGGCAGATCGCAGTGTTCATTGAGCGGCGTGTGCCATGAAAGAATCCTTGTGGGTGAAACGGGCCGCTGGCACCAAAGCTAACTGACGCCATGCCTTTGTCGACAAGCCTGCGTGGCCATTTTCGGCGGCCCGGGTGTTTCAGCGCGCCATGGCGAGCCGCTCGGCGGCGTAGACCTTGATGGCCGAGGCAAAGGCCAGCACCCCCAGAACAAAGCAGGTGCCGGTGGTGATGGCCAGCGCCATGCGCAGGCCTTCGCCGCCATACCAAGTTGCCAGATAGTCACTCAGCAGCCCGACCAACAGGGGCCCCAGACCGCCACCGACCATGGTCAGGCCCAGGCCGAAGATGGACAGGGCCGTGGCGCGCCGGTGCGGTGCGATGAGCTCGGACAGCACCGCGTAAACCGGTGCCGTCCACCACACGGCGGTCACGCCAAACAGTACATAGAGCCCGACTGCGTGCGGCACCACCATGCCGCCCAGATGCCAGGCGCCGCTGGCCGACATCAGGAAGAAGCCCAGCCCGGAGGGGACGGACAGCAAGCAGCCCAGCAGCGGCACACCGATGCGCCAGCGCGGATCGCGTCGGGCCAGGGTATCGCAGAGCCAACCACTGAGCAACGCGCCTAAAGCGGCGGCGGTACCGCCCAGCAACCCCATGACTGCTCCCGCGCCCTGCAGCGTCATGCCATGTGAGCGCACCAGAAACGACGGTGTCCAGATGCCGATGCCGTAGCCGGTAAAACCCATCAGCAGGCCCGCCACCATGATGCGGACAAAGGCCCGGGACGCCCACAGGCCGCGCACCACCTCGCGCAGCGACTCCGCCGCCGGGCCATTGGCCGGCGCGCCGGCGCTTTCCCAGGCCCCGCGTCGCGGCTCGACGGTCGTGAAACGCAGCAGCAGCGCCGCCAGGATGCCGGGCAGCGCCATCCACAGGAAGGCCGTGCGCCAGCCGTGGTGCTGGGCAATCCAGCCGCCCAAGGTCAGGCCGAACAGTATGCCCAGCTGCGGCCCGAGCCAGTAAATCCCCATGGCGCGGCCGCGCCGCTCGGGCGGATAGTGGTCGGCGATCATCGACAGCGAGGGCGCCGTGCCGCCGGCCTCGCCCACGGCGACGCCAACGCGCGCCAACGCCAGAGTCCAGTAGCCTGTGGCCATGCCACACAGTCCGGTCATGACGCTCCAGGCGGCGCAGCAGTAAGCCACGAAGTTGCGCCGGTTGGCACGGTCGGCGTAGCGCCCGAAGGGAATCGACAGCACGCTGTAGAAAAGCGCAAAAGTCAGTCCGCTGAGCAAGCCCATGGCGGTGTCGGAGACTTGAAACTCCTGCTGGATCGGCTGGATCAGGATGCCCATGATCTGGCGGTCGATGAAGCTCATGGTGTAGACGAACAGCAGCACGGCCAGGGTGTAGTGGCTGCGCCATCCGTAGGCGGCTTGGGTCATGGAATGAATCCTGGTAGTTGAAACGGGCAGTGGACGTTGCGGTTGCCTGGCGCCATGCACTGGTCGGCAAACAGTCACTGGCATTTTCGGCGCAACATCACGAAGGGCATCGTCCGCTCAGACGATGGACAGGCCGGGGACAGCGGTCCGGGTCACGACATGTCCAGCCCGAACTCGGGTCAGTGGCCTTGTACCCAGGTCTGGCAATTGCCCCAGCCGGTGGCGCCGGTGACCGGGTCATGGACTTCGATCAGGGCGTCGCGAAACTGGTTCAGCCGCGCCACGGCCTGTGGCGTCGAGCAGTCGGCGCAGTAATCGCCCTCGACCAGCAGCGGCCCGCGCCACTGCCCGTGGTAGTGGCCATCGAGCCCGTGGTAGAGGCCGGCGCCGAGATGAAAGCCGGTGTCGCCCAGCACCTTCACCTGCAGCACGCGCTGGCCGCCATCCATCAAGGTCAGGCGCACCTCGCCGCCCAGCAGGCGCTGGTTGCGCGGGTCGAACTGCAGCCGCGGGTCGATGCGGCGCAGGCCCTCGCGGCGTCCGTCGGGAAATTCAAAGCCGCCCTGCACTTTTTCGTGCTGCCAGCCTTCGCCCGCGTACAGCAGGTAATACTGGTGAAAGCCGTAGTGGCTGCCGTCGGGCCGGCGAAACAGCAGCGGGTTCCAGACCGCCAGAATGCGCGGCGCCAGCGCGTCGACCGGGTCAGGTTGCAGGTCGGCCATCGGCGCGCCCACGCTGGGGCGCAGGCCCCACGAGTGGTCGCGCGTCATGAACCAGTCCTCGGGCGTGACCTGGTGGCGCACGCCCTCGACTTCGATCCAGCCGCGCGCCACACCGGTCTGGTGGTAGCGGATCTGGTTGGCGCTGTGGCGGTAGCCGGTCAGCGTGCGGCGGTCCTCGCGCTCCTCGGTCACGCAGGGCAGCAGGCCGTCCAGCACCAGGTCATAGGCGATGGGCTGGTGCGCGGTCGCCTCCAACACCACACGCACCTGCTGTAGCGGCGCGATGACTTCATAACGCAGCGGGCCGACATCCAGACTGTTGACATTGCTGTCGAGCGCCCGACTGGCGCGCACAGTCCATTGCGCCACGCCGCGCGAAACGCCGCCATAACCGTCGACCACGTTGCGGTTCGCATATTTGCCAAAGCCAAAGCCGATCGACAGGCTGCCGTCGCGCCGACCCACCATGCCGCAGACTTTCTCGGCCCAGTTGAAATCGCTCTGCTGCACGCTGGCGTGCGTCTCGACGATCTGGTGGTTGAAGTACTCGTCCGCGTGGACCAGGGGTCCGATGCTGCTGCTCATGGTGCTGTCCTTAAAATTTGTGGCGCTCGGTCAGCAGCTCAAGCAGGCGGCTGCCGCCATTGCGCAGATCCATTTCCGCCTCAGGCGGCACCCAGCCGCGCTCGGTGAAGATGCGCCCGATGCGTGTCATGACGATGGCGAAGCGCCAGGCGGCAAACACGTCGTAATAGGGCAGCTCACGGGCACTGAAGCCGCTGGCGCGCTCCCAATGCGTGATGGTCTCGTCGCGCGCAGGCAGGCCGGCCAGGCGCGCCACACCATAACCGGTACACAGCGACTCGTCCAGCATCAACCACCATGCCAGATCGTCGACCGGGTTCGCCAGCGCCGGACGCTCCCAGTCGAGCATGCCAGTCAACTGCCCGTCCTGAAACACGCAGTTGCCCAGCTTGGCGTCGCCCCAGCTCAGGCTGGTCGCCTCGTCTCCGGGTTGGCGGGCCGCGAGCCATGCATGGGCGCGCCACAGCAAGGGGTAATTCCGGCCGGACAGACCCTCGCTCCAGCGCAGCATGTCCTGGTAATAGGTTAGTTGCCGGGCCAGCGGCGTCTCGCCCCCGGCGGGCATCAGGAATGAAAAGCCCAGCGCGCGCCAGTCCAGACGGGCCAGCGCGGCGATACCGTCCACGCCGGCAAACCAGTGCTGGCGCAACTGCGCGGGCGTCAAGTCGTGGAACCAGCCATCCAAATGGTAAAGCGGATTCTCGTTAGGCACCTGGCCATCGAGCCGGCCCATGATGAAAAATGGCGCGCCGAGCACGCCGGCGTCGGGCTCCAGGCCCAGCAGCGGCGGCACCGGCAGGCCCGAGCCCTGCAGCAGTTCCATGGTGCGGTACTGAGTACACACGTCGCAGTCCGGAAAGACGGCCGCAACCTCCGGCTGGATGCGCACCACGACGCCCTGCGCCTGTGGCCGGTCGGCCGTGCGTAACTCCCCCAGCAGGGTGATGTTCGAATATCCTCCCGAGGACCGCTGCAGCGCCAGCAGTTCGGCGCCGATCTCGCCGCGGGCACCCAGCCAGGCGGCGAGCCGCTCGGACACTGCATTCATGTCGTGGAACATCTTGTCCCCCATGCCATCAGTCCGCGATGGCCGCCAGCGCCGCCCGCCCCAGCACCAGATCGGCGCCCTTGTCGCCGATCACCACCGCCGTGGCGTTGGTGTTGCCGCAGATGACGTTGGGCATGACCGAGGCGTCGATCACGCGCAGGCCCAACACGCCGCGCACCTTCAGGTCTGGCGCCACCACGGCCATGGCGTCATCGGCGTGGCCGATACGGCAGGTCCCCACCGGGTGGTAGCCGGTGGTGAGGTGCGGCGCCAGCCAGGCCAGCCATTCGGCGTCGCTCTGCACCCCGGGACCCGGACGAAACTCGGACTCAACCAGCGCCGCCAGCGCCGGCTTCGTGGCCATGTCGCGCAGGAAGCGCAGCGCCCACAGCAGGGCACGGCGATCACGCTCATCGTCGAGGTAATTCATGCGGATCACCGGGTGAATCGTCACGTCCGGCAGGCGCAGGCGGATCGAGCCGCGTGAAAACGGGCGCACCTGATAAGGCGCCAGCGTGATGCCTTCAAAACGGTCGGGCGTGGGCGCGCGGCTCTTGTCGGCATGGGCATCCGGGTCGCCTGTGACCGGCAGTCCAAAGACCTGAATGTCGTTGTAGGGCAAGGCCGGGTCGCTCTTGAGGTAGGCGCCGAACTCGGCCGGCGGACTCGTCATCGGGCCCCGGCGCGTCAGCAGGTAGCGCAGCACCGAAGCCGCCAGGCCCAGCCCCTGGAACCTTGAATTCATGCCGGACACGCCCGGTCGCAGGCGCCAGGACATCGGCACGCAGCAGTGGTCCTGCAAATTGGCCCCGACGCCGGGCAGGTCGGCCACCACCGCAATGCCCTGTTCGCGCAGATGCGCGGCCGGCCCCATGCCCGAGAGCATCAACAATTGCGGCGAGTGGATCGCGCCGGCGCACAGCAGCACCTCGCTGCGCGCGCCCGCCCACTGCGCTGGCCCGTCGCCGATGCGGTAGGTCACGCCGGTGGCGCGGCCCGCCTCGGTCGTGATGCGCAGCACCAGCGCGCGCGTCATGACGTGCAGATTGCCGCGCTTCATGGCGGGCTCGATCGCGTTGACCGCGATGGAGGAGCGCTTGCCGTCACGCACGTTGACCTGCAGGGTGCCCGCGCCGCGGGCCGAGCCGTCGTTGAAATCATCGACGTGTGCCAGGCCGGCCTGCTCGGCCGCCGCAATCATGGCGTGGGTGATCGGATGGACCGAGGGCAAATCGGCCACATGCAGGGGGCCGCCGCGGCCGTGGTACTTGTTCTGAATGCGCTGCTGGTCTTCGGTGCGCACAAAATAAGGCAGCAGGTCGTTCCAGCCCCAGCCTTCGGCACCGGCCGCCTGCCAGTCGGCGTAATCCTGGCGGTGGCCGCGAATGTAGATCATGCCGTTGATCGACGAGGACCCGCCCAGCATCTTGCCGCGCGGCATCATCAGGCGGCGCCCGCCAGCCCAGCGCTCGGGCTCGGTCATGTGCCCCCAGGAATGGCGTTTGCTGTAGGTCATGGCGCCCCAGCCCGCGGGCATGCTGACCATCAGGTCGCGCTTGTGGCTGGCGCCACCTTCGAGCAACAGCACGCGAAACGCGCCGCTTTCGCTCAGGCGCGCGGCCAGCTGTCCGCCGGCCGAGCCGGAGCCCACAACGATGTAGTCGAACATCTGCTTTTCTGTCATGTCTTGTCCCCGGTTGTCGTCCGAACTTCAGGCCATTCTAGGGTGGTGAAATGGCGCGGGATGCACCCGAAAACCCAATCTGGGCACCCCGTCACACATGAAACAAACAGCCTGAGCCTGACGCTCAGGCGCGCCGGATCGAGGCTTGCATCATCCTGAGCAGCTTGTCCTGGTAAGGCGGCAGCAGTCCCAACTTGCGGCGCGGGTCCCACCAGCCTGCGTGATAAACGCCGCGCAGGTGACTGAACCCGGCAAAGCCCTCGGGGCCGTTGTAGACGCCCATGCCGGAGGCACCGACGCCGCCAAAGGGGACGTCGTTCAGACCCACATGCAGCATCACGTCGTTGACGCAGACCCCGCCCGACAGCGTATGGCCCAACACATGCTCTTGCTCTGACTTGTCGCGCCCGAAGTAGTACAGCGCCAGCGGGCGCTCGCCCGCGTTCACCGCAGCCAGAACCTGGTCAATGTCCTCGTAGGCCACCAGCGCCATGGCCGGGCCGAAGATTTCCTCGCGGGCGATGGCGGTGTGGGCTGGCGCGTCGAGCACCAGGTGCAGGGGACGGCGCCGGTCGGTGGCGGCGGGGTCAACGTTGCCGAGGCACTCGACCCGCGCGCCGGCCGCGCGCGCCTCCTCGATCTTGGCGTTGTGGCGCAGCAGGTGGCGTTCATTGGCCACGCTGGTGATGTCGGGGTTGCCGCTGACGGTGGGGAACATCGCCAGCCAGACATGCCGAAAGCGCTCGACGAACTCGTCCATGCGCTCGCGCGGCAGGTACACCGTGTCGGGCATGACGCAGATCTGCCCGCCGTTTTGGGCGCGGCCCATGGCGATCTTCTCGACGGCCAGACCAAGGTCGGCCGAGCGGCCGATAATGGTGGGCGACTTGCCACCGAGTTCCAGCGTCAGCGGCACCAGGTGCGCGGCGGCGTCGCGCATGACGTGGCGCGCCACGCCGGTGCTGCCGGTAAAGACCAGGTGGTCAAAGGCCTGGCGCGTGAAAGCCTGGGCCACGTCGAGCCCGCCGGTGACAACAGCGAACTCCAGCGGGTCAAAGTACTCCGACACCGCCTCGGCCAGCCACTCCGAGGTTTGCGGCGACAGGTCCGAGGGCTTGGCCATGACGCGGTTGCCGGCGGCGAACACCCCCGCCAGCGGCGCGAAGATCATGAACAGCGGGCCGTTCCACGTGCCGGCAATACCGACCACACCCTTGGGCTGGTAGCGCAACTCGGCGCGGGCGCCGAACAGGCTGAAAGGGAAGAGACCGGCGCGGCGCTGCGGCTTCATCCAGCGATCGACATGCCCGATGGCGTACTTCAGCGTGTCGATGGGCGCCTGAACGTCCATCATCAGCGTGCTGACCGGGTGGCGGGCGCCAAAGTCGGCGCTGACAACCTCGCAAATGCGCTCGCTGTTGCGCTTGAGCAATTCAACGCAGCGACGCAGCCGGTCCTTGCGCAGCGCAGCCGACACCGGCCCCTCGGCGATGAACGCAGCACGCTGGCGCTGCAGGTGGGCGGCGATCTGGTCTGCATCGGGCGCGGGCGGCAGGGCGCGAGTGGTCATGAAGGTCTCCTGGCTTGTGAATGGCTCAGCGCGCATTCTCCAGGCACCGCACGGCACCCGCCCGCCTCATTACCCAAATTGGGCAATGCGCGACACGGATGACCCCGTTCCGACCGAAACTGTCAAAGCGCGGGCCATGTGTCATCCGACACCCGCCAAAAAACAATGGAGACAAGCCGATGACAAACCCTATTTCCCAGTGGCGAAAACGCGCCGCAGCACTGCTGCTGCTGGCCAGCGGCCTGGCTGGCGCGCAGTCCCCCGACCGGCCCAACATCGTGATGATCATGGCCGACGACATTGGCCCCGCCAACGTCGGCATCTACACCCACGGCATGATGGTGCCAACGCCCAACATCGACCGGCTGGCCCGCGAGGGCCTGCTGTTCACCGACCACTACGCCGAGCCTTCGTGCACCTCGGGGCGCGCCGCGTTCATCACCGGCCAGATGCCGATCCGCACCGGCCTCACCACCGTGGGCCTGCCGGGCTCGCCGATAGGCATCGACAAGCGCGACCCGACCCTGGCCGAGGTGCTGAAGGCGCGCGGCTACCGCACCGCGCATTTCGGCAAGAGCCACCTCGGCGACCGCGACGCGCACCTGCCGCAAAACCGCGGTTTTGACGAGTTCTTCGGCAACCTCTACCACCTCAACGCCGAGGGCGAGCCCGAGCAGCGCGATTACCCGACGCAGGCGCTGCTGAAGTACAAGCCGCGCGGCATGATCGATGCTGTGGCTGGTCAGCCACCGCGCGACGACGGCCCGCTAACCGTCAAGCGCATGGAGACGGTCGACGACGAGGTCACCGCGCGCTCGCTGAAATTCATCGAGAGCTCCGCCAAGGCGAAGGAACCCTTTTTCCTCTGGCACAACAGCACCCGCATGCATGTGTGGACCTACCTCAAGCCCGAGTCGCGCTACCTGGCCGCACCCTACTCATCCGAGGAAGACATCTATGGCAGCGGCATGATGGAACTCGACAAGCATGTCGGCCAGTTGCTCAAAAAGCTCGACGATCTCGGGCTTGCCAAGAACACCATCGTGCTGTTCACCTCCGACAACGGCCCGCAAAGCTACACCTGGCCCGACGGCGGCACGACCCCGTTCCGCGGTGAGAAGGCATCAACCTGGGAGGGCGGTTACCGGGTTCCGATGCTGGCGCGCTGGCCCGCGGCCATCCCGGCCGGCTCGGTGTCCAACGGCATCCAGGCCCACTACGACCTGTTCACAACGCTGGCCTCGGCTGCGGGGGAGCCCCAGGTGGCAGTCCAGCTGAAAGCCAGCCACAAAGTCCAGATAGACGGCATCGACAACCTGGCGCACTGGAAAGGCAAGACCGCGTCGGCGCGCAACAGCTTCATCTACTACAACGAGCGCGAGCTGGTTGGCGTGCGCATTGGCCCATGGAAAGGTCTGCTCAAGGAACGCGAGGGCTTTTTCGACCCGCTCAAGCAGAGTTATGCATTCTTCAACCTGCGCATGGACCCCTACGAGCAGCGCGGCGGCCGCGAGTCGAACAAGCTCGCCCTGCGCAAGGCCTGGATCGGCGGCCAGATTCAGGACTTGCTGACCGAGCATATTTTGAGCCTCAGAGAGTTTGCGCCGCGCCAGATTGGCGGCAGCCTGCGCCCTGACGACGCGACCCGGCAACCGCCGGCCAGCAAACCCTGAGCCACCGTGTTGTCAATGGGAAGACCATGAAAACAAGGAAACTTCTGGGTCTGCTGTCAGCCGCGGCAGCCCTGCTGCTCACCCTGTGCACAGCGCTGGCGCTGCATGACCGGCCGGCGCGTCAGGCTGTGGGTGAGGGACGAATCACGCAAGGCGCAGCCGGTGCAATTGAGTATTTTGCGAGCGGCAACGGGCCATCCGTGCTGCTGCTGCCCAGTTTCGCACGGGCCGCCAGCGACTTCAACGAGCTGGTAGCGGCGCTGAATCAGGCGGGTTACCGCACCCTGGCCGTGCAGCCTCGCGGCGTGGGCGGCAGCGCGCTGGGTCGCTATGGCGCGACACTGCACGATTTTGCCCATGACGTCGTATCGGTACTGAAGGCCGAGAGCGTTGCGGTTCCAATGACCATCGTAGGCCATGCTTTTGGCAACCGGGTGGCCCGCGCCGTGGCGGAGAATTTCCCCGATCGCGTGAACCGCCTGGTGTTGCTCAGCGCCGGCGGTGAAGTGCCGACACCGCCCGAAGCGGGACGGGCTGTCGGAATCGCTCTGTTCGGATTCTGGTCCGAACGCGCCCGTCACCAGGCCATCAGCCAGGCTTTCTTCGCTGAGAGACAGAGCGTTCCGGCCCATTGGGAAACCGGCTGGTATCCGCTGGCAGGTCTGATTCAAACCCGCGCTGCAGCCCTCACACCCTTCGCCGAGTGGGGTGATGGAGGCAAGGTACCGGTGCTTATCGTGCAAGCGCTGTCCGATCGTCTGGCTCCTCCAGCGCTTGCACACCGCATGCTGGAGCGCCATCCGGCGCGTGTCACATGGCGCGAAATCGAAGGCGCCGGGCACGCGATGCTTCCTGAGAAGCCTGACCAAATCGCAAGCGAGTTGCTGGCGTTTCTGCGCCTCCCTCCATAAACACCAAAGAACTTTCATGCTCTCAATAACAGACGCCATCTCGTCGCGCCACTCAGTGCGCGGCTTCCTTCCAGCAGAGGTGCCGCCGGACACCCTGCAGGCCATCTTCGGGCTGGCGCAACAGGCGCCCTCCAACTGCAACACCCAACCGTGGGTGGTGCATGTGGTGTCGGGCGCGGCCTGCGAGGCCCTGCGCCAGCGCCTGTGCCAGGCTGCGCTCGACCCGGCGGCACACGCGCCGGACTTCCCCTACGATGGCCGCTACGACGGTGTTTATCGGGAGCGCCAGCATGACGCCGCAGCCCAATTGCACAGCGCCATGGGCATTGCCCGCGAGGACAAGGCGGCCCGCGCACGCAGCTTTTTGCGTAACTTTGGCTTTTTCGGCGCGCCGCACGGCGCCTTTGTCTTTTTGCCCGAGCCCTTTGGCCTGCGCGAGGCGGCCGACTGCGGCCTGTACGCCCAGACCCTGATGCTGGCGATGACCGCGCATGGCGTGGCCTCCTGCCCGCAAACCTCGCTGAGCTTCCACCCGGCCATCGTGCGCGATGCGCTCGGCGTGCCGCCCGTGCACAAGCTGCTGCTCGGCCTCTCGTTCGGCTACGAGGACCCGGCGCACGAGGCGAACCGCTGCCGCGTGGCGCGCGCCGCTCTGGACCAGACCGTGCGCTTTCACCGCTGATCGCGGCGCGCCATGTCAACCAGTGGTGATGTCGGAAGGCCCGAAGAAAGCACGCATCTGCACGATGCGCCCGGCCTCGTTGAAGCGGAACACATCGATCGGACGGATCGTGGTGCGCTGACCCTTGATCTCGAACGACACGCTGAACGCAAAGGCGACCTCGTCCGCCACCGCCCGGATCTGGCCTTCGAGTTCTACCTGCAGCGGCAGGCGCAGGGAGCGGGCAAAGAAGGCGCGAATGTCGGCCAGGCCGCGTTGCGGCACCGAGCCGACCGGGTCTTCGAGCACCGCGTCGTCGGCGTACAACGCAACGATAGCGTCGAGGTCGGCGACATTGAGCGCGCGCACATAGGCGTGCACGGCGGCCTGCATGAATTCGGGGGTGGGCATGGGCGGGGTCCTTCGCGTGGCAATACAAGTAAAGATGCGGAATTAAGCCACCACCGCCAGCGCCCGGCCTCACGCATACGGACGATGCCCGGCGCGGGTGGCGCCACTAGCCTGAAATTTTTCCAAATGATGTCGCCAGCGCCATGACTCACAAACTTTCCGCCTATCCGCACCTGCTGGCACCGCTGCAGGTCGGTTCGCTGACCCTGAAGAACCGGATCCTCATGGGTTCGATGCACACCGGCCTCGAGGACCTGCCCG
>JAABQI010000214.1 GCA_011391545.1 Rhodoferax sp.
GCGCTTCATCAGCGCGGCCTACCAACCCGTGGCAGAACCACGAACTGCCCGCTATCCCTTTGCGCTCACCACCGGACGCCTGCGCGACCAATGGCACGGCATGAGCCGCACCGGCACACTAGGCAGCCTGTTCGGCCATGTCAGTGAACCCTGCGTGCAATTACACCCGCAGGACATGCTGCAGCGCCAGCTCAAGGACGGCGATCTGGTCCACCTCACCAGCGCGCGTGGCTCGGTGCTGGTTCCGGCCCAGGCCAGCACTGAGGTCGGCCTGAACCAGGCTTTCATGGCGATGCACTGGGGCGAGGAATTCCTGAGCGGCCAAGGCACCCAGGGTGAGTGCCTGGCGGGCGTCAATGCGCTGACCAGCGGTGTTTATTGCCCCGACTCCAGACAACCCGAGTTCAAGCACACCCCCGTCAAAATCCTCAAGGCCGAGCTGCCGTGGCACCTGCTGGCCGTGGCCTGGCTGCCTGAATCTCAGGGAGTGGCGGCCCGGCGTGCGCTGCAAAGCCTAATGGCGCAATTTGACTTTGCCACCTGTGTCCCGTTTTCCAGCGCGGCAGGCAATGGTCAGGGTGAGCGCAGCGGCTTGCTATTTCGCGCCGCTCGCCATGCCGCACCGGCGCATGGCCTGCTGGAACAGATCGAGGAGCTACTGCAGCTCCAGGGACCGGATGCGCTGCGCTACACAGATCACAAGCGCGGCCAGCGTCGGGTGGCCCGTTTGGTCGAGACCGACACTCAAACCGAACTGGAGGGCTTCATGCTGGCAGGCGACACCAGCGCCCCAAGCTGGATCATCACCCTGCTCAAGGAATCCCTGCCCGCCCATTCCTATGGCCGGGCGCTGTTGATCCCCGGCGCCACGCCGCCGGTGCCGGTGGTGTCGCGCGGGAAGCAGGTTTGTGCCTGTTTCAACGTGACCGATCTCGCCATTGCCGAGCATCTGGCGCACAGCGACGCAGCGCCAGCGCAACGTTTGGCCTCATTGCAAGCCAGTCTGAAATGTGGCACCAACTGCGGCTCGTGCCTGCCGCAGTTGCAGCGCATGACCAGCACGCGTCAACCGAGTTTGGTTTAATCAGTAGCGCTTGTCCGCTACTGCCATGAAACATTTGTCCAACCCGCTCACCCAGCCGAATCCAACTGCTGACCCCGCATCATGGCGCGCCAGTGCGCTTATGCTTGCGCCACACCGGCTCGCATTTTTCATGGCAGCCTTGATGCTGGCCGTGTCCGCCCTTTGGTGGGCCGCCCATCTCATGGCACGTGCGCTGCAGTGGCCCGTCAGCATGGTCGTGCCGGAATCTTCCAGCCATGCCCTGCTGATGAGTCTGGGCTACATGCCGCTCTTCTTTTGCGGTTTTCTGTTCACCGCCGGGCCAAAGTGGCTGCACTTGCCCGAGGTATCAGCGCGCAGCTTGCTGCCCGCACTGGCGACCATGGTGATTGGCTGGGTCATCACCTTGCCTGGTTTTTACACCCATGCCATCATCGCCGCAGCAGGGTTGAGCCTGGTCGCCATCGGCTGGACGATGCTGAGTGTGAGGTTTGCGCGCATGGTTCACGCCAGTCGCATGAGCGACCGCACCCATCCCGCCTTGGCCGCGGCCGCTTGCCTGACAGGGGCGGTCATGCTGTGGCTGGTGGCCGTTGCGCTGGCGTTTGAGTCTCATCAGGGCTTGCGCACCGTCGTTCAAATGGCGCTTTGGTGGTTTATTGCCCCGGTGTTTGCCGTGGTGTCACACCGAATGATCCCTTTTTTTGGCGCCAGTGCGGTCCCGGCGCTGGACAACTGGCGTCCCTTGTGGCTGTTATGGGTGATGCTGGCTGCTGTTGGTCTGGAAGGATTAATCAGCGTGGCTGATCTGTGGTGGTGGCCACAAACCGCCGCGCTGCGCTGGCTGCAGGTGCTGATGGAAGCACCGGTCGCCCTGCTGCTGCTTTGGCTGGCCGTCCGCTGGGGTCTGGTGCAAAGCCTGAGAATTCGCCTGCTGGCCATGCTGCATGGCGGCTTGGTCTGGTTCGGACTTTCCTTTGCGCTCAATGCCCTGTCGCATGGCCTCATGGCGCAAAGCGGCGGTGCCGAGTCGCTGGGACTGGCACCGCTGCACGCCATGACCATGGGCTACCTGGGTGCCACCATGTTCGCGATGACCACCCGGGTCAGCAGCGGCCATGGCGGGCGCAAGGAGCCAGCCGACAACATCGCCTGGACTTTGTATTGGGTCTTGCAGACCGCGATTGTGTTGCGCGTTGTTGCCGCCCTCTGGCCAGCTTTTGCCACGGCCTTGACGCTGGCAGCCATTGGCGCCTGGTGTCTTGCCATGGTGGGCTGGGCCATTCGTTACGGGCGCTGGTTTGGCAAACCGCGCCCGGATGGCAGACCGGGCTAATTCACCAGAACTCTCCAGCTCGATCGCAGGCATCTGGTGTCACTTTTGAAGGCCCCAATACACTAGATGTAGATAAATAAATAAGTAGAAACACTAGGTATAGTGTTTTTTATTTTTTATTTGTCTGTCGTATTTGTGCAAAATCATTGAAATATGAAGTTTCCAGAACTACCATGACAACTCGTTTTTTTGGAAGGA
>JAABQI010000215.1 GCA_011391545.1 Rhodoferax sp.
TTCACCGGTATGGCGCTGTTGCGGCGACACGTAGCGGATGCCGCTGTGTTTGTGCTCCAGGTTGTACCAGCGCACGAATGCCGCACCCCATTCACGCGCAACCCCCAGCGTCTCGAAGCCCTTGGCAGGGAACTCCGGTCGGTACTTGGCGGTACGAAACAATGACTCGGCATAGGCGTTGTCATCACTCACCCGAGGGCGTGAGTACGAGGGCTTCACCCCCAGCCAATTGAGCATGGCCAGCACCGTGGTGGCTTTGAGCGTGGAGCCGTTGTCGCCGTGCAATACCGGCTTGTCAGTCAGGGCTGCAATCCCCTCAGCCAGAGCCGTTCGCCGTACCAAGTGCACCGCATGATCGGAGTGGTCGCTGTCATGCACCTCCCAGCCCACAATCTTGCGGCTGTACAGATCCAGGATGAGGTACAGGTGAAACCAGCGGCCAATCACGGTCGCAGGCAAGTAAGTCATGTCCCAGCACCAGACTTGGCGTGCAGTAGTGGCGATGTGGGTGGTCGGTGGGCGCCTGGCTTTGGGGGCCTTGGCGCGGCCTCGGTGGGCGGTTTGCCCGTGGGCGCGCAGCACCCGTGCAAACGTGGACTCGCTGGCCAGGTAAACGCCTTCGTCGGCCAGCATGGGCACGATACGCGCCGGTGGAACTGCACAGAAGCGCGGCTCGTTGGCCACGCTCAGAAGCTTGGCACGCTCATCAACGCTCAGCGCATGGCTGGGTGTTGGCCGCAGCGCTGCGGGCCTGCCATCTCCCTTGGTCAGGCCCTCGTGCGCATTCCAGCGTTGCAGGGTGCGCGCGTCTATGCCTGCTATGTCGCAGACCTGCTGCAGGCGTGCGCCTGCATCTCTGGCAATCTGAATGTCCTGGGCCAAGCTGCGGCGATCTGCGATGAGGATCATGCGTCCTCGCCCCAGTGGTAGATCGCCGCGACTTTTTTTGACAGCACCAGCAGGGCTGCGGTCTCACTCAGGGCGCGGTCTTTGCGGAGCAGCTCACGCTCCAACTCCTTGATGCGTTTGCGGTCCTTGCGGGTGACCTGGGGACTTGCGCGTGCATCCTGGGGGTCTGCCAGCGCGGTGGTGGCACTGGCGCACCACTGCGCCAACTCAGCCGGGTAGATGCCGTGTTCCCGACACCAAGCGCTCTTGTCGGCCTCTGACAGAGCTGCCGTGGTGATCACGGCCTGCAGTTTCGCCGGCGCAGTCCATGCCCGCCCTCGGGCGGGCATGGACTGAATACTATCCTGCCAGCGTTGCAGCGTACCAACTGCAATGCCAACCTCCTTGGATACCAACTCCAGCGTTGCGCTCTCAGGCGGCAACAGCCGAGCAACTGCCCGGTCTTTGAATGATTGTCCGTAACGTGCCACAAATTTCCTTCATCGCCGCCCCCGTGTTCTTGGGTTCTAAGGAGGCGACAACTATTGTGACGCGGGGGGATTCTCAAGAAGCTGGCCAGCAGCAGCCGCAGCCTGGCTGAGTTGAAGGGCGTGGCAGCCTCAATTCCCAATCAGGGTATTTTGATCAACATGTTGGCGCTGCAAGAGGCCAAGGACAGCTCGGAGATCGAGAACATCGTCACCACACATGACGAACTGTTCAAGGACGATGTGCTGCCCGAAGCCTTTGCCAGCCCCGCAGCCAAAGAAGTGCTGCGCTACCGCCAGGCCATGCGGGTCGGGTTTGAACTGGTGCGCACCAGTGACTTGCTGACTTGCAACCACATCATCCAGATTCAGGGCGAGTTGGAGCGAAACAACGCGGGCTTTCGCAAGCTGCCGGGCACGGCGCTCAAAGACGGCGGCGGGCAAACCATCTACACCCCGCCGCAAGACCCGGCGGAGATCATCCAATACATGCGGCACTTGGAGCGTTTCATGAACGACGCTGATTTGTTTGACGCCGATCCGCTGATCAAGATGGCATTGATCCACCACCAGTTTGAAAGTATTCATCCGTTCTACGATGGCAATGGCCGTACTGGACGCATTGTGAATGTGCTGTATCTGGTGAAGGAAGGCCTGCTTGACATTCCGGTGGTGTACCTCAGCAAGCACATCGTGCGCCACAAGCCGGATTACTACCGCCTGCTGCAAGCCGTGCGTGAGGACGACAGCTGGGAAGACTGGGTGCTGTATCTGCTGGAGGCTGTGGAGCAAACCGCCGGGCAAACCATCACCACGGTGCAGGCCATCAAGGCTGCGTTGTTCGACTACAAGCAGCGCATTCGCTCAAGCTACAAGTTTTACAGCCAGGACTTGATCAACAATCTCTTCATGCACCCCTACACCAAGATCGAGTTTGTGCAACGGGACTTGGGTGTGTCGCGAATCACGGCCACGAAATATCTGGACGTGCTGACCGAGGGCGGGTTTGTACAGAAGCAAAGAATAGGTCGCAGCAACTATTACGTCAATCTGGCCTTGAGCGCCGTGTTGCAGGGGCCAACCGAGGAAAATCAATAAGCACGACGCCTTACACTGCCGCCTCCAGCGCCTGCACAAACATGGCAGCCACATCAAAACCGGTCTGGTCAAAGATCTCCTGGAAGCAGGTCGGGCT
>JAABQI010000216.1 GCA_011391545.1 Rhodoferax sp.
TTTTGCTTCGTAAAGCTCAAGGGGCAGCCCGTCCGGATCGGCGAAAAAGACAAAGCGTTGCCCGGTGTACTCATCAACCCGCACCGCTTCCACGGCAACGCCTTGTGACTCGAGCAGGCTTTTGCACTGCGCCACATCATGCACCTCAAATGCCAGGTGGCGCAGCCCGCAGGCTTCCGGGTAGGACGGCCGCGCTGGCGGATTCCTGAATGAAAAGAGTTCGATTTGCGATCCATCGGGCAGTGCCAGATCAAGCTTGAACGAGTCGCGCTCGGGCCGGTGATGTTCTGCCACAACGCGCAGGCCAAGCACCTGGGTGTAGAAATGTTTGGACACACCATAGTCGGCGCAGATCACTGCGGCGTGGTGAATCCGCAGCAGCGGGGTGTTCAACATGATTGACATCACAAAATTTGGAAAGAGTTGGAGGCGCCAGCTGACACCGTAACAGATTTCAGTGGCCACAGCCCAGCGTGTAAACTGACCCTATTGTTTGTCACCTAGGCGCCAGATGCACATTGCCGTACTTGAAGACGATCCTGACCAGCGCGACCTGATCGAGCTCCTGCTGAGCAGCGGATCACACACCAGCCAAGCTTTTGGTTTGACCGCGAATTTCGTCGAAGGTGCCAAAAGGGAGCGCTTTGACCTGCTGCTGATCGACTGGATGCTGCCCGATGGCACCGGCGCCGAGGTGTTGCGGTGGGTCCGGGAGAATCTCGGCTGGGATGTGCCGGTGGTGGTGGCCACGGCCCGCGACGACGAAGACACCGTGGTGGCCGCGCTCAAGCTGGGCGCCGACGACTACCTGGTCAAGCCGCTCAAAGGAATGGAACTGCTGGCGCGCCTGGACAACGTGGCAAGGCGGGTCAAGCCGGGCGGCCTGCCGGTGTTGCGCCTGGGGTGTTATGAGGTCGATGTCCAGCGCCACCGGCTGGCCATCGACGGTGATGCCGTGACGCTGACACAAAAGGAATTTGACTTGTCGGTGTACCTGTTTCAGAACCCCGGCAAACTGCTCTCGCGGGACCATCTGCTCAACAAGATATGGGGCATCAACGCCGAGGTGGACACCCGCACCGTGGACACACATATCAGTCGTTTGCGCAAAAAACTGATGCTTGACGGCAGCAAAGGCTGGAAACTGACCCCCATCTATGGCTATGGCTACCGCTTTGACCGCGTGGACAGCGCCGCCTGAGCCATGAAAGTCACCGTACTTTATGCCGGACTCGCGTCGCCGCATGCGGGCTGGGTTGCCATTGATGAGCTGGCTGAATTGCTGGCCCATTATTTTGATGCCGAGGTGCTGTCCCCCAAGCTCGCGCCCAAGGCCTGGCCGCAGCGCCTGATTCGCCCGCACCAGGTCAGCTACCAGCCGCTGCACACCGGCGGCGGTGATGTGCTGATTGTGGTGGCGCGCGGACCGGGTGATCTTGGCATGGTCAACGCCATTGCCAACTGCCGGCAGAAATTTGCCAAGATCTATGGTTTTGTCACAGACTCCTACTTTCAGCCCGGCTTTGTCAGGGAAACGGCGCTGTTTGATGCCATCACGGTCACCGCCCATGAAGACATGGCCTTTCCAAAAGAGCGTTTCGGAATACCGGTGCATCAGTTGTACCAGGGCGCCGACTGCCTGACCTGGGTGCCCCGCGAGCCACATGCGCGTGAAATCGACGTGATGGGTTTTGGCCGCACGCCGCCGAGTTACCAGGCCTGCTTTTCCAGGCGCTTTCACCCGGCTAGCTCGCCCTGCCTGTACCTGCACTCGCCGCTGGGCAACCTGGCGGGGCCCAGCGTACACCTGGAGCGCGGCATGCTGTTCAAGCTGTTGCAGCGGACCCGGATTTCACTCGCGTTTCACCTGTATGTGGAGCCCCAGGGCGACCGGCCCCGCGCCATGATGGTCACCAGCCGCTGGCTTGAATCCCTGCTCTCGGGTTGTATTGTGGCCGGCCGGCGGCCGGTCTCGCGCATGGCTGATGAGATGCTGTTCTGGCCCGAGGCAACCCGGGAACTCTCGGAAGACCCCGACACGGCCGCAGAGGAACTGCTGGCGCTGTTGTCACAGAATGATGCGCTGGAGGCGCAGCGGCGAGCAAACATTTTCAACACCATGAGCCGCCATGATTGGCGCTACCGTATTGAGGCGTTGTGCGGGTTGTTCGAGTTGCCCGTGCCAGAAAAATTGAAAAACGACGTGGCGCAGTTGCATGCGCTGGGTGAGGCGTTCAAGTAAGTAACCGAAATAATTAACAGGAGTTCAAATTGGCAAAAGGAATGATATTGGCCGCCGGTCAGGGCACGCGTGTGCGGCCCTTGACACGCGATTTACCCAAACCCATGGTGCCCATTCTGGGCAAGCCGGTGATGGAGTTCCTGATCGAGCACCTGGCGCGCCACGGCATTACCGAGATCATGGTCAACGTGGCCTGGCACCATCAGAAAATCGAGGAGTATTTTGGTGATGGCCGGCGCTGGGGCGTGCAAATTGGCTACTCCTACGAAGGGGTGCGCGACCATGGCGAAATCTTGCCGCGGCCGATGGGCTCGGCGGGCGGCATGCGG
>JAABQI010000217.1 GCA_011391545.1 Rhodoferax sp.
GTTGTCGGTGTTGTCGGGCATGAGCGTGGCCGAGTTGTCGCAGGCCGTCACGCTGCAGGAGGGTGGCCGGCTGATGAAGGTGCCCGGCATCGGCAAGAAAACCGCCGAGCGCCTGCTGCTCGAACTCAAGGGCAAGCTCGGCCCAGACATTGGCGTGCCCAGCAGCATTGCCAGCGACGCGCAGGGCGACATTCTGCAGGCCCTGCTGGCGCTGGGCTACAGCGACCGTGAGGCCGCCGCCGCGCTGAAAGCCCTGCCCAAGGACATTGGCGTGAGCGACGGCATCAAGCTGGCGCTGAAGGCGCTGGCGAAGTAGTCAGAAAGCTCCGCGACAATGGCGATCCGAATTGCCTGTGGGCTCATTTTTTGTTCAACCCCTGATAGGACACCTTGATGAAAACGATTGGTCTCAAATCCCTGCATTTCACCCTGACAGCGGCCGCATTGCTCTGTTTGGCGGGTTCGGCCCTGGCCGCCGACAAGGTCAAGGTCGGCATGCTCAGCACCTTGTCCGGCCCCGGCGCGGGCTTGGGCATTGACATTCGCGACGGCTTCAACCTGGCGCTCAAGCACTCGGGCGGCAAGTTCGGCGGGCTGCCGGTCGAGGTGATCGTGGCCGACGACCAAGCCAAGCCCGATGCGGCGCGCCAGACGGCCGACCGGCTGGTGAAGCAGGAAAAAGTGGATTTCATGACCGGTGTGGTGTTTTCCAATGTGATGCTGGCCGTGGGCAAGCCAATTTTTGATTCCAAAACCTTCTACATCAGCGCCAACGCCGGCCCGTCGCAGTACGCCGGCGCCGATTGCAACCCCTATTTCTTCAACGTTGCCTGGCAAAACGACAACCTGCACGAAGCGGTGGGCAAGACGGTGCAGGACAAGGGCTTCAAGAAAGTCGCCCTGCTGGCGCCCAACTACCCGGCAGGCAAGGACGCACTGGCCGGTTTCAAGCGTTACTTCAAGGGGCAAATTGCCTCCGAGGCCTACACCCCCTTAAGCCAGCTGGACTATGGCGCAGAGTTGTCCAAAATGCGCGCCTCGGGCGCTGATGCGGTCTACATTTTTCTGCCGGGCGGCCTGGGCATCAATTTCATCAAGCAGTTTGTCGGCGCCGGCCTGTCCAAGGACATGACGCTGTTCGGCCCGGGTTTTTCTGCCGATGAAGACGTGATCCGTGCCGTGGGTGAGCCCATGCTCGGCATGTTCAACAGCTCGCAGTGGGCGCACGACATGCAGAACCCGGTTAACAAGCGCTTTGTCGCCGATTTCCAGAAAGACTATGGCCGCCTGCCCACCCTGTACGCGTCGCAGGGCTACGACGCGGCTCGCCTGATGGATGCCGCCGTGCGCGACGTCAAGGGCAATTTGAGCGACAAAACGGCACTGCGCAAGGCCATCGCGGCCGCCAAATTCGACTCGGTGCGCGGCGCCTTCAAGTTCAACAGCAACGGCTATCCGATCCAGGACTACTACCTGCGTGTGATCACCAAGGACGCCCAGGGCCGCGTCACCAACCGCACCCTGAGCACCGTGTTCAAGGACCACGCCGATGCCTATGTGGGCGAATGCAAAATGCCCGCGCTCTGAAGATATGGCTGTCATTGCGAGCGTAGCGTGGCAACACAGGGGTGCATGGATCGCCACGTCGCTGCGCTCCTCGCGATGACGACTCGAACCCATTCCTCATGACCGGCATTTTGCTTCTGGAGCAGTCGCTCAACGGCCTGCAGTTCGGCCTGATGCTGTTTTTGCTGGCAGCCGGGCTGACGCTGGTGTTCGGCATCATGGACATGATCAACCTGGCGCACGGATCAATCTACATGATCGGGGCCTACCTGATTGCCAGCATTGCGCTGGCCAGCGGTTCGTTCTGGACGGGTCTTGCGCTTGGCATCGTGGCGACGGCGGTGCTCGGCGCACTGCTGGAGCTGGCCGTGCTGCGCCGCCTGTACCAGCGCGACCACCTCTCCCAGGTGCTGGGCACCTTCGCCATTTTGCTGATGAGCAACGAGGCGGTGCGCATGGTGTGGGGCTCGCAGCCCATCGAACTCAACCCCCCAGCGGCCCTGGCGGGTCCGGTGGAACTGTTGCCGGGCTTCAGCTACCCGGCCTACCGCCTGTTCATCATTGCCGTGGGCCTGGCGGCCGCCGGCTTGCTGTACCTGTTGGTGACACGCACCCGGCTTGGCATGCAGGTGCGCGCAGGTGCCTCGAACCGCGAGATGGCGCTGGCCATGGGGGTCGATGTGCGGCGCCTGTTCACCCTGGTGTTTGCCATTGGCGCGGGCTTGTGCGCGCTGGCCGGCGGCATGCTCGGGCCGTTGCTGGCGGTGCAGGTCGGCATGGGCGAGAGCATTTTGATTTTGGCCTTTGTGGTGATCGTGATCGGCGGCATCGGCTCGATCCGCGGCGCGCTGCTGGGCGCCTTGCTGGTGGGGGTGGTGGACACCGCCGGCCGCACGATGATTCCGTATGTCTTTGAGCGCATCATGGGGCCGGACCTGGCCGCCAACGCCGGCCCGGCCGTCGCCGCCATCCTCATTTACGTGCTGATGGCCGCCGTGCTG
>JAABQI010000218.1 GCA_011391545.1 Rhodoferax sp.
CCCGTCCTGATGGGGACCATGCCGCTTCCCAGACCTTTGACGGCCCAGGTGGATCCGCTGTCAACCCTGCTGGCCACAGCCTACGCTTACGCTGACCGTGCCGAGCAGCGCGAGGGGATTCACGCTTTTCTGGAAAAACGACCCCCCAGTTTTTGAAGAGTTCCCGAGCATCCCATTCCAACTGGTTTGAAAAACAAGGAAATTCCCGTGTCTGAAGTCTCTGCCAATCTCTATGCGCACCTGCGCCGGGCTTTTCCTGGCGATCTCGAGCGCTGTGCCATTGAAACCGATGCAGGCCAGTTGTACAGCTGGCGCGATCTCGATCGAGGCACCGCCATGCTGGCCAACTTTTTGCAGTCGCTGGATTTGCCGGCAGGCTCTCGCATTGCGGTTCAGGTTGAGAAGTCGGTTGAAGCGCTGATGCTGTACCTGGCCACGCTGCGTGCAGGCTATGTTTTTTTACCGCTCAATACCGCCTACCAAAGCGCCGAGATTGATTATTTCATTGGCAATGCCGAGCCAGCCGTGGTGGTGTGCAGCAATCAAAATTTCGGTTGGGTCAGCACACTGGCGTTCAAGGCGGGCACGCGCCATGTCTTTACCTTGAACGAGGACCGTACCGGCTCCCTGCTGGAGCGCGCGGCCCATGCCTCGGACCAGCATGCCGTTGCCATCAAAAAGCCAGACGATGTGGCGGTGATCGTTTACACCAGCGGCACCACAGGTCGCTCCAAAGGGGCCATGCTCACCCATGGCAATATGTTGAGCAACGCGCTGGTGTTGAAAGACTATTGGGGCTGGCGCAGCCCGGATCAAGGCGGCGACGTGATGATCCATGCGCTGCCGATTTTTCATGTGCACGGGCTTTTTGTGGCAATTCACGGTGCCCTCATCAACGGCAGCAAGATGATCTGGATGGACAGATTCGATCCCAAGGCCGTTCTCAGGCATTTGCCACAGGCCACTTTGTTCATGGGCGTGCCCACGCTGTATGTTCGCTTGCTCGCCGAACCGGGGCTGACAAAGGAGCTTGCACAGTCGGTGCGGTTGTTTATATCGGGCTCGGCACCGCTGCTGCTGGACACCTTTGCTGCCTGGCAGGAACGCACCGGCCACACCATTCTGGAGCGCTACGGCATGAGCGAAACCATCATGCTCACCTCCAATCCCTACCGGGGAGAGCGTCGGGGTGGCACCGTGGGTTTCCCGCTGCCAGGCGTCAAGCTGCGGGTGGTGGACGGGCAGGGCACCGAACTGGCCAGCGGTGACATTGGCGACATTCAGGTCAAGGGCCCGAATGTGTTTGCCGGCTACTGGCGCATGCCCGAAAAAACAGCTGAAGAATTTACCGAGGATGGCTATTTCAAGACCGGGGATGTGGGTCGAATCGATGCGGACGGCTATGTCACCATTGTGGGGCGCAGCAAGGACCTGATCATCAGCGGCGGCTACAACGTCTATCCGGCCGAATTGGAGAGTTTTATCAACGACCTTCCTGGCGTGGCCGAAAGCGCGGTGGTCGGTGTGCCGCATGCCGACTTCGGCGAGGTCGGGGTGGCCGTGGTGGTGCCCAGCAATGGGGTGGAACTGGATTCAGTTCAAATTTTGGCCGCTCTCAAAGCGCGCCTGGCCAATTACAAGGTGCCCAAGCAATGCCATGTGGTGGCGGAACTGCCGCGCAACGCCATGGGCAAGGTGCAAAAGAATTTGCTGCGCGCGCAATACGGGTGACAGTGTCGCCCAGGCCATCCTGCCCGCAGGTTGGCTTGCGTCGGGCCGGCCTATCGCAAAACCAGCACAGGGATGTGCGAATGCGTCAGGACTTGTTGTGTTTCGCTGCCCAGCAGCAAACGCTTCACGCCTTTGCGGCCATGCGAGGCCATCACGATCAAATCGCATTTATGTTTGCGCGCTGTGGCGATGATGGCATCTGACACAATATCCGACTTGACGGTCAGGGCGCGAGTCTTGACCCCTTGTTCCTCTGCTGTTTTCTTGACTTGATCAACGACCGCCTGTCCCTCTTCAGCCCATTGTTTTTCAATACGCCCAACCTCTGCTGCCTGCAAGGCCAGCCCACCTTCGAAGTAGCTTTGCGGATAGCGGGGAACCACTTTCAGGGCGACGAGGCTCGCCCCGGTGAGGGCGGCGAGAGAAATGGCACTGCTCACGGCTTTTTTGGACAATGTTGAACCATCCGTTGCGAGAAGAATCTTGTCATACATGATGAAATCTCCAGCGTGTTAAAACTGTCAGCATACACCCTGATCTGATGCTTGACAGTTGATAAAAGTCAGTCATCACGTAGCTCTCGCCAGTTAACCACAACAAAATATATGTCACTCTTGAGTCCAGGACGCCCCGAGTTCGAACCGTTTCAAGCCGGCACAACCCCGGCAATCTCCGGGGCCATACCGCGTGGGCAGGCGGCAGTGGCGACGCTGGCACTGCTCGACGATGAACAGGAGTGGGCTGCATTCAGCCGTCAGATCGCAAATCAGCCCGGCCAATGGGAATCGAATGTGTTGATTGAGGGCATGCACTGTGCGGCCTGTGCGTT
>JAABQI010000219.1 GCA_011391545.1 Rhodoferax sp.
ACGCGGCCAACTCACGCACCACGTAGTCGAACAGCGGCTGCGGGTCAGGGTCAAAGGCGTCATTGGCCGGTGTCACCGGCGACAGGCGGATACCCACCTTGCCGGCGCCCACCGCGCTGGTCACGGCCTGCACCACTTCCAGCAGAAACCGGGCGCGGTTCTCGATGCTGCCGCCAAAGTCGTCGCGGCGCTGATTCGAGCCGCTTTTGAGAAACTGGTCGATCAAATAGCCGTTGGCGGCGTGAAGCTCGACCCCGTCGAAGCCGGCGGTGTGCACCGCATTGCGCGCTGCCGCCACGTAGGTGTGCACGATGTCGGGCAGCTCGTAGGCCTGCAGGGCGCGCGGCGCCGATGTTTCGACAAAGACCGGCACGCCGTCTTTGAGCAGCACGGTTTTGGCTTTGGCGGCGATGGCCGACGGCGCCACCGGCGCTCCGCCATGGGGCTGCAGACTGGTGTGCGAGACCCGGCCCACGTGCCAGAGCTGGCAGACGATCATGCCGCCTGCGGCGTGCACGCTGCGGGTGACATCTTTCCAGGCCTCCACCTGCTCCTCGGCATACAGGCCGGGCACGTCGGCGTAGCCCTGGGCCTGCTGGCTGATGGCCGTGGCCTCGGTGATGATGAGCCCGGCGCTGGCGCGCTGGGTGTAATACTGGACCATGAGGGCGTTGGGGGTGGCGTCGGGGGCGCGGTTGCGCGTGAGCGGGGCCATCACGATGCGGTTGGCCAGCGCCAGGTCCCCGGCGTGCACGGGGTCGAACAGGGTGGCGGTGCGGTGTGGCATAAAGAACTCCAGATTGGTTTAGGCTATGGTCTGCAGTTTAAAGCCAGCTCACCAAGGCTGGATTCAGCGCTCAAGCGGCGGTAAATCGCCCACGCAAATAGCTGATGATGGCGCCCGACTCGAACAGCCACTGGGTTTGTCCGTTGGCGTCGGTGATCTTGAGGCAGGGCACCTTGACGGTGCCGGCGCCCTTGAGCAGATCGTCCCGGTTTTGCTGGTGGTGTTGCGCGTCGCGGCGCTCGATGGGCAGGGAGAGGCGTCGCATTTCCTGGCGCACCTTGATGCAAAACGGACAGGTGGTGAATTGGTACAGCACCAGGTTCTGGCACTGCTGGTTGACGGCTTGCTGCAGCTCGGGCGCTCGCACGACACCCTTGGGCCGGGTGACAAATTCCCACAGCTGCATGAAGGGGCCGAGCACGATGCGCAGGGTTTTGAAGAAGGTCCGGATGATGGTTTTCATGGGGTGAGGGTGCCAAAGGAGAAGAGTGGCATTGTCTCAGGCATTGCCTCCCGGTCGGTCTGGATGAACCCGGGCCACAAAGACCAGTCTGATCGACAAAGCGACAGCGGCCATGTGCCACCAGCGGATGCCAGGCCGCTGGTGGACAACGACTTCAAGGGCTAGCGCCGCTCCTGCAGGGTCTGCATGTGCGCCAGAATGTCGCTGATCGTTTTTGGGTCAATTTCACGCAAGGCGGGCATGGCGTCGTCAGGATGGCCATTGAGCATGTTGTGCGCGGCATGCCAGGGGTCTTCGCGGGCCACACGGCCCACGTGGCGTTTGGCGATAAAGCGACCCTCAAGGCCATGGCAACTGGCGCAGATGGTGCGGTAGTGCGCGGCACCCCGCGTGGCATCTCCGCGGGACAGGCCGGTGCGGGCATCGATCATACCGTCCATGTCGATCTGGCCATAACTCACAAAATTTGCCAGATCCTGCAGGTCGCGGTGTTTCAGAACCGCGCCAAAGAGGTGTGAGCTGCTTTGCAGCGTGGCCACGATTTTTTCCGGGTCGGTACCGGCCAAGGCGCGCACCCCCTTGATCCCGGTGGCATGGGTACCGCTGGCGTACTGGCCCTGATTGCCCTTGTAGTCCCAGCCATGGCACTCCTTGCAACGCCAGGTTTCAGACGCAGCGCTGGCATAGTAGGCCTTCGGCGGGTACGCCGGATGCGGCAAGGCCTGACGCTGGCCACCGGTGTGAACCTGCCAGTCATCGTAAAGCCGCCCGCCGTTGGCAATGGAGGCCGCCAGGTTGATGCTTGGCAAGGTCTGCAGATGAGCCAGCATTTTGGCCACCGTCTCCTCACCCAGGGTTCGCATGGCAGGCATGTTGCCACCCGGGTGGCCGTTCAGGGCGACGTGCAGAACCTCAAAAGGGCGTTGCCGCGCGGCATCTCCCAGCGGTGGCACCTGACGCAGGCGAGTGCCGTCGAGCCCGTGGCAGTTGGCGCAAACGGTGGCGAAAACTTTGTCTGCGTTGGCCTGCGCGGGCTTGACCCGCAGCGCCAAATCAAGCAACTGGCGCATCTCGGTCTGACCGCTGGCAACAAAGTTGGCAAGATCGAGCCGGTCCGCGTCACTCAACAACTCGCCATAACCGTGGTTGGCGTCCTTGAGCAGTGCCGCAATGGCAACGGGGTCCGACTTCTGCCTGCCGGCAATGCCCTTGATGCCGTGATTACCTTTGTAGTCCCAGCCATGGCACTCGGCGCATCGCCAGGTGTCTGGCATGGCCACCTGAACCAG
>JAABQI010000220.1 GCA_011391545.1 Rhodoferax sp.
ACTGCCGATGACCTGGCCGACGAAGGGGATGCCAGCGCCGCGCAAAGGCTGGACGCCCTGGCGCGGTACCGGGCTGATCTGCAGGCCATTGCCAGCGGCCAGGCGCACAGCGGTGAATGGCCGCAGGTGTTCGAGCCACTGCACACGGTGCTGCGCACTTTCAACCTGCCCGGGCCCCTGCTGACCGACCTGCTCGATGCCTTTGCGCAGGACGTGCGTTACACCGCAGAACAGCGCCGCTACCGAGATGATGCCGAGTTGCTGGACTACTGCACGCGCTCGGCCAACCCGGTGGGGCGCATGTTGCTGCACCTGTACGGCATTTCCGACGCGCTGTCGCTAACGCAGAGCGACCAGATTTGCAGCGCCCTGCAGCTCATCAACTTCTGGCAGGACATCTCAACGGATGTGCCGCGCGGGCGCTGGTACCCGTCGCAGCAGGCGATGGCCACCCACAGCGTGCTGGACACCGACCTGCAACCCGGCAGCCGCAGTGACAACGCAAGGCAGCTGGTGGCCGCCTATGCCAACTCAGCCCGTGCGCTGATGCAAGCCGGCGCGCCGCTGGCCTGCCGCATCCCGGGGCGTGCAGGCTGGGAGCTGCGTCTGGTGGTGCAAGGCGGCCTGCGGATCCTGGACAAAATCGAGGCGCTGGACTTTGCCACCTGGCGCACCCGACCCAAACTCACCGTCTGGGATGTGCCGGTGATGCTGTGGCGAGCCCTTGGGATGAACAGGCGCACCCGACCTGTTTAAACTCGGACGCAATTCTCAAACCGCCCAATGACCCCCCAAGACTACGTCCAGCAAAAAGCCGCCGCCTCAGGCAGCAGTTTTTATTACGCTTTTCTGTTTTTGCCAGCGCCCAAGCGCGCCGCCATCACCGCCTTTTACGCCTTCTGCCGCGAAGTGGACGATGTGGTGGACGACATGGTGGACCCGGGCGTGGCCGCCACCAAGCTGCAATGGTGGCGCGCCGAGGTGGCCAAGGCATTTGCCGGCACGCCCAGCCACCCGGTGCTGCAGGCGCTGATGCCGCTGGCGGCCGATTACCAGATCGAGCAGCGCCACTTGCAGGCCATCATCGACGGCTGCCAGATGGACCTGAACCAGACCCGTTACCTGGACTACGCAGGCTTGCAAAGTTATTGTCACCTGGTGGCCGGCGTGGTGGGTGAGGTAGCGGCGCAGATCTTCGGCCAGACCGATCCCAAAACCACCGACTACGCGCACACGCTGGGGCAGGCGCTGCAGCTCACCAACATCATTCGCGACGTGGGTGAGGACGCCCGGCGCGGCCGCATTTACCTGCCGGTCAACGAATTGAAGCAGTTTGGTGTCACGGCGCAGGAGATTTTGAACGGCAGCTATTCCGACCGTTTTACCGCGCTGATGCGCTTTCAGGCCGAGCGCGCCCAGGGCCTGTACGACCAGGCGCTGGCGCTGCTGCCCGCCGCCGACTGCCGCACGCAAAAACCCGGCCTGATGATGGCCAGCATTTACCGCGCCCTGCTCGCCGAGATCGAGCGCGAGAACTTTGCCGTGCTGCACCAGCGCATCAGTCTGACGCCCTTGCGCAAGCTCTGGCTGGCCTGGAAAGTGCAGGCGCTGGGCCGGCTGTGAAAGTTGCCATCATCGGTGCCGGCTGGGCCGGTCTGGCGGCAGCCGTCAAGGCCACCGAGGCCGGCCATCAGGTCACCGTTTTCGAAGCCAGCCACGCGATTGGCGGCCGCGCCAGGGTCGTCACCAGCAGCACCACCCAGACCCTGCCCGACGGTACGCCGCTGCCACTCGACAACGGCCAGCACATCCTGATTGGCGCCTACACCGAAACCCTGGCACTGATGCGCCTGGTCGGCATTTCGCCCGAAGACGCCCTGCTCGACATGCCCATGACGCTGCAATTCCCCGACGGCCTGGGCCTGAAATTTGCCGCGTGGCCGACGCCGCTGGACGCGCTGGGCGGCATCCTGCAAGCCCGTGGCTGGTCGCTGGGTGACAAATGGTCACTGCTGCGTGCGGCACTGGGCTGGAAAATCAAGGGTTTTACCTGCGCTGCCAGTTTGTCCGTGGCAGATCTGTGCCGTGGCCTGACATCCAGAATCGAAGCCGAGCTGATCGATCCGCTGTGTGTCTCGGCCCTCAACACACCGCCCGAGCAAGCCAGCGCCCAGGTGTTTTTACGCGTCATGCGCGACGCCCTGTTCGGCGTGCCGGGCGGCTCGCGCCTGCTGCTGCCACGGGTGGACCTGAGCGCCTTGTTTCCTGACGCCGCCGCAAGCTGGGTGCTTGAGCGCGGCGGCCTGCTCAGTCTGGGCCAGCGGGTTGGGTCAATCCGGACGCACGGCCAGCGATGGCTGGTCCAGGAAGAACTGTTTGACTCGGTGATGCTGGCCACCTCGGCGGCCCATGCAGCGCAAGTCATCAGCGCCAGCGCCCAGGACGCCCCCCCCTCTCTCTCGGACACGATGCAGCATTGGCTCGCAACCACCCTGGCCCTGCATCAT
>JAABQI010000221.1 GCA_011391545.1 Rhodoferax sp.
AATTCGGCCCATGGGGAAGATGACAGCTGCCATGGCCGAACGATCAAACAGGGAATAGGTGTGCGCGAATCCGACCATGGCCATCGTGGCGTCAAAACTTCCACCTGGGTTCACCGTGTGCGAAGGGTCGAACGGGTTGGTGTTGCCGGACAATGAGTTAACAATGACAGGAACACCACTGGCCCCCGACAGGCTCTTCAGGTAAAAGCGCCCGGGCACCTGCGCCATGGCCTGCGTTGCGCAAAAACTGCCGATGACCGCCATCGCGGTAAGCGCCAGTCGAAGTTTGGTGATTTGTTTCATAAAGTCTCCATCAAGATTCAAAAAAAGTTTTGAGTGCGGCGCAATCAGTCGTCACCCGGGTCACGATCAGGATTTCGGCTCGGCCACCATGTCTTTCGGCGGCACGAACTGGCGCTTGTAGATCATCGGTGGGAAACCGGCGTCATCGGGTGACCTGGGTGGCAGTTGATCCTTGAGGTTCTCGAAGGGTGAACGATCAGGAATGATGACGTTGTTGCTCTTGACATAGTCGTCCCAGGAGGCCAGCATGGCCTTCAATTTCTCCGGCTGTTTGGCGGCCAGATCCTCACGTTCAGCCGGGTCGGTAGCCAGGTTGTAGAGCTCCCAGTCGCCCTTGCCCATGTTTTGCCATTGCCAGCGCAGCTTCCAGTCGCCCTGGCGCAGGGCGCGGTTGCCAAAGATTTCCCAGGCAAGATAGTCCTTCTCGGTGCGCGGCGATTCGGCCTCGCCGGCAAGCACCTTGGTCCACGACTTGCCAATCAGCTTGGGCAACTCCTTGCCCTTGTAGGTTTGCGGGTAGGTGGTGCCGGCAACGTCGAGCATGGTCGGCATGAAATCGGCAACATGCATCACCCCGTGGTTGATGCTGCCCTTTTGCCGCTTGACGGCAGGACCGCTGACGATCAGCGAGTTACGCACACCGCCTTCGGCGACCCAGCCCTTGTACTGGCTGAAAGGGGTCATCGAGGCCTGGGCCCACATGGGACCGTAGCCAACGTAAGACCCGGGGTCGCCCCAGGCGTTGGGATGGGTCTGCGACCACATCATGGAGGCATAAAGATAGTCGCGGGTGCCGGGCGTGCCGGCAATCATGGCAAAGAGGTCGGTGCCCTCGGCGCCGTTGTCACCAAACACCACAAAAATCGTGTTCTCGTACTCGCCGATGTCTTTCAGATGCTTGACCAAGCGGCCAACGTGGTGGTCAAGGTTTTCCACCATGCCGGCGTAGAGCTCCATCTTCTTGCCGAGGATGGCGCGCGCCGCAGGCGCGAGCACGATCGGGTCGGGCACAAACCACATGCGCTCGGACAGCTGGGTGCCCGCAGGCGTGATGCCCATCTCGATCTGCCGCTTCAGGCGTTCCTGGCGCACAGCGTCCCAGCCCTTGTCGTATTCGCCAACGTGCCGACTGCGCCAGTCTTTGGGCAGATGGTAAGGGTCGTGCGGCGCCTGGTGGGCCACGTAAGCAAAGAAAGGTTTGCCATCGCCGCGGTTGGCGTCGATGAAGCTGATCATTTTGTCGGTGTAGGTTTTGGTGGCGTAGTAATCGTCGGGCAACTTGGTCAGGTAACGACCGTCCTCGGTAAACACCGACTTGGGCGACGCCATGGTGAAATTGTTCATGTCCCAATAACTGCCGGCGCCGTCCAGCAGGGAAAAGTCGCGATCAAAGCCCCGCGCCGCCGGAATCTGGTTTGGCTGTTTGCCCAAGTGCCATTTGCCGACCATGTAGGTGTGGTAACCCGCGTCCTTGAGCAGTGCGGGCATGGTGGCCACGCGGTCGTTCAAAAAGCCTTCGTAGCCGGGCACGCCCTGCTGGTTGGGTGCTGTCCATTCGTCCATGTTGCCCAGGCCGCTGACGTGGGTGTCAACCCCGCTGAGCAAGGTTGCCCGGGTGGGGGAACTGCTGGCGTGGGTGTAGAAGTTGGTGAAGCGCACGCCGTCTTTCGCCAGCGCGTCAAAGTTCGGGGTCTTGATTTCGCTGCCGAACGCGCCCAGGTCAGCATAGCCCATGTCGTCAGCCACGATCATGACGATGTTTGGCTGGCGCTGCGCACCTGCGGCTGAAACCATTGAGGGCGCCGTGAGTGCCACGGCCATGCCGAGCGAGCCAATCAACAGGCTCAACTTGCTCCTTTTGCTGGATGGAAAGCTTTTCTTGACATTCTTCACAGTTTTCATATCTTCCTCCGTTGTATTGCTTGGATTTTTCCCACTCTTAAACCGGCAATCTTGATCAAGATCAGATGTTATCGAAATTCAGAACAGGGCCATCGGTTTTTCGATCTTATTTATGCCGCTGCGCTGAATGTGGCGACGGCCCATGCCCAAGGTTCGCCCGGGCCGGGTGAACTTTGTGTCGCGGACGTCGGTCCGTCTATCGGAATTCCGCAAATATTCGCATTTCACCAGTGGTGTGCAAGCTGCGGCCATGGGCCATGGTCATAAGGCCGTGACAGTTTCTGAAGTCAATTGCAAATG
>JAABQI010000222.1 GCA_011391545.1 Rhodoferax sp.
GCATGGATACCCTGGCAGCCGTCCAGCAGTCTGCGGTGCAGCGCCTGCGCCCGATCATGATGACCACCGGCGCCATGGTGCTGGGCGCGGTGCCGCTGGCCATGTCCACAGGCGCGGGCGCCGAGAGCCGGCAACAAATTGGTTGGGTCATTGTGGGCGGCATGAGCCTGGGCACCTTGCTCACGGTGTTTGTGGTGCCCACCATGTACACCCTGCTGGCGCGCAAAAAAGTGCCCGGACCCAAAACAGAGCTGGCATTGGCGCCGGCGGCAAATCCAGGTTAGGCGGTTTTAAAGTCCGGGGTGGCGTTGGCCCGCCTGGCCCATCACAAACGGCGAATTCAACAGGTTTTCCCAGGCTGGCTCCTGAGCCCGCTGCCGCGCTGTGTACGCCAGCGAACAGACCCATCCGGACCACACGGCTATAAACCTGAATAGCCAAGGCGATTCCGCTTTTGGTGAATCGTTACAGGAAAATCATGATGAATACAAACACCCGACACGGGCTTGCCTTTTTGTCCGTCGCCGCACTCGCACTCACGGTGGGCTGCACCAGCCTGAAAACCCCGGCGACTGCTGATGTGGCGGTTTCCAAAGCCGCGGTGGACAGCGCAGCCGTCGCCGGTGGCGCGCAGTACGCCCCGCTTGAAATGAACTCGGCGCGCGAGAAAATGGCACTGGCCAACAAAGCCATGCTGGCCAAGGACTACAAGCTGGCCATCGAACTGTCCAACCAGGCGCAAGCCGATGCCAAGCTGGCGCAAAGCACAGCCAGTTCCGTCAAGGCGCAGGCCGCCGCCGATGTGCTGCAGGAAGACATTCGCGTGTTGCGCGAAGAGCTCGACCGCGCCGCCAAATAAATTCAACCATTCAGACAGGAAAACATCATGAAAAAAATCCATTTGGCCCCGATCGTTCTGGCCGTTGCCGCCCTTATCGCGGGCTGCAGCTCGACGCCAAAAACAACCACGCAACTGGAACAGGCCAGATCCGACTTCATGGTCGTGCAGGCCAACCCCAACGTCGCCACCTATGCGCCACTTGAAATGAAGCAGGCCACCCAGGCCATGGCCCAGGCCAATGTGGCATCCAATGACCGCGACAGCGACGAGAAGATCAACAACCTGGCTTACCTCGCCAAGCAAAAAATTGCCCTCACACAAGAAGTGACCAAGCGCAAGATGGCCGAGGCCGACATTGCGAATGCCGGCAAGGAGCGTGACCAGTTGCGCCTGGATGCGCGCACCAACGAAGCCAATGTTGCCAAAATGAGCGCCGAAAAAGCCACCCTGGCTGCGCAGCAGGCGCAAAACAACGCCGCCCAGTCCCAGCTTGCTGCCCAGCAAGCCCAGTTGGACGCCGCCAATTCCCAGCGCCAGACGCAGGACGCCCAGGCGCGTGCCGCACAGCTTGAAGCCCAACTTGCCGAACTGGCCGCCAAAAAAACGGCTCGCGGCACCGTCATCACGCTGGGTGATGTGCTGTTTGGCACCGATCTTTCCCGCCTGACCGCCGACGGCATGCGCAGCGCCCAGAAGCTGGCCGATGTGCTGCAGCAAAACCCGCAGCGCAATGTGATGATCGAAGGCTTTGCCGACAGCACCGGCGCCGCCGACTACAACCAGGGCCTGTCGGAGCGTCGCGCCAACGCGGTGCGCACCGCCTTGCTGGACATGGGTGTGGCACGCGAGCGCATCGACATGCGCGGTTACGGCGAATCCTTTCCCGTGGCTGCCAATGACAGCGCCGCCAACCGCCAGCTCAACCGTCGTGTCGAGATCGTTCTGTCGGACGACAGCGGCAAGGTGATCGCCCGCTGATCCCCGATTGATTTGATCCAGGGGCAAACCCTGGCGACAAAATGGACAAGGCGCGTCAAGCCCTTGTCCATTTTTTTACGACTTCAAACCGCGGGCTTAAGCGCTTTTCTGGAGCCAAGCATGTTGGCATAAACCCAGGTAAATTCGGCCCCAATCAAAAAGATCTGGGCCGAGTAGTACACCCACAGCAGCACCACCACCAGCGAGCCGGCGGCGCCAAAGCCCGACACAATGCCGCTGCGGCCAATGTAGATGCCGATCAGGGCCTTGCCCAGGCTGAACAGCAGGGCGGTGAACAGCGCACCGGTCCAGACATCGCGCCACAGCACCTGCGCGCGCGGCATCACTTTGTAGATCACTGCAAACATGGCTGTGACCAGCGCAAACCCGGCGGCCGCGTTGCTGAAGCTGGCAATGGTGAGCCAGCCGCCAAAAAGCGGGCTCCACAGGCGCTCCATGGTGGCCAGCGCCGCACTCAGCACCAGCGACACCATCAGCAAAAAGCCGATCACCAGGATCATGCCAAAAGACAGCATCCGGGCACGGAGCAAATGCAGCCAGCCCCGCACGGGCGGCGCGGCGGGCACCCGCCAGATGCGATCAAGCGCGGTTTGCAGTTCACCAAACACGGTGGTGGCACCGATCAGCAGCAGCACCACGCCCACCAGTGTCGCC
>JAABQI010000223.1 GCA_011391545.1 Rhodoferax sp.
CATCGGTTCGATGATGACGGCGGCAATGTTGGACGCATCGTGCAGGGCGATGAGCTTGAGCAGGTCTTCGGCCAGCATCACGCCATGCGGACCTTCCGCTGGCGGCATGCCACGGTGGAACACGCCGGCGGGCGGCTGGGTGTGCGGCAGATGGTCGGCCGCAATGCCCTGGCCAAAGGCCTTGCGGTTGGCGCCAATGCCACCCACCGAGATGCCGCCGAAGTTGACCCCGTGGTAGCCCTTTTCGCGGCCGATCAGCAGGCTCTTGCTGGCCTGGCCCCGGGCGCGCCAGTAGGCCCGCGCCATCTTGAGCGAGGTGTCGGCCGACTCCGACCCAGAGCCGGTGAAGAACACGTAGTCCAGGCCAGCCGGCGTGAGTTCTTTCAGCTTGTTGGCCAGCGCGAACGACAGCGGGTGGCCAAACTGGAAGGCGGGCGAGTAGTCGAGCGTGGCCAGCTGGCGGCTGGCGGCCTCGACAATTTCGGGGCGGCCATGGCCCAGGCCACAGGTCCACAAACCGGACAGGCCGTCAAAAATCTTGCGGCCGTCGATGTCGGTGTAATAACAGCCGCTGGCCGAGGCCATCATGCGCGGGTGGGCCTTGAAGTCGCGGTTGCCGGTGTAGGGCATCCAGTGGGCGTCGAGCCAGGCGGCGTCGGTACGGGGGCGGTTCAACAGGTGGGCATCGGTCATGTTCATGGGGTTCTCCTGGTTCGCAATGACGGAAAGATCGCGCATTGTGGGCCGATCTGTTACTCTTATAAATGCCTAACTATCACAACTTGGTTGTCAATTTATGCAAGTAAAAACCCGTGCTGCCTTGGGGCAGCTCAGCGACATGGACATCCGCCTGCTGCGCGTGTTCAAAACGGTGGTGGACTGCGGCGGCATGGCCGCGGCCGAGTTGGAGCTCAACATTGGCACCTCCACGGTGAGTCGCTATATCAAGGACCTGGAAACGCGTCTGGGCTTGAGCCTGTGCCGGCGTGGCCGCGCCGGTTTTGCCCTGACGCCCGAGGGCGAACAGATTTATGCCGAGACGCTGCGCCTGCTGGCGGGGGTCGATGACTTTCGCAGCCGTGTCGACGAGATTCACCAGCGCATGGGCGGCGAGTTGCACATTGCCGTTTTCGACAAAACAGCCAGCAACCCGGCCGCCCATATTGGCGCAGCCATCAAGCTGTTTGCACGACAAGCACCGGACGTGCGCCTGCACCTGCATGTCGCGCCGCTCAACGCGATTGAGCGCGGCGTGCTCGACGGCCAGTTTCAGGTGGGCATCATCCCCGGCCACCGCAGCTCGGCCGTGCTGACCTACGACGAGCTGTTCACCGAGACCATGTACCTCTATGCCAGTGTCGAGCACCCCTTGTTTTCAGCGGACCCGGTGCAGGAACCGCAAGACTGGGATGCGCTGCGCGCCCACGCTTTTGCCGGCCTGGGCTACCACTCGCCCAACATGGAACTGACCCAGCAGGTGCAATTGGCGCGCAGCGCGACCGGTTATGACCAGGAATCGATCGCGACACTGATCCTGTCAGGCTGCTTCTTGGGTTTTTTGCCCGATCACTATGCGGAAAGTTTTGTCCACTTGGGCCGGATGCGCGCCGTGCAGCCGCAAACCTTCCATTACCGTTGCAGCTTTTTCAGCATCGTGCGGGCCTCGCCGCAGCCCGCGCGCGTCACGCAGGCGTTTCAGGCCGCGTTGCGCCAAGCGCATACAGCCGTCGGTTAACGCTTCTTTTTGGCCTGGATCACGATCCAGGCCAAGCGGCCCGCTGCCACCACGTTGACGGCAATCACGGCCATCGCCGGCCAGAAAGGCAGCTCATAGCCAGAGACCGCGGACGAAATGAGCAAGCCGCCCAGTGCCAGCGCACCGATCAGCATGGTGATCACGGCGCCATTGAAGGCGCCACGTTGCAGGTGTTTCAAGGTCATGGGGGAAAATATAAAAGGGTTAAAGTTAAGCGCAATTTTACGGACCGCCACGCACACCCATGACATCTGAACACGGCCTGCTCGACTGGGGCATTGTGGCGATTTTTGTCACCGTTTATGCCGGCATGATCCTGGGCGGCCTGCCGCGCCTCAAGCTCGACCGCTCGGGCGTGGCGCTGCTGGGCGCGATTGGCGTGATCGGCCTGGGCGCCATGGACACCGAGCAAGCGGCGCGTGCGGTGGACCTGCCCACCGTGCTGCTGTTGTTTTCGTTCATGGTGGTGTCGGCGCAGATGCGCCTGGGCGGCTTTTACACCGCCGTCACACGCCAGGTGGCAAGCCTGTCGCTGGGGCGAAACGCCCTGCTCGGCGCCATCATTTTTGTGGCCGGCGCCTTGTCGGCGGTTTTTTCCAACGACATCATTTGCCTGGCCATGACGCCGGTGGTGGCGCAGCTGTGCCTGAAGCGGCGCCTGAACCCGGTGCCGTTTTTGCTGGGCCTGGCTTGCGCCGCCAACATCGGCTCGGCCGCCACCCTGATCGGCAA
>JAABQI010000226.1 GCA_011391545.1 Rhodoferax sp.
GGCCACCTTGAAGTCCATGTCGCCCAGGTGATCTTCATCACCCAGAATGTCGGTCAGCACGGCAAAGCGGTTGTCTTCCTTGATCAGGCCCATGGCAATACCCGCCACATGCGCTTTCAAGGGCACGCCGGCGTCCATCAGGCTCAGGCAGCCACCGCACACCGAGGCCATTGAGGACGAGCCATTGGACTCGGTCACTTCAGACACGACGCGCATGGTGTAGGGGAAATCTTCCTTGGTCGGCAGCACGGCGATCAGGGCACGCTTGGCCAGACGGCCATGGCCGATCTCGCGGCGCTTGGGGGTGCCAAAACGGCCGGCTTCGCCAGTGGCAAAGGGAGGCATGTTGTAGTGCAGCATGAAGCGGTCTTCAAAATCACCGGCCAATGCATCGATGCGCTGCGCATCGCGCTCGGTACCCAGCGTGGTCACCACCAGCGCCTGGGTTTCGCCACGGGTGAACAGGGCGGAACCGTGGGTGCGCGGCAGCACGCTGTTGCGGATCTCGATGGGACGCACGGTGCGGGTGTCGCGACCGTCGATGCGAGGCTCGCCGGCCAGAATCTGACCACGCACCAGACGTGCTTCGATGTCGAACAGCATGCTTTCGACCTTGACGCCGTCAAACTCGACACCATCGGCCTTCAGACCAGCCATGACATCGGCGTAGGCCGAGCGGCAAGCCTGGGTGCGGGCCTGCTTGTTGCGGATCTGGTAGGCGGCGGTCAGCTTGTCGCTGGCCAGCGCGCCCACCTTGGCGATCAGCACCTCGTCCTTGGCTGGCGCCTGCCAGTCCCAGACCGGCTTGCCGGCATCACGCACAAGCTCATGGATGGCGTTGATGGCAATCACACCTTGTTCGTGACCGAACATCACCGCGCCCAGCATCACATCTTCGGGCAATTGGTCGGCTTCCGACTCCACCATCAAGACGGCGGACTCGGTGCCGGCCACCACCAGCTCGAGCTGGCTGGATTTCAATTGGGTTTGACCCGGATTGAGCACGTATTCGCCGTTGATGTAACCCACGCGGGCGGCGCCGATCGGGCCGTTGAACGGGATGCCGCTGATCGACAGCGCAGCGCTGGTGGCGATCATGGCGGCAATGTCCGCCTGCACTTCGGGGTTCAGGCTCACCACGTGGATGATGACCTGCACTTCGTTGTAAAAACCTTCGGGGAACAGCGGACGGATCGGGCGGTCGATCAGGCGGCAGGTCAGCGTCTCCAGCTCGCTGGGGCGGCCTTCGCGCTTGAAGAAGCTGCCGGGAATCTTGCCGGCGGCGTACGATTTTTCAGCGTAGTCCACCGTCAATGGGAAGAAGTCCTGGCCGGGCTTGGAGTCGGTCTTGGCGACCACGGTGGCCAGCACCACGGTGCCGTCCATGTCGAGCAGCACGGCGCCAGTGGCCTGGCGGGCAATTTCACCGGTTTCCATGGTGACCGTGTTTTGGCCCCATTGAAAAGTTTTGCTAACTTTGTTGAACATCGTCATTTTTTAATCTCCTGTGTGTTTGGGGGATGCAGGCCATCCCGCCGAAGCCCGGAGGTTGCAACACAGAACACGATGCCATTCCAGAGCCGCACCCCGATTTGGGGTCATGGGGCTTTGGAATGACACAGCTTCGCTCCGTTTTTGCCGTCTCCGAAGTAAAAAACGCCTGAGCTAGTGACCTAACTCAGGCGCTCCATATTCTCTTTAAGCCAATTACTTGCGCAGGCCCAGTTTGGCAATCAGCGCCACATAACGGTCAGCATCCTTGGACTTGAGGTAGTCCAGCAGCTTGCGGCGGCGGCTCACCATGCGCAGCAGGCCACGACGACCGTGGTGGTCTTTGGCGTGGGTTTTGAAGTGGGGCATGAGCTCGTTGATACGGGCGGTCAACAAGGCGACCTGAACTTCGGGACTACCGGTGTCACCGGCTTGACGTGCGTTGTCTTTGACAACGGCAGCTTTGATACTGGATGCAATCATTTTTTTTCCTGTGATTTAAGAACTTGCGACAGGCGCTGGAACTGCCCCTGACGTGCTTGTCTGCGATTTGCAGAGCCTTGGATTATAGCCAGAGCGACGAAGCCCGCCCGAACCCCGCCGGATAAATCGGATTGGCAGGGGTCAAAGCCGGCACTCGGCACCCACATCAGGGGCGTTGCATGCGGCAGCTCGTGGGCTGCTCGGCCTGCTCGGCAGCAATGGTTTTAACCACCCGAAAGCCGTAACCCGAGCCCTCCACATCAAACTTGACACCGGGCGCGCCAAGCTTGTCCATGACACCCACCACCAGCGGCTGCTGGAACTGGTGGTCTGCGGCACGCATGGCCCCGGCTTGCCCGCCAAAGGTGATGCTGGCCTTTTCCAGTTTTTCGGCGACCGCGATGGCGTCGGTCGTGCCAGCCTTGTCAATGGCTTGCGCCAGCGCCTCCACCATCAACTGCATGCGCAGATGCACATAGTCGTCCGCGGGTTTGGGGAAGCGCGCGCGGAATGACTGGTAAAAGGCCTCGCTTTGCGCGTTTTGCACATTGGGCAACCAGTCGGCCACCGCCACCACCTTGCCCACACCGGCGTCGCCGATGGCAGCCGGCGCGCCCAGCGCGTTGCCGTAAAACGTGTAGAACTTGCCGTCGTAACCCACGTCCTTGGCGGCCTTGACCAACAGCGTCAGGTCGTTGCCAAAATTGCCGGTGATGACCGCCTGCGCACCACTGGCCTTGATCTTGGCCGCGTAGGGCATGAAATCCTTGACCCGTCCCATCGGGTGCAATTCTTCGCCAACCACCTGCACATCGGGGCGCAGTGCCGCCAGCTGGCGCTTGGCCTCGCGTGCCACGGCGTGGCCGAAGCTGTAGTCCTGGCCGATGATGTAAACACTCTTGAGGGCCTGATCGGATTTCAGGACTTCCATCAGCGCCGACATGCGCATATCGGCGTGGGCATCGAACCTGAAGTGCCAGAAGCTGCACTTTTCGTTGGTCAGGATGGGATCCACCGCCGAATAATTCAAAAACAGCACGCGCTTGTCGGGTTCACGCTGGTTGTGCTTGTTGATGGCATCGATCAACGCCGCCGCCGTGGCCGATGAATTGCCCTGCATGATGAATCTGGCGCCATCGTCGACAGCCGACTTCAGTGCTGACAGCGCCTCTTCCGCCTGGCCCTTGCTGTCATAGCGCGCCAGCGCCAGCGTCACACCGCCGCGCGCGTTGACCCGCTCCACGGCCCAGATCAGGTTGCGAAAGACTGCCTCGCCGGTGTTGCCGAACGGACCGCTCAAGCCTTCGATCATGGCAATTTTCACCGGCGCACCCGCACTTTGAGCCAACGCAGCCAGCGGCAAAGCAGTCAAAACTGCGAACCCCAGCGCGGCTCGAACCATCATTTTTTTCAACATCGACAATTTCCTTTACCGCAGCCCTGTCACTCGCCAAACCGGAGGCTAGCGGCTGATTTATTTAGAACGGTGCGCAGTGTACAGGCAGACAAGCCATGAATTAGGTTTGTAATTATTTATTATGAATGTTTCAGAAACAAGAGCCTGGCTTTGCATGCTCAAAGCACCAAGGGCTGGGGCTAATTTCTAAACAAGCCTAAATGGCATCGAGCGGCCAGCGCGGCTTGACATCAAAGGCATAAACCTCACTGGCCGCCTCGATGCCGGACTGCAGGCGCATGGCGGCGGCCATGGCGATCATGGCGCCGTTGTCGGTGCACAAGTGCAACTCGGGGTAGTGCACGCGCACGCCTCGCTGGGCGCAAGCCAGGTTGAGTTGCGCGCGAAGGCTGCGATTGGCGCCCACGCCGCCGGCCACCACCAGCCGTTTCAAACCCGTTGCCGTCAGGGCTGCCAGCGATTTTTTGACCAGCACCTCCACAATCGCAGCCTGGGTCGACGCGGCCAGGTCGGCCAGCACCGCATCGGGCAGTGCCTCCACCGTACATTGCTGTGCCGCAGCGAGTTTTTTGGCCTGCACCATCACTGCCGTTTTCAGGCCGGCAAAAGAAAAGTCCAGGTTATCACTGTGCAGCAGGGGGCGCGGCAGTTTAAAAGCGGACGGATTGCCGACTTCGGCCAACTTTGACAGCGCCGGGCCTCCGGGATAGCCCAGCCCCAGCAACTTGGCCGACTTGTCGAACGCCTCACCCGCCGCGTCGTCAATGGTTTCACCCAGAATCTGGTAGCGCCCCACCCCATCGACCCGCATCAACTGCGTGTGCCCACCCGACACCAGCAAGGCCACGAACGGAAACTCGGGCGCATCAGCGCTTAGAAACGGCGACAGCAAATGCCCTTCAAGGTGATGCACGCCGAGCACCGGCTTGCCCAATGAAGCGCCCAGGGCGCAGGCCACACCGGCGCCCACCAGCAAGGCGCCGGCCAGGCCTGGCCCGCGGGTAAAGGCGACCACATCCACATCCTGCAAAGTTTGACCGGCGTCACGCAGCACCTCTTGCGTGAGCGGCAGCACGCGCCGGATATGGTCGCGGCTGGCGAGCTCTGGCACCACGCCGCCATAGGCCTGGTGCATCTCGATCTGGCTGTACAGCGCGTGAGCCAGCAGCACCGGCAGACCCGCACCGCTCACCCGCACCAGCGCCACCCCGGTTTCGTCACAGGACGATTCGATTCCCAACACACAAACATGCTTCACCATAACAAACGAGTTTAGGCGATCAAGGTCGCAAGCCCAGCCCCGCCAGATAAGTGCGAATCGCCGCCTGTGACACCGCCACCAACTTGAAGGCTGACGGGCTTAGAACCCAGGTGTGAATCAGCCCGACCATCAGCGCATGCAGACCTTGCGCGGCCATGGCCGCCGGCATCTCCAGGGTGATGTCGCGCCTGGCGGCAGCGTCCTCAAGGCTTCGCTGCATCTGGCGTGTGCCGTTTTCATAACACGTCACATGCCGCTGTTTGACGGCCAGCAGTTCGTCAACATATTCCACTTTCAGGGTGGCCACTTCAAAAATGGCACGGGTGCGCGCGTCCGATTCAATACTGTGCATGGTCTGCAACATGGCGCGCTCCAGTTCCACAAGAGGGTCTTGCGCCGCATCATGGCCCATCTGCTGCATGGTTTGCTCCATGGGCAAAATGGCACGGTCCATCATCGCGTTGAACAACTCGGCCTTGTTTTTGAAGTGCCAATAAATTGCCCCGCGCGTCACGCCGGCGGCTTGCGCTATGTCTTGCAGCGAGGTGCGCGATACACCTTTCTCGGCAAACACGCGCTGCGCCGCCTCCAGCAATTGGTGGCGTGTTTCTTCGGCATCTTCTTTGGTGCGACGGGCCATGGGGTTCTTTGTTAGACAAGGTCATTAGTTTACATACATGATTGTATGTATAATTCTGAAAAAATCAAACATCATCTTTTGACCTGCGAATGCCCTCTCCTGGGCTTTCTTTTTTCCAGGAACTCACCATGCTGCACCCTCGCACACCCGTTAACGCGCCAAGCCTTGCCCGATCCAACACACGTAGCCGACTCTGGACATCGGGCGCGCTGGGGCTGACCCTGCTGCTACTGGCCTGCGGCCAGGACACCGCGCCCGCAGCCGGCCCGGCTGGCCCGGGCGGTGCGCCACCACCCGCAGAGGTGGGTGTTGTCACGGTCAAAGCCGGCGATGTGGGCCTGGTGACCGAACTGCCGGGACGGCTGGAAGCCTCGCGCGTGGCACAAGTGCGCGCCCGTGTCGCCGGCATTGTGCAAAAGCGCCTGTTCGTGGAAGGCAGCAGCGTGCGCGCCGGCCAGGCGCTGTTTCAAATTGACGCCAGTCCCTACCAGGCCACACTGGCCAGTGCGCAGGCAAGTGTCGCCAAAGCCGAAGCCAACCTGATGCAGGCCAGTGCGCAAGCCGAGCGCTTCAAACCGCTGATCGAGGCCAAAGCCATCAGCCAGCAGGAATTCGTCAACGCGCAGGCATCGCAAAAGCTGGCCGAGGCCGACGTCGCCGTGGCCCGCGCGGCGGTGCAAACGGCCCGCATCAACCTGAGCTACGCCGCCATCACCGCGCCCATCAGCGGGCGCATCGGCCGCGCTTTGGTCACCGAGGGCGCGCTGGTGGGACAGGGCGAGGCCACGCCGATGGCGGTGATCCAGCAAACCGATCCAATGTATGTGAACTTCACCCAGTCCGCCTCTGAAGTCATGAAGCTGCGCAGCGCCCTGGAGTCCGGTCAGCTCAAACGTGCCGGAGCCCAGGCGGCCAGCGTGCGCGTGCTGCTTGAAGATGGCACCGAGTACACCAAGCTCGGCAAATTGCTGTTCTCGGACCTGACGGTGGACGTCACCAGCGGCCAGATCACGCTGCGCGCCGAAGTGCCCAACCCGGCCGGCACCTTGTTGCCTGGCCTGTTTGTGCGCGTGCAGTTGGAGCAAGCCCAGGTGAGCAATGCCATCACCTTGCCGCAGCAGGCAGTGACACGCTCGCCGCAAGGTGACTCGGTGATGGTGGTGGGCGCGGACGGCAAAGTGGCACCTCGACCTGTCAAGGTGGGGGCCCAGCAAGCCGGCCAGTGGGTGATTTTGGACGGCCTGCAAAACGGGGACCAGGTCATGGTCGACGGTTTCCAGAAACTGCGCGGTGGCGCCCCTGTGAAACCGGTCCCTTGGCAGACGCCAGGCAGCGCGCCCGCCATGGCATCCCCTGCCGCTGTGGCGAGTTCTGCGCCCGCTGCCAGCCCGGCCAGCGCAGCGCGTTAAGAAAGCACCGTTATGGCAAAGTTCTTTATTGACCGGCCCATCTTTGCGTGGGTCATTGCGCTGTTCATCATCGTGATGGGCTCGGTGGCCATCACCCAGTTACCCATTGCCCAGTACCCGCCGGTGGCGCCGCCGTCGATCGTGGTCTCGGCCAGCTACCCGGGCGCCTCGGCGCAAACGCTGGAAGACAGCGTGCTGTCGATCATTGAGCAGGAAATGAACGGCTCGCCCGGCCTGATCTACATGGAGTCGGTGGCGCAGGCCAACGGCACCGGCAACATCACGCTGAGCTTTCAGCCTGGCACCAACGCCGATTTAGCGCAGGTCGATGTGCAAAACCGCCTAAGCCGCGCCAGCCCGCGCCTGCCCTCTGCCGTGACGCAGCAAGGCGTGCGGGTGGACAAGGCGCGCAGCAACTTTTTGCTGTTCGCCATCCTCTCAAGCGACGACCCCAAGCTGGACCCGGTGGCGTTGGGCGACTACGCCTCGCGCAGCATATTGCCGGAATTGCAACGCATCGACGGGGTCGGTCAGGCCCAACTGTTCGGCACCGAGCGCGCCATGCGCATCTGGATCGATCCCGCCAAACTGCAGGGCTACAACCTGTCGGCCGGCGATGTCACCGCGGCCATCCGCGCCCAGAACGCCCAGGTCTCGGCCGGAGAGATCGGCAGCCTGCCCAACGTGGCCGGCCAGGGCATTGCCGCCACTGTGGTGGTGCGCGGCCAGCTCAGCAGCGTGGCCGAGTTCGGCAATGTGGTGTTGCGCGCCAACACCGACGGCTCCAGCGTGCGTCTGAAAGACGTGGCGCGCATCGAGCTCGGCGCCCAGGCTTATGCCACTTCGGCGCGCCTGAACGGCAAGCCCTCCACCGGCATCGGCGTGCAGCTCTCGCCCAGCGGCAACGCCCTGGCCACAGCCAAGAATGTGCGAACCCGCATGGCAGAGCTGGAAAGGTTTTTTCCCCAGGGCATGACCTGGGCCATTCCCTACGACAGTTCGCGCTTTGTCGAGACCTCGCTCAAGCAGGTGGCTGTCACGCTGCTCGAAGCGGTGCTGCTGGTGTTCCTGGTGATGTTTCTGTTTTTGCAGGACTGGCGCTACACCCTGATTCCGACGCTGGTGGTGCCGATCGCCCTGCTGGGCACCTTCGCCACGCTGTTGGCTTTGGGTTTTTCGATCAATGTGCTGACCATGTTTGCCATGGTGCTGGTGATCGGCATCGTGGTGGACGACGCCATTGTGGTCGTGGAAAACGTCGAGCGCATCATGAGCGAGGAAGGACTGCCGCCGCTTGAGGCCACGCGCAAGGCGATGGGGCAAATCTCGGGTGCCATCATCGGCGTGACCGTGGTGCTGATCGCGGTGTTCGTGCCCCTGGCCTTTTTCAGCGGCTCGATCGGCAACATCTACCGCCAGTTCGCCACGGTGATGGGCGTGTCGATTGCCTTTTCGGCGTTCCTCGCGCTGTCACTCACTCCCGCCCTGTGCGCCACCCTGCTCAAGCCGGTGGAAGCCGGGCACCACCATGCCAAGAGCGGCTTTTTTGGCTGGTTCAACCGCGGCTTTGCCAAGACTGCCAAAAGCTATGAAAACGGCGTCGCCAGAGTGCTGCCGCATGCGGCGCGCTACCTGGTGATCTACCTCGCGATTGTTGCGGGTGCCGCATGGATGTACAAAGGTCTGCCCACCTCATTCCTGCCCAATGAAGACCAGGGCACGATGCTGGTCAACGTGCAACTGCCGCCCGGCGCCACGCGCGAGCGCACCTTGGCCGTGATGCAGCAGGTGGAAGGCTTCATGCTCAAGCAGCCCGAAGTACAGGGCATGGTCAGCGTGCTGGGCTTCAGCTTCTCGGGGCAGGGGCAAAACGCGGCGCTGGCGTTTGTCACGCTCAAGGACTGGTCCGAGCGCACCGGGCCAGGCAGTTCCGCGCAGGCGCTGGCCGGCCGTGCCTTTGGCGCCTTGAGCGGCATCCGCGACGCCTTCATCCTCCCCTTGAGCCCGCCGCCGATTCCCGAACTCGGCGCGTCAAGCGGCTTCAGCTTCAGGCTGCAGGACCGCGCCGGTCTGGGCCACGAAGCGCTGCTGGGCGCGCGCAACCAGCTGCTGGGCATGGCGGCCCAAAGCAAGGTGCTGGCGCAGGTGCGCCCGGATGGTCTGGAGGACGCACCCCAACTGCAACTCGACATCGACCGCGACAAGGCAAGCGCGCTGGGGGTGGGTTTTGAGTCCATCAACGCCACCATCTCGACCGCGTTGGGCTCGGCTTACGCCAACGATTTCCCCAACAATGGTCGCCTTCAGCGCGTGGTGGTGCAAGCCGACGCGCCGGCGCGCATGCAGCCCGATGACCTGCTCAAGCTCAATGTGGCCAACCGCCAGGGGCAAATGGTGCCGCTGTCCGCCTTTGCCAGCACCCGCTGGGTCACGGGTGCCATGCAAACCGTGCGCTACAACGGCTACCCGGCCATGCGCATCAGCGGCAGCGCGGCACCGGGCTACAGCACGGGCGCGGCCCTGACCGAGATGGAACAATTGGTAGGCCAGTTGCCGCCGGGCTTCGGCTTCGAGTGGACCGGTACCTCGCGCGAGGAAAAACTGGCCGGCTCGCAAGCCATCATCCTCTACGGCTTTGCCATCCTGGCGGTCTTCCTGTGTCTGGCCGCGCTTTATGAGAGCTGGACCATTCCGCTGGCGGTCATTCTGGTGGTGCCGCTGGGCGTGCTGGGTGTGATTGTGGCCACCCTGCTGCGGGCCTATTCGAACGACGTTTACTTCCAGGTCGGGCTGATCACCATCATCGGCCTGTCAGCCAAAAACGCCATCCTGATCATCGAGTTCGCCAAAGACCTGCAGGCTCAGGGCAAGAGCGTGGTGTCCGCCGCGCTGGAAGCTGCACACCTGCGTTTCCGGCCAATCGTGATGACCTCGATGGCGTTCACCCTGGGTGTGCTGCCGCTGGCGCTGGCCAGTGGCGCCGGCTCGGCGAGCCAGCGCGCCATCGGCACCGGCGTGATTGGCGGCATCCTGACCGGCACCGCGCTGGCCGTGGTGTTTGTGCCGATCTTTTTTGTCGTGGTGCGCAACCTCTTCAAGGACAGCGCGCGTCAGCAGCAGGTTCATGCCGAGCAGGCCGCGCACATGGGAGTGCATTCGCATGAATAATTTCGTTTCCAAAACCACCGCCCTGGCCGCCAGCGCCCTGCTGGCCGGCTGCTCGCTCATGCCCACCTACGAGCGCCCCGGCGCGCCGGTGGCTGCGCAATGGCCCGACTCGGCGGCAGTCGCCCCGGGGAATGCTTCAGTCGCCTCTGGCGACGCGTCAGGCGCGCAGGGCGCCTCGGCGCTGGCCTGGCAGGACTATTTCAGCGACCCCACGCTGCGCCAACTCATCGACACGGCATTGGCCAACAACCGCGACCTGCGCGTGGCAGTGCTCAACGTCGCGCAGGCGCGCGCCCAGCTCGGCATTCGCCAGGCCGACCAGTTCCCCACCCTCAACGCGGCGGCCGCGGGTTCGCGTTCGCCTAGCAGCGACGGTGCCATCAACAGCGTTTACAGCGCAGGCTTGACGGTCACCGCTTATGAGCTTGACTTTTTTGGCCGCGTCGCCAGTCTAAAGGAACAGGCGCTGGCCCAGTATCTGGCCACCATCGAGGCCAGTCTCAGCGCGCAGATGAGCCTGATCGCCACGGTAGCGCAGGGCTGGATGAGCCTGCTGGCCGACGAGGCGCTGCTTGCCGTGTCCCGCCAGACCCTGGACTCACGCGCTGAATCGCTCAAATTGGTGGCGCTCAAGGTCAAGCACGGTGCTGCCTCGGATTTTGAGTTGCGCAGCGAGCAAACCCTGACTGAGCGGGCCCGCGTCACCCTGGCCCAGCAGCTGCGTCAACGCGCCCTGGACGAAAACGCCCTGGTGTTGTTGCTCGGGCAACCCCTCGATGAGGCCAGCCAGGTGCAATTGAAGCTGCAAAGCTTGGATCAATTGAAGTTTGCCGAGCTGCCCGCCGGGCTGCCGTCCGATCTGCTCTTGCGCCGCCCCGATATTCGCCAGGCCGAGCAAAGCTTGATCGCCAGCAACGCCAATATCGGCGCTGCCCGGGCCGCCTTTTTCCCGCGCATCAGCCTCACAGCGGGCGCCGGGTCGGCCAGCGGCGCGCTCTCGGGCCTGTTCAAGAGCGGCTCCTGGGGCTGGACGCTGGCGCCGCAACTGGTGCTGCCGATCTTTGATGCCGGGCGCAATCAGGCCAATCTGGATGCCGCCAGAACCGGTCGCGAGATTGCCCTTGCACAGTACGAAAAATCAATCCAGAGCGCCTTTCGCGAAGTCGCCGATGCCCTCGCCAGCCGAGCCACGCTTGGCCAGCAGTTGGAAGCCAGCCAAGCACTGCTGGAAGTTGAAGAATCGCGTAACCACCTGACACAACTGCGCTTCGACAACGGCGTGGCCAACCAGCTGGAATGGCTGGACGCCAAGCGCTCGCTGTTCGCTGCTCAACTGGCACTGGTGCAAATCCGCCTGGCCTACCAGCAAAACCAGATTGCGCTGTTTAAAGCACTGGGCGGGGGCGTCCCCCGGTCGATAAAATAGCCCTACCTGCGGGCATAGACCGACGCGACAATTACAGTCGATGCCACTCCTCCAACCTGAACCATCAGCAACCACCCCATGAAAAATGCCACTCTTGCCGCCCTGACAGTCCTCGTTTTGGCAACAACCGCTTGCTCCAAAACAGAAACGCCCGCGCCAGGTGCGTCGCCAGCCACCGGCACCCCGCCTGCCACGGCAGCGGCGCCTGTTGCCAACGCCGGCTCATCCTATGACATGGTGGCGGCCAACAGCAAAGGCTTCACGGTTGGCGCCCTGATGAGCGCGCAACCTGTCTATGTGCTGTTCGACCCGCAATGCCCGCACTGCGGCCGTTTGTGGCAGGCGTCCCTGCCGCTGCTCGACAAGGTCAAGTTTGTCTGGATTCCGATCTCGTTCAACCCGGCCAAAAGCATTCCCCAGGGCGCGGCCCTGCTGGCTGCTGCCAACCCGGTTGAGGCGATGACCGCGCACGAACAGTCCTTGCTGGCCGGCACTGGCGGCATGGCAGCCAGTTCAGATGTCCCTGATGAGTTGAGGCAAGCCATCACCGCCAACACCCAGTTGCTGAATCGTCTGGGCGTGGAATCTGTGCCGTTCCTGTTGGGCAAACATCGCAAAAGCGGCGACA
>JAABQI010000251.1 GCA_011391545.1 Rhodoferax sp.
ATGGATGGCCGCGCTACGCTCGCAATGACAGCCAGAGTGCATCTTTCGCGTCCATCATGCTTGCCCGACAGGCCTCAAGCCAGCCAGCGTTTGCGGCGTTTGTAGCTCTTGACATCCTTGAAGCTCTTGCGCTCGCCACCGCCCATGCCCAGGTAAAACTCTTTCACATCCTCGTTGTTGGCCAGGTCGCTGGCCACGCCGTCCATCACGACACGGCCCGACTCCATGATGTAGCCGTAGTCGGCGTATTTGAGGGCCATGTTGGTGTTCTGCTCGGCCAGCAAGAACGTGACCTTTTCGCGCACGTTGAGGTCTTTCACGATCTCAAACACTTCCTGCACGATCTGCGGCGCCAGTCCCATGGAGGGCTCGTCGAGCAGCACCATGCTGGGGTTGGTCATGAGCGCGCGGCCAATGGCGCACATCTGCTGCTCGCCGCCCGAGGTGTAGGCCGCCTGGCTGGTGCGCCTTGTTTTAAGGCGCGGGAAATAGGTGTACACCTTCTCCAGGTTGGCGGCAATTTCGCCCTTGTCCTTGCGCGTGTAGCTGCCGGTGAGCAGGTTTTCCTCGATGGTCAGGTGGGCAAAACAATGGCGCCCTTCCATCACCTGCACCACGCCGCGCTGCACCAAGTCGGCGGGTGACAAATTCTCGATGCGCTCGCCGCGCAACTCGATCGAGCCCTTGGTGACCTCGCCGCGCTCGCCGCGCAGCAGGTTGGACACCGCGCGCAGCGTGGTCGTCTTGCCCGCGCCGTTGCCGCCCAGAATGGCCACGATCTTGCCCTCGGGTACGTTCAGGGACACGCCCTTGAGCACCAGAATGACGTGGTTGTAAATGACCTCGATGCCATTGACGTTGAGAACGATGTTTGTAGCTTCCATATTTCCTTGCCTTCACCAATAGGCAGCCCAGCACGCAAGGCTGCCTATTGGCATCCCGGGCCAGGCCGGGATGCGCTCATTTCATCAGGACTGGCAGTCCGCCGGGGCGCGGCGGGTCATCTTCTTGTCAGCCAGATACTTGTCAGCACCGGCCTTGATCATGGGCTTGAGAATCTGCTCATCGGCCTGGATGAAGTCAGACACGAAGCTCCATTTGCTGCCGCTCCAGGTCTGCACGCGCGCTGCGGTAGAACCCATGTGGTCAGCACACGAGGTGGACAGGGGCCGCATGACGCCGGTGAACCCGAGCGCGTCCAGCCGCTTCTGGTCGAGCGCCAGGTTCTCCATGCCCCAGCGCACCTGCTCACCGGTCATGACCTTGCCTTTGCCAAAGCGCTCCTGGGCACGGCGAACGGCTTCAACGCTCAGCATTGAAATGATCGCGCCGCGGGTGTACAGCACCTGGCCGACCTCGTCTTTCGGACCACTGCCCTGGCCCTTGGCGTGCACCAGTTTCAGGATGTCCTGAATGAACTTGGGCTCCTGACCCGACGTGTTGAGCGCCAGGGCGTTGTAGCCTTTGGCACCCTCACCCACGTCCTTGACGTCAGGCTCGGCACCGGCCCACCACACGCCATACATCTTGTCACGCGGGTAACCCGTGGCCTGGGCTTCCTTGAGGGCGGTGGAGTTCATCACGCCCCAGCCCCACAGCATCACGTAGTCGGGGCGGGACTGGCGCACTTGCAGCCAGGTGGCTTTTTGGTCGACGCCCGGCGCTGTCACTGGCAACAGCTGCAAATCAAAGCCATGCATGCGGGCGCGCTCCTGCAGCAAGGGAATAGGTTCTTTGCCGAAAGGTGAATCGTGGTAAACCAAGGCAATTTTCTTGCCCTTGAGTTTGTCCAGCCCGCCTTCCTTTTTACCCAGGTGCTGAACCAGAATGTCAGCGCCGGTCCAGTAGCTGCCCATCAAGGGGAAATTCCACTTGAAGGCCATCCCGTCCTGTGCCACGGACAGGCCATAGCCCAAGGTGATCAGGGGGATCTTGTCGTTGGGCGCTTTTTCGGTCAGCGCAAAGGTGATGCCGGTGGATTGCGGGTCAAAAGCGGTCACGCCGGGGCGGCTCTTGAGGCGCTCATAACACTCCACGCCGCGGTCGGTGGCGTAGCCGGTTTCGCATTCCTCAAAGGTGATCTTGACGCCATTGATACCGCCATCGCGGGCGTTGATCATCTTCAGGTAATCCTGCTTGCCGTTGGCCCACGGCACGCCATTGGGTGCGTAGGGGCCGGTACGGTAAGACAGCAAGGGAAAGAACTGTTCCTTGGCCTGAGCAAAGGCACTGGTTGACAGCGTCGAAGCGCCAGCCACCACAGCCGCAACAGCCAGCATCAAATGACGAATTTTCATTGTTGTCTCCTGAAATATTTAAAAAAGAACTACCGGGTGAAAAAAACGCACTGACACCTGCTCAGTGCGGGAAAGGCCAAAGGCGCAACTTTTGTTTGGCCGTTGACCACAGCTTGGCCAGCCCATGCGGTTCCACAATCAGGAACCACACAATCAGACCGCCAAAAATCATCAGTTCTGCATGGGCAACGCCCGCCGTCGAAATCTCGATGCCGAAGAGGCCCAGAAACAAGGGCAGGAACTGGTTCAGAAAAATCGGCAACACCACTATGAACGCGGCACCAAAGAAGCTGCCCATGATGGACCCCAGGCCACCAATGATGACCATGAACAACAGGCGAAACGATTGGTCCACTGAAAAGGCCGCCGGCTCCCAGGCACTCAGATAAACAAAGGCCCACAGGCCACCCGCGACACCGATGATGAACGAGCTCACCGCAAAAGCCGTGAGCTTGGCGAACATCGGACGGATGCCAATCACGCTGGCTGCCACGTCCATGTCACGAATCGCCATCCACTCGCGACCAATGGCGCCGCGCACCAGATTCTTTGCCAGCAAGGCAATGACGGCCAGCAGCGCCAGGCAAAACAGGTACTTGCTGACGGCGCTCTCGATCGGGAAACCGAACACCTGCAACTGGCTCACCGAGACCGAACCCGAGGGTGAATCCAGGGTGAACCACTTGATGCGCAGGAACATCCAGTCGCTGAAAAACTGAGCGGCCAAGGTGGCTACCGCCAGGTACAGCCCCTTGACGCGCAGGCTGGGCAAACCAAACATGATGCCAAAAAAAGTGGCGCACACCCCCCCCAGAATCAGGGCAGGAATCAGCGGCATACCTGGAATGCGGGCGTAAAAGTTGTAGGCCCCGTAGGCCCCAACGGCCATGAAAGCCCCCGAACCCAATGAAATCTGGCCGCAGTAGCCCACCAGGATATTGACGCCAAGGGCGGCCAGCGACATGATCACAAACGGAATCAGAATGGCGCGAAACAGGTAGTCGCTGGCAAGCATCGGCACGGCCACAAAAGCAATCAGCAAAATCAGGCCCATGGCAATGCGGTCTTGCCGGATCGGAAGAATCTGCTGATCAGCCCGGTAAGAGGTTTTAAATTGGCCGTTTTCTCTGTAAAACATATTTTTCTTTCAGACGCGGTCAATGATCTTTTCGCCAAACAACCCTTGCGGACGAATCAGCAGGAAACCCAGCGCCAGCACATAGGCAAACCAGATCTCAATGCCGCCCCCCACGTACGGGCCGAGGAACACTTCCGACAGCTTCTCGCCCACGCCAATGATCAAGCCACCGATGATGGCGCCCGGCACGGAGGTCAGGCCACCCAGAATCACAACAGGCAGAGCGCGCAAGGCCACGGTGGCGAGCGAAAACTGCACCCCCAGCTTGCTGCCCCAGATCATGCCGGCCACCAGGGCCACCACGCCGGCCACACACCACACAATGACCCAGATGCGGTTCAGCGGAATGCCAATACTTTGGGCCGCCTGGTGGTCGTCTGCCACGGCGCGCAAGGCCCGGCCGGTGGAAGTTTTCTGGAAGAAAACGCTCAGCACAGCCACCAGCACGGCGGCAATCATGGCGGCGTACAAGTCTTCCTTGTTGATCAGAATGCCGCCAGGAAACACCGACTCCAGCCAAAACACAGGGTCTTTCGGCATGCCGATGTCAATCTTGTAAATGCTGCCGCCGAAAATGGTTTGACCCAGGCCTTCCAGAAAGTAGGCTATGCCCAGCGTGGCCATCAACAAGGTCGTGCCCTCCTGATTGACAAGATGGCGCAGCGCCAGACGCTCGATCAGCCAGGCCACGACAAACATGACCAAACCCGCCAGCACAAAGGCCAGCAGGTTGGCCAGCAGCAGTTGATCACCCCCAAGCCAGACCCCGATCCACTCGGAAAACCGCGCCATCGCCAACGCCGCAAACAGCACCATGGCGCCTTGCGCAAAGTTGAACACGCCAGAGGCCTTGTAGATCAGCACAAAGCCCAAGGCGACCAGCGAATACAGCATGCCGGCCATTAAGCCGCCGAGCAATGTTTCAAGAAAAAATGCCATGGTTAGTGTCCTGTTCCAAGGTATGCGCTGATCACTTCTTCGTTGCCGCGAACTTCGTCCGGCGTGCCGTCGCCAATCTTCTTGCCGTAGTCCAGCACCACCACGCGGTCGCTGATGTCCATCACCACCCCCATGTCGTGCTCGATCAGCACAATGGTGGTGCCAAATTCTTCGTTGACGTCGAGCACAAAGCGGCTCATGTCCTGCTTTTCTTCCACGTTCATGCCGGCCATGGGCTCGTCGAGCAACAGCAATTGCGGCTCCATCGCCAGGGCACGCCCCAGGTCGACGCGCTTTTGCAGGCCGTAGGGCAACTGGCCCACCGGGGTTTTGCGAAACGCCTGGATTTCCAGGAAGTCGATGATGTGCTCGACAAACTCGCGGTGCATTTCTTCCTCGCGCTGGGCCGGGCCGATGCGCAGCGCCTGCAGGAACAGATTGCTTTTGATCTTCAGGTTGCGCCCTGTCATGATGTTGTCGATCACGCTCATGCCCTTGAACAGCGCCAGGTTCTGAAAGGTGCGCCCAATGCCCATGCTGGCCACCTGATAGCTGTCCATGTGGCTGAAGGTCTGGCCCTTGAACGTGATCGCGCCCTCTTGCGGTCGATACACGCCGTTGATGCAGTTCAGCATGGAGCTTTTGCCCGCGCCGTTGGGGCCGATGATGGCGCGCACCTCATGCTCGCGCACGTCGAAAGAAATGTCGGTCAGCGCCTTGACGCCGCCAAAACTTAAAGAGATGTTTTTGACATCAAGAACGATGTCGCCGATTTGTTTGCTCATGCTGCCGCCTTGACGGGAGTGAAAGTTTTGGCATCGTCAATGCGCAGCGTGGCGCTGACGCTGCCAGTGCGGCCGTCCTCGAACTTGACCTGGGTTTCGATGTACTGGCTGGTCTTGCCGCCGTACAGCGCGTCGATCAGCACGTTGTATTTCTCGGCGATGAAGCCGCGGCGCACCTTGTTGGTCCGCGTCAGTTCGCCGTCATCGGCGTCGAGCTCCTTGTGCAGCACAAGGAAGCGGCTCACCTGGCTGCCGGCCAGCAGGGTGTCCACGCTCAGGTCGGCGTTGACCTTTTCCACGCATTCCTTGATGAGCTGATAGACCTCGGGTTTTTGCGCCAGGTCGGTGTAGCCGGCGTAGGGCAGGTTGCGCCGCTCGGCCCAGTTGCCCACCGCGTCGAAGTCGATGTTGATCATCACGCACACCTTTTCGCGACCGTCGCCGTAGGCCACCACTTCCTTGATGTGCTGAAAAAACTTGAGCTTGTTTTCCACATACTTGGGCGCGAACATGGCGCCGTCATTGGCGCCGCCCTTGATGCGGCCCACGTCTTTCACGCGGTCGATGATCTTGAGGTGGCCGTGCGCGTCCAGAAAACCGGCGTCGCTGGTGTGGTACCAGCCGTCAGCGGTCAGCACCTCGGCCGTGGCCTCGGGATTCTTGAAGTAGCCTTTGAGCAGGCCTGGCGACTTGACCAGAATCTCGCCGTTGTCGGCCACCTTGATCTCGACGCCCTTGCAGGGCACACCCACGGTGTCGGCGCGGGCCTCGTGGTCGGGCTGCAGGCAAACAAACACGGCCGTTTCGGTGGAACCATACAACTGCTTCAGATTGACACCGATCGAGCGGTAAAAACTGAACAGGTCGGGGCCAATGGCCTCGCCGGCGGTGTAGGCCACGCGCACGCGGCTGAAGCCCAGGCTGTTGCGCAACGGGCCATACACCATGAAGTTGCCCAGCGTGTACAGCACGCGGTCCGCCAGACCGACCGATTTGCCGTCCATCAGCGTCGGGCCGACGCGCTGGGCCACACTCATGAAGTACTGGAACATCTTGCGCTTGATGAAACCCGCGTCTTCCATGCGGATCATCACGCTGGTCAGCAAACCTTCAAACACCCGCGGCGGCGCAAAGTAATAAGTGGGTCCGATTTCCTTCAGGTCGATCGTGACCGTGGCGGCCGACTCCGGGCAGTTCACCACATAACCGCAGCTCAGCCACTGGGCATAGCTGAAGATGTTTTGACCGATCCAGGCCGGCGGCAGGTAGGCCAGCACATCTTCGGCATGGGTCAGCTTGTCAAACTCGGCACCGGCGCGGGCGCGATTGAGCAGCGTGTCGTGCGTGTGCACCACGCCCTTGGGGTTGCCGGTGGTGCCTGAAGTAAAGAACAGCGAGGCCACGTCGTCGGGCTTGACGCTGTCCACGGCCGCCTTGAAAAAGCCCGGGTTTTGCGCCGCAAAAGCCTTGCCCTCGGCGATCAAATCGTCGAGCGACTGCAAACCGGGTTCGTCGTAATTGCGCAGGCCGCGCGGGTCGTCAAAATAGAGGTTGGAAATTTGCGGGCACTGGTCGCGAATCTCGAGCAGCTTGTCCACCTGCTCCTGGTCTTCGGCAAAGGCAAAACAAACGTCGGCATTGTTGATCGGAAACACGCACTCGGGCGCCGCCGCATCCTGGTACAGGGCAATCGGCACCGCACCCAGCGCCTGCACTGCCAGCATGGTGGCATACAGGCGCGGGCGGTTGGCGCCGATCACCACCATGTGGTCGTGCTGGCGCAAACCCGCCTGATGCAGCCCGCAAGCCAGATGCTCCACCATCACGGCCAGGTCGGCCCAGGTGATGGCTTGCCAGATGCCGTACTCTTTTTCACGCATGGCCGCGTCCCCGGGGCGCTGGGCGGCATGTTCTAACAGTAATCGCGGAAACGTCGTTTGCATCGCTACACCTTGTCTCTGAATCGGGGCAGCCCGGACAAATTGCCCATGCTGCTTAAGTGGGCGAATCATAAAACCCGATTTGACGTTATGTTGTCGTTTGGACGACAATTCAGGCATTTACAGGTAGGTGTTTTCCCTGCACCCATCGCCTCGCATTTCACCTACCAAGCCCGCCATCATGAAGACCGAAGTCTCCCTGTTTCAACGCCGCCGCCCCTTGACGGCGACTGAGCTCGATGTGATTCCGTGGCTTAAATTGCTCTCTGCGTCAGAGCGGGAGCGGGCAGTGGAGGACCTCAAGATCGCCGATGCCGAGGCGGGCGACTTTGTCTGCCGCACCGGTCGCCCCGTGACCTACTGGTTCGGCGTGGTCGATGGCCTGCTGAAAATGAGCACCGACAACATCGACGGGCAGACCATGACTTTCACCGGCATCCCGCCCGGCGGCTGGTTTGGCGAAGGCACGGCGCTCAAGCGCGAGAGCTACCGCTACAACATCCAGGCGCTGCGCAAAAGCCTGGTGGCCGGCCTGCACGTCGACACCTTTCACTGGCTGCTGGACCACTCGATTGGCTTCAACCGCTTCGTCATGAACCAGCTGAACGAGCGGCTGGGCCAGTTCATTGCCGCGCGCGAAATTGACCGCATGACCAACCCCAACATCCGCGTGGCGCGCAGCCTGGCCGCTCTCTTCAACCCGGTGCTCTACCCCGGCCTGGGCACCGTGCTGCGCATCACCCAGCAGGAGCTCGCCTATCTGGTGGGCCTGTCGCGCCAGCGCGTCAATGAGGCCCTGAATACGCTGGCGGCACAGGAGGCGATCCGGGTCGAATACGGTGGCCTGCGCGTGACCGATCTTCAGGCTTTGCGAGCCAACCATTTTTAATCTGAAAGGAGCATGTGAATGATTGATGGATTGATTGCCGGCCGCTTGATCGGCGACCCGGAGCGGCGCCAGGGCAAGGGCGACAGCACTTACGTGGTGGCCAAGGTGCGCGCTCAGAGCGGCGAAAACGAGCACCTGATGGTGAACCTGATCGCTTTTGACGACGTGCCCTGCGCCGTCTTGCTGGCGCTGCGCGACGGCGATTCGGTGGCCGCAGCGGGCTCCTTGAACCCCAAGGTCTGGACCGACAAGCAGGGCAACACCAAGCCCGCGCTGGACCTCGTGGCGCACCGGGTGCTCAGCACCGGATCCTGAACCAGACCCAAGCGTGCTGCCCTGCCAATGGCGAAAATCCACGCAAGTCATCTTTGATGTGCTGTCACCATGTCCCCACTTGAAAATCTGCCCAATCGCCAACCTGCTGTGCTTGAAGTCAACGGCCTGTGCTTTGCCTATCCGAAGCGCCCGCTGTTCAGCAGGCTGACGGCCAGCGTGCCGGGCGGGGTCTGCCTGGTGCTGGGCGGGGATGGCAGCGGGAAAACCACTTTGTTGCGTTTGCTGGCGGGTGAACTGGCGGCGCAGGCAGGCACGCTGCAGATCAACGGCGTGGCACTGGCTGACCACGCAAGCGCTTACCGGGAACAGGTGTTCCGGGTCGATACACGCACAGTGGACTACGACCAGTTCACCGCGCTGCGCTACTTTGCCCTGCAGCGCCTGCGTTATCCCGGTTTCTTGCCGGCTGATTCCGCGGGCATGGCTGAATTGGTGGCTGGTTTGTCGCTGGCCGAGCACCTGGAGAAGCCACTTTACATGCTGTCAACCGGCTCCAAACGCAAGGTCTGGCTGGCCGCCGCGTTCGCGGCGGGTGCGCCTGTCACCCTGCTGGACGACCCGTTTGCCGCGCTGGACAAACCGTCGGTTTCCTTTGTGATGCGTTTTTTGTCGGGCGTGGCGAACGACCCAACGCACAGCTGGATCGTCGCGCACTACGACGTGCCGGTCGGTGTGCCACTGGCCAAGGTGATTGAACTACCTGACTGATAGGGTGTGTCTTGCTGTCATATCATTTGGCAAACTGTCAGTCTCACATATCACCTCCATGTTTTGCTACCTCACCGTTCCTGTCACCGCCTTTGCACAAAATTGCTCCCTGGTCTGGTGCGACCAGACGCTGCAAGCGGCGGTCATTGACCCCGGTGGCGACCTCGACCGCTTGCTTGAAGAAGTGGCGCGGCTGGGTTTGAGCCTGGAACAAATCTGGCTGACCCACGCCCACATCGACCATGCCGGCGCTGCCGGTGAGTTGGCCGAGCGGCTGGGCTTGCCCATCGTCGGCCCGCATCCGGCCGATCAGTTCTGGATCGACGGCCTGCCCGAACAAAGCAAAATGTTTGGTTTGCCGCCTGCCAAGGCGTTCACGCCGACACGCTGGCTCAAGGATGGCGACACCGTGACCGTGGGTGAGTGCACGCTGGCGGTGCGCCACTGTCCGGGTCACACGCCGGGCCATGTGGTGTTTTACTCAAATGAGGCCAAGCGGGCTTTTGTGGGTGATGTGCTGTTTGCCGGCTCGATCGGCCGCACGGATTTTCCGCAAGGCGACCATGACACGCTGATTGCCAGCATCAAACAACGCCTGTGGCCGATGGGTGACGACACCGTGTTCATTCCCGGCCACGGCCCCGAGAGCACGTTCGGGCGGGAGCGGCGCAGCAACCCGTATGTGGCAGATTCAAGATAGGTGGGCGGCGGTTTTGCTGCCCTGTTGGTCTTCAGCAACGCAGCGGTAGCCGACGAGCAGGCGCACGAAGACAGCGCGTCAACGAGCCACTGAACACTCATGACTTCCAGACTGCACGGGCTGCCGCGCTACGCTGGCAATGACGAATCCTCTGTTCATAGTCCATGTGCGGTAACGGGCAGGATACGGCTGGCTCGCCCTGACGATTTTTTGCCTTAGCGTGGCGCCAGGATCGCCATGGTGAGGCGCGACACGCAACTGGGCTCACCGACGTCGTTGACCATGTCGATCTGCCAGACCTGGGTGCTGCGGCCAATGTGAACCGCGCGGGTGGTGCCGGTGACCCAGCCGCTGGTGACACCGCGCAGGTGGTTGGCGTTGATGTCGAGCCCAACGGCCTTGTGACCCGGTGCGCAGGCATAGTTGGCGGCCACCGAACCCAGCGTTTCGGCCAGCACCACGCTGACACCGCCGTGCAGCAAGCCGAAGGGCTGGCGGGTGCGCGCATCCACCGGCACGCGCGCCGTGATGAAGTCGTCACCCACTTCCAGAAACTCGATGCCCAAATGACTGGCCGCCGTGTTCAGGCTGCTGCGGGTGAGTTCTGCCACTGAGATGGGGTGTTGCCAAAGGCGCATGAATGTAAGCTCCAGAATGAATAAAGGTGGCTGCAATGGTAATCACTGCAGCCACCCTTGACCTGTCATGACGGGCGCGCCTGTCGCCCGGGTGTCAGTCCATGCTATTTGCCAAAGACCATATCGGGCAGAAACAGCGTGATTTGCGGGATGTAGGTAACCAGAACCAGGAACACCAGCAGCACCGACAGCCACGGCAACGCAGCCTTGGTGACCTGCACCAGGTTCATGCCCGTGACGCCACTCGTCACAAACAGGTTCAGCCCCACCGGCGGTGTCACCATGCCTATCTCCATGTTCACCACCATGATGATGCCCAGGTGAATCGGGTCAATGCCAAGCTGGGTGGCAATGGGGAAAAAGATCGGCGCCAGAATCAGGATGATGCCGGTGGGCTCCATGAAGTTGCCGGCGATCAGCAAGATGATGTTGACCACAGCCAGGAACATCCACGGTGTCATGCCCATGCCGACAATCTGCTCGGCAATGGTTTGCGGAATGCGCTCGGTTGTGAGCACGTGGGCAAACAGCAGGGCGTTGGCCACAATGAACATCAGCATCACCGTGGTGCGGCCGGCTTCCAGAAACACATGCGGAATCTGCTTGGGTGCCAGGTCTTTGTAGATGAACACCGCCACCACCAGCGCATACACCGCCGACACCGCTGCCGCCTCGGTGGGCGTGAAGATGCCGCCGTAAATACCGCCCATGATGATGACCAGCAGCGCCAGCCCCCACATCGAGTCTCTGAAAGCACGCAATATTTCGAACGTGCTGGCCTTGGGCGGCGGCTTGACCTTGAGCTTGCCGGCACGCCACCACACTGCCACCATCAGCATCAAGCCCAGCATCAGGCCCGGGATCACGCCAGCCATGAACATGCGCCCCACGGACACCTCGGTCACGGCGGCATAGACCACCATCACGATCGACGGCGGAATCAAAATGCCCAGCGTGCCCGCGTTGCAGATGACACCGGCGGCAAACGGTTTCGGGTAGCCGTTCTTGACCATGCCGGCGATCACGATGGAGCCAATCGCCACCACCGTGGCCGGGCTGGAACCCGACACCGCGGCAAACAACATGCACGCCAGAATGGACGCAATGGCCAGCCCGCCGCGCAAATGACCCACCGCAGCAATGGCAAACACCACCATGCGCTTGGCCACGCCGCCGGTGCTCATCAAGGCCCCGGCCAGCACGAAGAACGGGATCGACATCAGGGTGTAGTGCTCGCTGGTCTCGAACATCTTGATCGACATCGAGGCCAGGGAATCTTGCGAGAAGAAGAAGATGGTCAGCAGGCTCGACAGCCCCAGACTCACGGCAATCGGCATGCCGATGGCCATGCAGAAAAACAGCGCAGCAAAAAGTACCAGGGTGTTCATGATTGGGCCTCTTCAGATTTCAGTCGCATGGCTTCGGCGGCTTCATCAGCCAGCCTCAGGCTGTCGGTTTTGCCGGTGAGCAGACCGATCAGAATTTGCACAAAACGCCAGCCGGTGAGCAAAAAGCCCAGTGGCATGATGATCAGCACCTGCCAGCGCTCGATCGGCATGTCCTCGAATTCAATGCCGACCTCTTTCATTTTCAACACATAGGTGCTGGCGCCCGTGAGCACCAGACCCACATACAACAGGCTAAGCAGCACCGCCAGAATCGAGACATTGCGCCGCGTGTTGTGCGGCATCATCTTCACAAGCGCATCCACGCCGATGTGCGAACCCACCCGCACGCCATAAGAAATGCCGACAAAGATCATGAAGGCAAAAAATACGGTGGTGAGCTCAAGCGCCCATGAAAAACCGCTGTTGAATCCGTATCGCATCACAACCTGCAAAAAGGTCAGGCCGGTCATGGCTGCCAGCATCAGCCCAATGATCCACTCTTCCAGATGATCCAGAATTTTCATGAAATACCCCAAAAAAACCCCGGACTGGCCGGGGTGTTGGCATCAAACGGAACGACCGTTTACTTGTTGGATTTGATGGCGGCGTCGATCAGGTCTTTGCCGATGTCACCCTCGAACTTTTTCCACACCGGTTGCATGGCGGCACGCCAGGCGGCGGTTTGCTCCTTGTTCATGGGCAGCACCTTGGCCTTGTTGTCCGCAATCACTTTTTGGCGGAACGCCATGTCTTCGTCAAAGGCCACCTTGTTGCCGAATTTAATGGACTCGGCCATGGCTTCGCTCAGGCCCTTTTGAATGTCAGGTGGCAGCCCGGCCCACCACTTGGCGTTGCCGATCACCATGTAGTCGAGCACCCCGTGGTTGCTGTCCACGATGTACTTTTGCACTTCGTGGAATTTCTTGCTGTAGATGTTGGACCAGGGGTTCTCGGTGCCATCGACCACGCCGGTTTGCAGCGCCTGGTAAACCTCGGCAAAGGCCAGCTTTTGCGGGTTGCCACCCACAGCGTGGAACTGCGCTTCAAGCACGTCAGAGGCCTGGATGCGGAACTTGAGGCCCTTGGCGTCGGTGGGGTAACCCAGCGGCACGTTGGCCGAGAGTTGTTTCATGCCGTTGTGCAAAAAGCCAAAACCCTTGATGCCTTTTTTCTCCATGCTGCCCAGCAGTTTCTGCCCTGCCGCGCTGGACTGAAAGCGGTCCACCGCCTGGATGTCGTCAAACAGGAAAGGCAAATCGAAAATCTGGATTTGCTTGGTGTACTTGCCGAACTTGGCCAGTGACGGGGCCAGAATCTGCACGTCGCCCAGCAGCAGGGCTTCCATTTCCTTGCCGTCGCCAAACAGCTGGCTGTTGGGGAACACCTGAATCTCGACCTTGCCTGGCAGTTTTTTCTCGGCCAGTTCCTTGAACTTCAGGGCGGCCTGGCCCTTGGGCGTGACGTCCGCCACCACGTGGCTGTATTTGATGATGAGCGGGGCGGCGTTTGCAGCCAAGCCAAATGCCAACAACATGCCAGCAGCAACCAGTTTCAATTTCATGAATGTCTCCTCAGTTAGAAAAATAAGAATGTCTCGAACGACGGTGCTACTGTATTCGCCTGCCGATTAAGCGACAACTGTGGCGTTCAACAGCTAGGGTTTACCCTGCACTCGCCGTCAGGACTTGCGCAAGGCCAGCTTCAAATCAGCCATCCAGCGCTCGCCAATCCGCTCGGCAAGTTGCTGCTGCACCGGTTGCACGGCCTGGCGCAGACGCGCGCGTTGCCCTGCAGTGAGGCTGTGGATGCGCGTGGTGCCCGCTTGGCGCAGGGCTTGCAGCGCCTGGTCGTTCTGGGCATCGGCAATCTGGTTGGCAAAGGCCAGAGACTCCTGCAGCGCCTGGTTGATCAGCGCTCGGTCCGGGGCTTGCAGGTGTTGCCAGAACCGCTGGTTGGTGACCACCGCGTAGCCCAGGTAGCCGTGTTCGGTCAGGCTCAAATCGCTTTGCACTTCGTGCATGTTTTGCGTCCAGAAGTTGGACACAGGGTTCTCGGTGCCATCGACCACGCCGTTGGCCAGGGCGCGGCGGGTTTCACTGAACGCCAGCGTGACGGGCCTGGCGCCCAGCGCGCGCATTTGCGCGGCGATGACGCGGGAGGCCTGCACGCGCATGCGCAGATGAGCAAAATCCTTGGGCTCCAGCAGCGGGCGGTTGGCGCTCATTTGCTTAAAGCCGTTGTCAAAAAACCCCAGCCCCACCAGCCCCTGGCGCTGCAAACGCTGCAACAATTTTTGACCCAATGGCCCCAGCGTTATGTGACGCACCGCGTTCAAATCGTCAAACAGGAACGGCAGGTCGAACATCTCGAATTCAGGCAGGCCGATGCGGCCGAATTTGGACAGCGAGGGCGCCACCATATCTACCGCGCCGAGCTGCAGCGCCTGCATTTCGTCATGGTCGCCGTACAACTGCGCGTTGGGAAAAACCTGCACGCCAATGCGCCCGCCACTGCGCTGCTCGACCAGCACCTTGAAGCGGTTGGCGGCCAGGCCCTTGGGCGTTTCCTCTGCCACCACATGGGACAAGCGCAGCGTGATCTCGGGCCGGGTCGCGGCGCCCGCGACGCCAGGCAGCGCCGCGCCGCCTGCCAGGGCGGCAAGCCAGGTTCGGCGATTGACGGAAGCAGACCAGGCAGGGGTGTTCACAGAATGTGATTATGCGGGTGTGCCACTGGCCCAGGCAATCCATGAGTCCAAACTGCATGGACTGCCGCGCTAAGCTCGCAGTGACGAAGTCTCTGTTGCTGTTTCAGGCGGCGTATCAGGCCGATTCGGCAGGCCCGGAATGGCGCTGTGGTTCAGGTGCAGCGTTTGGGTCGGGAAGGCAAACTCGATGCCGTGCTCGGCAAAGCTGCGCACCAGCTGCAGGTTGATGGCTTGTTGCACATTCATGAACACGTTGTAGTCGGGTTTGCGCACGTAGTACACGGTCTCGAAGTCCAGCGAAAAGGCGCCAAAACTCTTGAAGTGGGCACGGTCGAAACGGGCGTTGTCTTGCGCTGTGACGGCCTGCTCGATGAGCTTCGGGATCAGCTCAAGTTTTTCCACTGGGGTGTCGTAGGTGACGCCAATGGCAAACAGCGCCCTGCGCTCGTCCATGCGCTTGTAGTTGTGGATGCGGCTTTGCAGCAAGTCGTTGTTGGACATGATGATTTGCTCGCCACTGAGGCTGCGCAGGCGCGTGGTCTTGAGACCCACATGCTCCACGGTGCCCATCTCATTGCCCAAAATGATGAAGTCGCCAATGACAAAAGGCTTGTCAATGGCAATCGTCAGCGAGGCAAACAGGTCGCCCAGGATGTTTTGTGCCGCCAGGGCGATGGCGATACCGCCAATGCCCAGGCTCGCCACCAGGGCCGTGACGTTGATGCCCAAGTTGTCCAGCATCGACAGCAGCACCAGCACCCAGACCACCACCCGGCCCAAAAAGGACAGCAGCGACAGCGTCATGGTGCGCGCGCCCTGGTCTATTTCTTCGCCATGCGCGAAGTGGTTGCGCAGCCAGAAAATCAGCCCGCGCGAGGCCCAGAAGCCCACCTGCAGGATCAGCGCGATGACGAAGATGCGGTCCACCCATTTTTCCATTGCCGCTGGCAGGGTCAGAAAGTGGCTGCCAAGGTACAGGCCGATGGCGGCTGCCAGCAGGATGCGGGTGGCCGACAGCACGTCGATGAGAAAGTCGTCAATGACGGTTTCGGTGCTGCTGGCAACCCGCTCCAGGTAGCGCAAGCCCAGCCAGCGCAGGGCCAGCAGCAGCAGCATGAAGGCGGCCGCTGCCAGCAAGGCGTAGGACCAGTCGTTGAGGGTGTTGTCGGCGATCAGTTGTCGAAACATGGCGGCGTACTTCAATGGGTTTGGGTGACCTTGTGCAGTGCGGGGTGCACGTCGGAGTTGATGCCGCAGCGCCCGGTCATGCGCTTACCAGCCCCACAACAGCCGGCGCGCGATCCAGCCCTGGAGCCCGCCCTCGCGCTGTACCTTGACCCAGTCGTTGCGGTGCTCCAGCGTGCGCAGCACGTCGCCGTTAACGGCCTTGCCAAGAATGCGGCCGCGGGTGCCGGGGGCACTGCGCAGATTGGCCACGCGCGACTTGACCACCACATGGGGCGTTTTGCCCACCAGCGGGCGGTACACCCAGCCGGTGTCGTTCTCGAAGTCGCGCACCTTGAGCCACTGGCCCCGGCGGCTGGTCACCTCCAGCGGGTAGCCGCGGGCGAGCGTCCACAGCGTGGCGTGTTGCGTGCCCGCACCTGCGCGCATGTTGACCTCGGCCCTGGCCACGCTCACCATCTCGCGGGCCTGCAGTGCCGCCGTCGAAGCCACCAGCATGAGCGCCGCCAGTCCACGTGCCCATTTATTTAAATTCAACATGAGAGTCCTTTGTTCAAGTTGCATGGCATCCAGCTCACTTTCAAAATATGAAATATGCCGGCATGACTCGTGAGAGTGATCCGGCAGAAAGGCCCGCAAGCGGCCAGGTTTTGCGCTCGCGTGGCGTCGGTTTACGTGTCCTCTTCGGCCTTGGGCGGCACCATGGCGGCGATCAAGTCGCTCATCGTGATGCTGCCCAGCAGTTTGCCGCGGCTGTTGGTCACGTTGGCGGCGTCCTTGCCCTCGGCGCTGAGCACGCGCGCCACTTCTTCAAGCACCAGGCTGGCGTCCACGCTGGGGCCGTCCACCGTGATGCCGGGGGTCATCAAGGTTCGGCAGCGGATGACGCGGCCGCGGTTCACGTCCTTGATGAAGCTGCTGATGTAGTCGTCCGCGGGCTTGAGCACGATTTGCTGGCCGGTGCCCTGCTGAATCACTTCGCCGTCGCGCAGGATGGCAATGCGGTCGCCCAGGCGCAGCGCTTCTTCGAGGTCGTGGGTGATGAAGACAATGGTTTTTCCCAGCTCCTGCTGCAGGTCCAGCAGCACCGTCTGCATGTCGCTGCGGATCATCGGGTCGAGCGCCGAAAAGGCCTCGTCCATCAGCAAAATCGGCGCGTCATTGGTCAGTGCGCGGGCCAGGCCCACGCGCTGCTGCATGCCGCCCGAGAGCTGGTTGGGGTAGTTGTCCTCGTAGCCCTTGAGGCCCACGCGCTCGATCCAGCGCGCCGCGGCCTCGCGGCGCTTTTTGTGCGCCACGTGCTGCACCTGCAGACCGTATTCGGTGTTTTCCTGCACCGTCAGGTGCGGAAACAGGGCAAAGTTCTGGAACACCATGGCCGTGCGTTCGCGCCTGAAGTCACGCAGCTCCCGCGCGTTCATGGCCATCACATTTTGCTCACCGGCCCAAAGCTCACCCGCAGAGGGCTCAATCAGACGGTTGATGTGGCGGATCAGGGTGCTTTTGCCCGAGCCCGACAGCCCCATCACCACCTGAATCCCGCCTCCGGGCATGTCAATGTTGATGTCGCGCAGACCCAGCACGTGGCCATGCACGTCGCGCAGTTCCTGTTTGCTCATGCCTTGTTGCACCGCGGCCAGGTGCTGCGCCGGGTTCGGGCCGAAGATCTTGTAGAGGTGCTTGATCGAGATGCCGACCGCATTGCTGGGGGCGAGGTCGGGAGCCGCGCTGGCGCTGGATGTTGGGGTCTGGTTATCAGCCATGCACCACCTCCAGATGTTTCTGCAGGCGCTTGCCATAGGTTTGCGACACGCGGTCAAAAATGATCGCAATGCCGACAATGGCCAGGCCGTTGAACATGCCCATGGTGAAGTACTGGTTGGCAATGGCCTTGAGCACCGGTTGCCCCAGGCCCTGCACACCGATCATCGACGCAATCACCACCATGGCCAGCGACAGCATGATCGTCTGGTTGATGCCGGCCATGATGGTCGGCAGCGCCAGCGGCAGTTGCACCTTGAACATTTTTTGCCACATCGAGGCACCAAAGGCGTCAGCCGCCTCCAGCAGGTCCTTGCTGACCAGCCGGATACCCAGGTTGGTGAAGCGGATCACCGGCGGAATGGCATAGACCACCACCGCAATCATGCCCGCCACCCGGCCAATGCCCAGCAGCATCACCACCGGAATCAGGTAAACGAAGCTCGGCATGGTCTGCATCACGTCGAGGGCCGGGTTGATGGCGCGCTGCAGCCGGTCCCAGCGGCTCATGGCAATGCCGATGGGCAGCCCCAACGCCAGCGCCACGACGGTGCAGACAAAGATCATCGAGATGGTCTTCATGGTGTCGATCCACATGCCAAAGTAGCCAATGGCGAGCAGTGTCAGCACGGTGCCGAGTGTGATCTTCCAGGAGCGCGAGGCCAGCCAGGCGATCAGGGCAATGACACCAATCACCAGCGGCCAGGGCGACTGGGTCATGAGGCGTTCTGAGAAGATCAGAAACTCGCGCAGCGGGTCAAACAGGCGCTCCAGCGTTTCGCCGTATTCGCGTGAGAACGTCCGGAAACCCCCGTCAATGAAACGCCGCAGGCTGCTGAGCTGCTCTGCGCCCATGGTGGGAAATTCAGCCAGGGTACTCATGGCGCTCAAAGGCTGGCTTTGACTTTTTCGGCCACCTCAGGGCTGACCCAGTTGGTCCAGAGCTCAGGCTGAGATTTCAGGAAGTACTTGGCACCGTCCTCACCGGTGGCCTGGTTGTCGCTCATCCAGGCCAGCAACTGGTTGACGGTGTCGTTGCGCCAGCTGCGCGCTTCCAGGTAGCCGATGGCCGGGCCGCCCGCCTTCTTGAAGCGGTCGGTGACCACGGTAAAGACCACCGCCTTGGCCCAGTCGCTCTTGACCGGTTTGTCGCAGTCGGCCTTGGTATTGCAGCCCTCAAAACCTTCCTTGTCAAAGGGAACGCCTGCGTCAAGCTTGACCATCTCGTACTTGCCGAGGATGGACGTGGGCGCCCAGTAGTAGCCCAGCCAGCCCTGCTTGCGCTCATAGGCCTTGGCAATGGAGCCGTCCAGCCCTGCAGCCGAGCCCGTGTTGACCAGCACAAAACCCTTGTCAGCGGCACCCCAGGCCTTGAAGGCAGCACCCGTGGTGAGCTGGCAGTTCCAGCCCGCCGGACAGTTGTAAATGCCGCCCCTGTCCTTGACTTCAGGCGCCGGGAACAGCTCGGGTTGCTTCAGGGCGTCGTCGATGGTCTTGATCTCGGGGTGGGCATCGGCAAGGTATTTGGGAATCCACCAACCCTCCACGCCGCCGTCTGTCAGAGCTTCGGCGGCGTAATGCAGGCGGCCTTCCTTGACGGCGGCATCCAGCGGTTGGCGCACCGCGTTGATCCAGGCTTCGGGGGCCACGTCGGGCTTGCCTTTTTCCATCATCGCGGTGAGTGTCGGCATGGTGTCGCCGGGGACGAGCTCCACCTCGCACCCGTAGCCGCTGCTCAAAATGATCTTGTCAATGTGCGCCAGCACCTCGGCCGACTGCCAGTTCATGTTGGCCACCGAAACCTTGCCGCAGGCTTGGGTCAGGGCCGTTTCGGCCGCTGCTGCGGGCGCAGCGGGCTCTTCCTTTTTGCCACAGGCGGCCAGCGCGACCAGCGCCGCCAGAATGCTGAGCGAAAGTTTGGGAAAGTGGTTCATGGGGGCTCCTTGACGATTCAAAATTCAATACAGACAACGCCGCAACGGACGTCACACCAAGGTGTTTAAGAGCGCTATTGCGGGGGGATGCTGTGCGTGAGAAAAGTAAAGTTAATACTTTTGCACAAATGCATTTTGTTACACGAAACCCGTTATGTCAAGCATATCAATGCAGTTTGATATGCTGATTTCACACTGGGAGGGCCAGTCTTGCCGGTCAAGCGCGCAGCCAGAGGCGCGCGTCAACGCGAAAGTTATCGCAGGGCAGCGGGCGCGTCTTTGTCGGGTGTCAGGCGGTCTTCGAGCTCGCCGATGTAGGCGCTCAGCGAGTTGCCGGACTGCTCCACGCTGGTGCGCAAGCTGTTCTCCATCGCGTCAAGCCGGGCCATCAGCGCCTGTTGCGCAGCCGTGTCCTGCTCGGCGCCCTGCTTCAGGCCGGCCTCCACAAAGCCGCGCAGCTCGGTGAACCGCGAGGCCTCGGCCTTGTCGGCCAGCTCGCGGTTGGTCTGCAGCTCTTTGGCGTTGCGCCGTGTGTCCATCAGCACATTGGACTGCAGGTAGAGCACATAGACCAGGCAGTAGGCCACCACAAAAATCAGCAGACCCAGCATGATCAGGCCCAGCGGCGCGTCCAGGGTGGTGATGCCGAAAGACAGCGTGGTATTGGCCAAAAACACGTTCCAGTTAAGCACCGTGAACGCAGCAATGAGCGTGATCACCAAAATCAACAAAAGACTGCGAATGCGCATGACGGACTCCTCAACAGGGGTGAATGAATGACTTTAAGGGTACACCAATTGCCGGTGCGCCCAGATGACGGTCGTCATCGGGGCAGCGCAGCGTGGTGGCCGGGCCGGTTCCGCACGGCCCTGGTCAGGCCTTGGCGGGCAGCAGGGCAATCTTGCCGATGTGCTCTTTTTTTAAAAACTCGCGTTGCGCCTGCTCAAGCTGGTCGAGCGTGAAGCTGCCGGCCAGCAGCGGGCGGAACTCATGGCGCTCGATGTAGCGGATCAGGTTGGAAAAGACCGGCTCGTCCCATGCTGTGCAGCCAAGCAGGCTCAGATTTTTCAGGTACAGCACGCGCATGTCGAGCTCGACCAAAGGGCCCGCAATGGCGCCCGATGACACATGGCGCCCGCCCCGCTTGAGCACCGCCAGCAGGTCCGGGAAAGCGCTGCCCGCCACATTGTCAACCACCACATCAACGGTCTCGCTGCCCAGACAGGCCAGCACATTGTCGGCCCGGTCAAGCACCTGGTCGGCGCCCAGTGCTTGCAGTTGCGCCAGTTTGCTGCCTGTGGTGATGGCGGTCACGACGGCGCCGCGGCGTTTTGCCAACAGCACCGTGGCCACGCCGACGCCGCCCGAGGCGCCCGTGACCAGCACATGCTGGCGCGCGCCAACCCCGGCCCGGTGCAGCATGTTTTCGGCCGTGCCGAAGGCGCACGGAATGACGCCCAGCTCGGCGTCAGACCAGTCGCTGTGCACGGCAAACACCTCCGGGGCCGGCACTTTGACATACTGCGCAAATGCCCCGTCCAGGTCAGAGCCCAGCCAGACGTTGTCCCAGTTGCTGAAGCCGTGGGGCCGCATGCAGGGCCGCACAAGCACCCGCTGGCCCAGCAGGCCGGGATCAAGCCCGGCCGACAAGGCCACCACCCGGCCACAGCAGTCGGTGCCCTGAATGAACGGGAAGGGGCTGGGGCCTTGCCAGCCGTTGCTTGGGCGGCTGTCGCCATCGTCTGCCGGGATCGCCGCAAGGCTCTGGGTCGAGCCGGTGACCGCCGCGTCGTACCAGCCCAGGCGGGTGTTGATGTCGGTGTTGTTGACACTGGAGGCCAGCACCTGCAGCAGCACCTCGCCCGGACCCGGCACGGGGACCGGCACCTGCATGGGCACCAGTTGCTCGAAGCCACCCCGCCCGACGGTGACGATGGCCGTCATCAGGGCTTGCCCGGCACCGGGTCTGAAGCGCTCGGGAAGATGGGGAAGATGGGGATGAAGTGTGTCAGACATGGTCGCTTGACATGATAGAGCCAATGATGTTGCCGGAAAGTGCTGGGCTATACTGATTTTCAGAACATTGAATGTGCCGCCTGATTGCGCCCGATGCACCCCAAACCCCACCACCACGGCCATCATCACAAGCCACCGCATGCGTCGTTTGCCGCGTCCAAAGTGCTCGACTTTGTTGACGAGCCTCGTCTGGACGTCCTGCTCGCGTCGCTGGTGCCGGATGCGGCTGACCGGGCCTTTGTGTTGCGCTGTGTGATTGGCGAAGGGCCGCTGCACCACCGCGGCGCCAATTACATTTTGCTCACCTTGCTGGCGCAGGCCGCACAACAGGGCAAGTCGGCCGGCTTCCCTGCGATGGCCGGCGGCGTGGCGGTGCCGATGCGCCTGCCGCCTTACCTGGCCGAGTCGGTGGACGAAGGAAACTACCCGCTGCAACTGCCGACCGGCGCCTTGCTGGCGCTGGCCGGAGGCGACCAGGCCCGGCTCGCGGCCATGATCGACTGTCTCACCGACGGGCCGTCGCAGCACGCGCTGGCCAATGTGATCATGGTGGCGCTGATCGAGCGGCTGCTGGCCAAAACGCAGCCATGATGCCACCCGTGACTGCACGCCACGGGCTGCCATGAGCGCCTTGCTGCAACAAGCGTTTCGCACTGCCGCCAGCGAGCTCGGCATGGCCTCGGCCGCCTGGTTGTTTGCCGGCGAGGCTGCCGCTGTGAACGGCGACAGCGCTGTGGACACCCTGCGTGACGATCTGGGGCGCCAGTGGCCCGTGCTTGACGCCATTTGTGCCGCCTGGCTCAAGGGACAACGCAGGCCGCAGGCCGTGGCCGACGACGTGCTGCCAGCGCTGGCGGGCGCAGCACGGCTGGTGGTGATTGGCGTGGAGTCTTGCTGGCTCGATGCACTGATGGCGGCACTGCCCGCAGACATCCCGGTGGGCCTGGTGCAGCACGGCGATCCGGTCACGCATTGGGACCGGATCGCCGACAACTACCCTGACCGGGTGCGGCTGCTGCAGCTCGCCGACTTCCAGACCTGGGCCGGGCCGCGCTCGGTGCTGATGACTTTTGTCTACGGGCAATCGCACCAGCAGGTGTATGTGCTGCCAAGCTGGCTGCGCGTGTGCGGGCCCGATGTGCGGCTGCAGTTTCGCGCCTTGCTGGGCTGGCGCGTCCTGGCTGCGCCGCTGGATGTTTATCCGCGCTGGCTGGTGGCCGCCGATGCGCAGACCTTCACCGACCTCAGGCCTTTGCCATGCTGACCCAGCAGTGGTCTTTTGCCGTGTTGCTGGTGCTGGCGCTGGTGTTGCAGGCCGTGCTGCCGCGCCACCGTTTGTTGATTGTCATGGCAGGTGCGGCACTGGCCTGCTCTGGCGCCTCGTTCCTTGGCATTGCCAGCGTCAGCGCGGTGTTTGCCGGTGTGCCGTGGAACGTGTTGCTGATTCTGGTGGCCCTGGGCCTGTTCACCCACCGGCTGGCGGCCAGCCAGATCTTTGGCCTGGCCTCGGTCGCCCTGGTGCGGCTGGCGCGGGCGCAGCCGGTGGCGCTGCTGGTGCTGAGTGCGCTAGGCACTTTTTTGGTCTCGTCCGTGGTCAACAACCTGACCGCGCTGATGGTGCTGCTGCCCGTTCTGCTCACGGTGTTTGCCTTGTCCGGGGTGTCGCAGCGCTATGCCGCCTGGAGCCTCGGCGTCTTGCTGGTGGCGTGCAATCTGGGCGGCGCGGCCACGCCCATTGGTGACTTTCCCGCAGTGCTGCTGCTGGGGCGCGGCACCCTGAGTTTCGAGCGCTACCTGAGCGACGCCCTGCCGGTCACTTTTCTGGGCATCGTGCTGTTGCTGCTGGTGGTGGTTCTGGCGGTGCGCCCGGCGCGCGATGTGCCCGCGAGTGTGCTCGGCAAGCGCCTCACGCTGGTGACCCTGGCGCAGTTGTACCGCGGCGTGCGGCTCGACTGGTCGCTTCTGGCGCCCTGCCTGGGGGCTTTGCTGGCCATGGTGATCGGCTGGCTGATGCTGCCCGAGAGCTGGGGCATCAGCCCGGAACTGGTGGCCTGGCTCGGGGCCGGTATCGCGCTGCTGGCCAGACCGCAACAGGGTGAATTGGCGCTCAAGCGCTCGGTGGATGTGGAGTCGGCGCTTTTTTTGCTGGCGCTGTTCCTGATGGTGGCTGTGGTGCGTGAAACCGGACTCTTTGTCAGTGTGGCCAATTGGCTCGTGGCTGCGCCTTTTGGCCATGCGGGCCAATTGGTGATTTTCCTGATTGCGGCGGCGCTGCTGACCGGGCTGTTTTCTGCCGGGCCCAGCATGGCCGCGCTGCTGGAGGTGGCCGACGTACTGGCCGTCAACCACGAGGCGGCGCCGATCTACATTGGCCTGGCACTGGCCGTGTGTGCCGGCAGCAGCCTGTTTTTGACCGCTGCCACGGCCGGGCCGCTGATGCAGACGCTGGTCGAACGTGCCGGCCTGAAAGATTTGCAGGGGCAGCGGCTCAGCTTTGGCTTCAGGGAATTCGTTCCCGTGGGCCTGCTGGGTTTTGCCCTGATTTTGAGCCTGGCCATTGGTCGCACCCTGTGGGTGATCAGCTGACATGGACGCACCAGACCTGAGCTCCCGCACGCCAGCCAAGGCAGACGATGCGTTTGACTTTGCCCTGCTGCAGAAGTCGGTCGCCCGCACCGGAAGCCGCAACCGGCGCGCCCTGTGGTGGCTGGTGGGTTTGCTGGCCCTGTTGCTGGGTTCGGTGGTGACGCTGCTGCTGTATCTGAATAATTTTGAAGAAGAAGAAGCGGCGCGCCGACGCGCTGCCGATGCCCAGTGGCTGGAGCAAAGCGTGCAGTTTCACTTTCGGCGTCTCGAAGACGATTTGCTGGTGCTGTCACGCCAAGCGGTGCAACTGAGCGCGGGCGTTGGCGGCGTATTGCCCGATCACCAGCCCGACCTGAATGCGGGCTTGCTGTGGCGCGAACCCGGCGTGATCCTGTCGAGCGGCTGGATCGGCGCCGGCCAGTTGCGCGACCCGCGCGTGGGCCCCGAGCGCTGGCCCATCGACTGGGATGCCCATCCCGACAACGCAGAAGCCCTGTCGTTGATGCAAAGCGTCAGTCAGGGGCTGCGCCGCGCCGCTTATGCGGGTTTGATGCTGCGCAGCGATGGCGCTGCGACCGATGTGGTCTGGCTGGCCGTGCCGTTTTTTGACCGCGGCCAGTTTGCCGGCAACTATTTGGTGGCGGTGTCCCTGAACCAGGCGCTGCGTGCCCTGCTGCCCGCCTGGTTCATGCAGGACCACAGCGTGCAACTGCTCACCACCGAGGGGACGGAAGCCTCTGAGACCGCTTACCGCACGGGGCTGAACCTGCCTGGCACGGACCTGTTTGCGCAGGTGGCGCTGACGCAGGACCAGCCCGCCACCGTGCCGCGCATCTTCTTTCTGGTGGCCCTGTTGTTTTTATCGGGCATGCTGGTGAGCCTGTATGCGTTGCGCCGCGACTTCATCAAGCGCCAGCAGGTGCAGGCCTTGCTGCAGGCCCAGGTGGCGCTGCGTACCGCCATGGAAAACTCGGTCACCATCGGCCTGCGCGCCTGGGACCTGGGCGGCAAGATTTTGTATGTGAACGATGCCTTTTGTCGCCTGGTGGGCTACCAAGCTGCCGAGCTCATCGGTCGCGCGATCCCGTTCCCCTACTGGCCCGCCGAGCAGATCGACGCATTGCAGAGGGTGCACGACGGCATCATGGCGCAGGGGACCAGCGGCGAAGGCGTCGAGGTGCAGTTCCAGCACCGCGACGGTCACCTGGTGGACGTGCTGATCCACGAGGCCCCGTTGAACACCGCCGCCGGTGAGCAGATCGGCTGGATGAGCTCGGTGCTCGACATCAGCGAGCGCAAGCACGCCCAGCGCATGGCGGCGCAACAGCAGGAAAAGCTCGAAGCCTCGGGCCGCATGGTCGCCGTGGGCGAGGTGGCATCGACGTTGGCGCACGAGCTGAACCAGCCGCTGGGCGCCTTGAGCAGCTTCGCCAACGGCCTGCTCAACCGGCTCAACGACGGCAGCATCACTCTGGCTGAACTCTTGCCCGTGGTGGAGCGCATGGCGCGGCTGGCTGAGCGCGCCGGCGGCATCATCAAGCGCGTCAACGCCTTTGCGCGCAAGCGCGAGCTGTCGCGCCAGCGGCTCGACCTGGTGGCGTTCTTGCAGCGCGTGCTGGCACAACAGGGCGACGAGCGCGGCATTGCCCCGGCGTGGGACCTGCCCAGGCAGGCCATCTGGGTCGAGGCCGACGAACTGCTGCTGGAGCATCTGGTCAACAACCTGGTGGGCAACGCGCAGGACTGGGCCGCCCAGGCCGGACAAAAGCCCCAGGTGTGGGTCGGTTTGCAGCGGGATGATGCGCAACAACAGGCGGTGCTGACGGTGGCCGACACCGGCCCGGGTGTCAGCGAAGAGGCCCAGGCCACCATCTTCAACGCCTTTGTCAGCCGCAAGGAGGGCGGCATGGGCATGGGGCTGGCGATCTGCCGCTCGATTGTCGAGGCCCACCACGGCCACATCGAGGTGAGCCGCGACCCGCTCTTGGGCGGCGCCCGCTTCACCGTTCTGTTGCCGCTGGCAGAATAGGCGCCATAGAAGGAGACACCATGAACCAGGCCCGGGTGCATATTGTGGACGACGACCCCGACATTCGCGACGGCCTGGCCTGGCTGTTCGACTCGCGCGGCTTCCAAAGCGCCAGTTGGAACGGCGGCCAGGATTTTCTGGCGGCGGCGCGCGCCCTGCAGGGCGACTGGGGCGAGGCCGTGGTGCTGATGGACATGCGCATGGCGCCGCTGTCGGGCACCGTCACCTTTCAGTTGCTCAAGGCGCTGGGCTGCCCCTGGCCGGTGCTTTTTTTGACCGGCCACGGCGATGTCGGCAGCGCCGTGGCGGCGGTCAAGCAGGGTGCCTGGGATTTCCTGGAAAAGCCGTTTCAGGACAACGAACTGGTGGACCGCGTCCAGCAGGCGCTGGCCGCCGCCACGGCCGCCCAGCACGACGACGAGGAAACGCGCCGTCTGCGCCAGTCGCTGGCATCTTTAAGCCCGCGTGAGCGCGAGGTGCTCGACGAACTGATCCGCGGCCACTACAACAAGAACATCGCCGACCATCTGGGCATCACGGCGCGCACCGTGGAGTTTCACCGCGCCAATATATTTGAAAAAATGGGCGTCGATTCGGCTGTTGAACTGGCACACAAAATTGGCCGTCTGCAGCCTTTGGGCTAGGCTGTGGCGGCACAATGGAGCCTGTTGACGCCAGGTGCGTCCCTTCATTGCGACTCAGCGAGGACCTCTCACATGACAAAACCCATCAAACCCATCAAACGCATTGCCATCAACACCGGCGGCGGCGACGCGCCCGGGCTCAACGCGGTGATCCAGTCGGTGGTGATTGCCGCCGCCAACCGCGGCTGGGACTGCTTTGGCATTCGCGACGGTTTCAACGGCATTTTGTTTCCCGAGCGCTACTCGGAAGGCGGTGTGACGCGGCTCACGCGCGACCGGGTGCGCGGCATCGGCCACCTCGGCGGCACCATGCTGGGCACCACCAACAAGGGCGACCCGCTGCACTTCCCGGTCAACATGCCCGATGGCACGGTGCGCGAGATTGACCGCTCCGACGAAATCCTGACCTACTTTGCCACCCACGAGATCGACGCCCTGGTGTCGATCGGCGGCGACGGCTCGCTCACCATTGCCAACGCCCTGCACCAGAAAGGCCTGCGTGTGGTGGGCGTGCCCAAAACCATCGACAACGACCTCGACAAAACCCTCACCACCTTTGGTTTTGACACGGCGGTGGGTTTTGCCACCGAGTGCCTGGACCGCCTGCACAGCACCGCCGAGAGCCACCAGCGCGTGATGGTGGTCGAGGTGATGGGCCGTTACGCCGGCTGGATCGCGCTGCACACCGGCATTGCCGGCAATGCGCACGCCATTTTGATTCCTGAAATCCCGTTTGACCTGGACCGGGTCGCTGCCAAACTGCGCTCGCGTGACAGCGAGGGGCGCCTGTACTCGATCGTGGTGGTGGCCGAGGGTGCGCAGCCTGTAGACGGCCAGCGCGAGTTGCAGGCGCCGGCAGAAGTGGGCCATGCCGAGCGCCTGGGCGGCATGGGCGAGCGCGTTGCCCATGCGCTGGCCGAGCGCACCGGCAAGGATGCCCGCGTGGTGGTGCTGGGCCACTTGTTGCGCGGTGGCAGCCCAACGTCGTTTGACCGCCTGTCGGCGCTGCGCTTTGGCGCGGCGGCGGTGCGGGCGCTGGACGAGGGCCAGAGCGGCGTCATGGTGGCGCTGGGTCTGCACGGCGTGGACCACGTGGCGCTCGAGGAAGTGGCTGGCCACATGCGGGCCGTGCCGCTGGCCTGCGACACCTTGCAAACCGGACGCGACCTCGGAATTTGCTTTGGCGATTGAGGGCGCACCCCTGCTGGTGGTGTGCCTGTGCGCCGAATGGTGCCACGTGTGCTGCGACTATCGGCACAGCTTTGCGCGGGTTGAGCTCGCCATTCAGGCTGATCACCCGCAGGCGCAGTTTGTCTGGCTCGACATTGAGGACGAGGCCGACCTGCTGTACCCGCTGGATGTGGATGACTTTCCCACGCTGCTAATCGCCGTGGGCGATGTGCCGCGTTTTTTTGGCCCGCTCACGCCGCAGCCGCAAACCCTGGAGCGGCTGGTGCGCAGCGCTGCAAGCGATGCTTCGGCCAAGGCGCTGGCGAACCCGGCGCTGCGCGCGGCTGTGGCGCGCATACGGACGCAACGGCTCACAGCTTGAATGGCATTGTCATCGCGAGCCTTGGCAAATCCGGTCCGACACCGCAAACGGATGGCCACGTCACAACGCTCCCCGCAAGGACGAACCGCTGTCAGTTCCGTGGTTTTTCAGCCAGAAAGCGCCCGAGTTCATTGCCCGACAACAGCGTCACTCCCTTCGCCTTGGCATAACGCTGGGCGGTGTCGCTGACCGGGATCAGGCTCATGTAGAGGCATTGCTGTGCCTCTTGCGTCTCTTTGGCGGCGACCAGCTCGCGCAGCGCTTCCACGCCATGGTTGGCGGCTTTCCAGCGTTTGCAACTCACGAGCGTGCGCTGTGCTCCCTTGACCACTGAAAAGTCGGCCGCCGGGTTGTTGAGCCGCGTGACGGCATAGCCCTGCTCGACATAAGTTTGCCCGACCAGGGCAGAAAAATCGCGCCACGACATGGCGCCCGCCCGCGTCATTATGTCGGCCACACGGGCCGCGCTCGGGGCGCGCCACTGTTTGCGCGCGGCCAGAACGCCGATGACCAGGAACGGAAAACCGCCCATCACGCCAAAACCCACATAGGGCTTGGGCAGCAGGGCCACGGACAGCAGCGAAATCACGGCCACGATGACCAGGCTGATCCACCACGGCGAGCGCAGCAAGATCGCAAACAGCGAGTTTTCGGACATTTTCAGTTTCATGGGCTTGCTCTTCTTTGGCTGTTAAACGCCGTGACTGTGCAGCACCACCGAGCCTTTGGGCGTGTTCAGGGTGGCGATCAGGTCGGCCGGGCCGGTTTCAATGGCGACCCCGCTGAGTCCGATGGCCTCATACGCGGCCTGCAACTTGTCGGCGCTGGGGTGCGTGATGACCAGGCTTTGCAGCGACACGCCCGAGCGCGGCAGGCTGTTGCGCGGGTGCAGGCGCAAGGGCTCGGCTTCCCCTGCCTTGCCCCACTGGATCAGGCTCGGCAGCGCGCCGTTGAACAGGCGCTGGCCGTCCTCGCGCACGGTGATCTGCCATTGCAGCAGGCCGCGGCGTGAATGGCGGCTGGCATGCACGGCCGGGCCGCGCTCGATGCCTTGAGCTTTCAGGGCGATGCGGGCGGCCTGGATGTCATCGGTGTTGGCGACAAAATGCACCAGACGCGGCTCGACGGCAAGCGCCGCTTGCAGCGCCGTGTCGTCCATGTCGAACCAGCGTTGGCCGGCTGCGTTGGCGGGCCGTTTCGCGGCCGGGTCGATGGCAATGATTTCAAAATACGCCAGCGGATGCGTCGGCGTGGCAATTTTGAACAGGCGGTTATGGGTGCCGTATTGCGCGTGCTCGCCGCCTGGCGCAGGGGTTACGCCGAGCGTGGCTTCGCACCACTGCACACCCTGCTCCAGGGTTTGGGCAGCGACGATGAGGTGATCAATGTGTGTTTTCATGGCCGAACCATACCATTGACCGCCAGCGCACCGGTGCTGCCAGAGTTTGGTATAAGTTGCGTTGCACCACCAATCTGAACCCGGGCCGCACCATGAACGATACACCGCACAAGCTCAAAGACACCGGCCTCAAAGTGACCGGTCCGCGCCAGACCATTCTGGCGCTGTTCCAGAACGCCGCCCAGCGGCACATGAGCGCGGAAGATGTTTACAAACTGCTGGTGAGCGACAACACCGCCATTGGCCTGGCCACGGTGTACCGCGTGCTGACGCAGTTCGAGCAGGCGGGCATCCTGAACCGCAGCAATTTTGAAAACGGCAAGGCGGTGTTCGAGCTCAACGAGGGCAAGCACCACGACCATATTGTTTGCATGGACTGTGGCCGGGTCGAGGAGTTTTTTGACGCCGAGATCGAGGCGCGGCAGAAAAAAATTGCCAAGGCCCAGGGCTACGAAATTGAAGACCATTCGCTGAGTCTGTATGCGCGCTGCATCAAAAGCGGCTGTCCCTACAAAAAATGAGAAAGCTCTTGCAAATACTAATGAGAATGATTCGCATTTGAGATAGAATGAGGCCATTCATTCACTCACGGAGTTTTTTAATGGTTCGCTCATTCAGCATGTTTTCCCTGGCACTTCTTGGTTTGGGCATGGGCCTGGCCCAGGCGGCTCAACCCGAATTGAATCTTTACTCGGCACGCCACTACCCCACCGACGAAGCGCTGTACAGCCAGTTCACGCAGGCCACGGGCATCAAAATCAACCGCGTCGATGCCGATGACGCCGGCATTCTGGCGCGCCTCAAGGCCGAGGGCAGCGCCTCGCCAGCGGATGTGATCTTGCTGGTGGACGCTTCGCGGCTGTGGCGCGCCGAGGTCGATGGCCTGTTTCAGCCCGTCAAGTCCAAAGTGCTCGAAGACGCCATCCCCGCCAATTTGCGTGCCAAGCCGGCCGACAACGGCGGCACGCCCTGGTTCGGCCTGTCCACCCGCGCGCGCCTCGTGGTCTATGACGAACGCAAGGTCAGCGCGGCGGATGTTGACAGTTACGAAAAACTGGCCGACCCCAAGCTCAAGGGCAAGTTGTGCATCCGCTCGGGCTCGCACCCCTACAACCTGAGCCTGTTCGGCGCCATGACCGAGCATTTGGGCCCGGCCAAAACCGAAGTCTGGCTCAAGGGGCTGGTAGACAACATGGCGCGCTCGCCCAAGGGCGGTGACACCGACCAGATCAAGGGTGTCGCCTCGGGCGAATGCGCGGTGGCGGTCACCAACTCCTACTATCTGGCGCGCCTGATGCGCTCAAGCAAACCCGAAGACCAGGCCGTGGCCAGCAAGGTCAAGGTGATGTTCCCCAACCAGGCCAGTTGGGGAACGCACGTCAACATCGCCGGCGGTGCGGTGGCGCGACACGCCAAAAACCAGGACAACGCGCTGAAGTTTCTTGAATACCTGGTGAGCCCTTCAGCCCAGAAGCACTTTGCCGACGGCAACAACGAGTGGCCGGTGGCCAAGGGCGTGCAGTTTGACAACCCGGCCCTGCAGGCCATGTCGGGCGGCAGTTTCAAGCGCGAACTGGTTCCGATCAGCGCGGTCGGCATGAACCAGATCAAGGTGCAGCAAATGCTCGACCGGGTGGGATTCAGATAAGTTGTGCTGCTCTCATGGGGTCTGGATGGGAATGCGGCGTGCCACAATTCAAGCTGGCTTGACCACAACAACCAAGGAACCCCATGAGCCTATTCGAATGGACCGAAAAAAGCCCTGACATCCTGCGCCAAGGCGGCGTGATTGGCCCTGACGAGCGCCTGCCCTGGCCGCAAACCGCGGTGATGGGCATGCAGCACGTGATTGCCATGTTTGGCGCGACCGTGCTGGCGCCGATTTTGATGGGGTTTGACCCCAACCTGGCCATTTTGATGAGCGGCATCGGCACGCTGATCTTCTTTTTCATCACCGGCGGGAAGGTGCCCAGTTACCTGGGCTCCAGCTTTGCCTTCATTGGCGTGGTGATTGCGGCCACCGGTTACGCGGGCCAGGGCCTGAACGCCAACATGGGCGTGGCGCTGGGTGGCATCATCGCCTGCGGCGCGCTGTACACCGCCATCGGCCTGCTGGTGCAGGTGTCGGGCACCGGCTGGATCGAGAAGCTGATGCCGCCAGTGGTGACCGGCTCGGTGGTGGCCGTGATTGGCCTGAACCTGGCCAGTGTGCCGATCAAGAACATGGCGGCCAGCAACTTTGACAGCTGGATGCAGGCTGCCACTTTCATCTGCGTGGCGCTGGTGGCGGTGTTCACGCGCGGCATGGTGCAGCGCCTGCTGATTCTGGTCGGCCTGCTGGTGGCCAGCCTGCTCTACGCGCTGCTGACCAATGGCCTGGGGCTGGGCAAGCCGATGGACCTGAGCAGCCTGTTCAACGCGGCCTGGTTCGGCATGCCCGGTTTTGCCGCCCCGGTGTTCGATTCAAAAGCCATGCTGATGATCGCCCCGGTGGCCATCATCCTGGTGGCAGAAAACCTCGGCCACATCAAGGCCGTGACCGCCATGACCGGCAAGAACCTCGATGTGTACATGGGCCGTGCCTTTATTGGCGACGGCATTGCCACCATGGTCAGCGGCAGCGCCGGCGGCACCGGTGTGACGACTTATGCCGAGAACATCGGGGTGATGGCGGCCACCAAAATCTATTCCACCGCGATGTTCCTGGTGGCGGCGCTGCTGGCGATTGTGCTGGGCTTCAGCCCCAAGTTTGGCGCCGTCATCCAGACCATTCCGTTGCCGGTGATGGGTGGCGTGAGCATTGTGGTGTTTGGCCTGATTGCAGTGGCGGGCGCGCGCATCTGGGTCGAAAACAAGGTGGATTTTTCGGACAACAAGAACCTGATCGTGGCCGCCATCACACTCATTCTGGGCACCGGCGACTTCACCCTCAAGTTTGGCGACTTTGCGCTGGGCGGCATCGGTACCGCCACCTTTGGCGCCATCGTGCTGTACGCGCTGCTGAACCGCCGTTGATCAGTTGGGGTCAGAGCACGTTGCTGCGCGAGTGGTCTGACCCGCAAGGTTTTCGTTTATTTCGCAATAACTGAACAAGACGCGTCATTGCGAACAAAGCGAAGCAGTCCATGACTTCCGAATGCATGGACTGCCGCGCTGCGCTCGCAGTGACGACAAAGCGCTCTGCCCCCGAAGCTTATTTCAGCTTGCCCAGGGCCTGGCGAAACTCTTCCAGCCGGGCCTCGTAGTCGGCGGCGTCGCCGTAGTCCAGAAACCGGTTGTAGTGGGCATGGGTGCCAAGAATCTTGTGGGCGTGTTTGATCGGACAAAAGTACGCCTCGGTGCGCGCCAGGATTTCACGCATGTAGCCCATCAGCCCGTTGCCATATTCGCAGTAGAAGCAGTGGAATTTCTCGATGAAGTTGAGGTATTGCAACTGGGCACGGTCATACACCAGGTAGTCGCTGCGGCGCACTTTGGTGATGCCGTAGATCGGAAAGCAGCTCCACTGGTAAAAGCTGACACACAGGTCCAGCAGCATCAGCGGCACGATCATGCTGTAAATGATGGGGCCGGTGATCAGGTTCTGCGGACGGTTGGTGACCAGCCAGCGGAAGAAGCTGGTTTTGAGCTTGCGGTGCGCCGCCTTGATCGAGTCTTCGAACTCGACCCGTTTTCCCTTGATCTGGAAAAACATGCGGCTTTCCTGCTCATGAACGGCCTCTTTCAGGTCGGCCTCCAGCGCTGCCATCTGCGCCAGCAGCTCGTTGATGCGGTCGTTCATGGTGCGTCCTGGGTTGCAGCGGTTTTAAACGGCAGCCAGGGCTTGCGTCAGGTCGGCCAGCAGGTCGTCGATGTGCTCGATGCCAATCGACAGGCGCACCGCGTCTTCGGGCACGCCTGCCTTGATCAGCTCGGCCGGTGACAGCTGGCGGTGCGTGGTGGAGGCCGGGTGCGTGGCCAGCGACTTGGCGTCGCCAATGTTGACCAGGCGCGTGAACAACTGCAGCGCATCCAGAAAGGCGGCGCCGGCTTTGCGGCCTTCGCCGGGCGCCGCCTTGACGCCAAACGTGAGCAGGCCACTGGCCTTGCCGCCCAGGTATTTTTGCGCCAGCGCGTGGTCGGGGTGACTGGGCAAACCGGCGTAATTGACCCACGCCGCCTTGGGGTGAGCCTGCAGGAATTGCGCCACCTTGATCGTGTTGTCGTTGATGCGGTCCATGCGCAGGCTCAGGGTCTCGATGCCCTGCAAAATCAGGAAGGCATTGAAGGGTGACAGCGCCGCGCCGGTATTGCGCAGCGGCACCACGCGGGCGCGGCCAATGTAGGCGGCGGCACCCAGGGCTTCGGTGTAAATCACACCGTGGTAGCTCTGGTCGGGCTCGTTCAGGCGTTTGAATTTGGCCTTGTGCTCGGCCCAGGGGAACTTGCCTGAATCCACAATCGCGCCGGCAATGCTGGTGCCGTGGCCGCCCATGTATTTGGTGAGTGAGTGCACCACGATGTCGGCGCCGTGCTCGAAGGGGCGCAGCAGGTAGGGCGTGGCCACCGTGTTGTCCACAATCAGCGGCACGCCGTGGCGGTGCGCAATGGCGGCAATGGCGGCGATGTCGGTCAGCGTGCCCTGCGGGTTGCTGATGGACTCGATGAACACCGCCTTGGTCTTGTCGTCAAACAGCGGCTCAAAACTGGCCGGGTCGCGCGGGTCGGCAAAACGGGTGGTGATGCCTGACAGCGGCAGCGTGTGCGCCAGCAGGTTGTAGGTGCCACCATAGAGCGCGGTGCTGGCAATGATGTTGTCACCGGCCTCGGAAATGGTCTGGATGGCATAGGTTACGGCGGCCTGGCCCGAGGCCAGCGCGAGCGCCGCAATGCCGCCTTCGAGTGCGGCCACGCGCTGCTCCAGCACATCATTGGTCGGGTTCATGATGCGGGTGTAGATATTGCCCGGCACCTTCAGGTCAAACAAATCGGCGCCATGCTGGGCGCTGTCAAAGGCATAGGCCGCGGTCTGGTAAATCGGCACCGCCACAGCCTTGGTGGTGGGGTCCGGGCTGTAACCCGAGTGGACGGATTTGGTTTCGAATTTCCAGGATTGGGACATGAATGGCTCCTAAGGGGTGGGGTGACAAGGTGGATCGGAGTTTAGACACTATGGCTTGGGGTGCTGCTGCAGCCAGGTGGAATAAGCTTGTGGAAAAGCGGCTTGCAGGCGTTCCAGGTAATAGTCGGCCTCGGTGTCCCGGCCCAGCAGCAGGGCGCTGTTGATCACGGTCTCGACCACGCGCGCCTCTGGCGAGAAATGCAGGGTTTCCTTGGCCAGCAGGTTCATCTGCGCGGCATTGGCCGGTGTCAGCTTGGTGGTGGTGAGCTCGGCAAAGCGCAGCTGAGCCTGAAACAGCACGACATGGCGCGTTTTTTCCAGTGTGTTGACGCGGTAAGCCGGGGCGCGCTCATCGGGTTGCAAGTAGATTTGACTGGCCAGCCGGTATTGCCAGGCCGCCAGCACGCAAAAGCCGAGCAACACCCCGGCGCATCCCGCTTGCAGGTAGGGCACCAGCGACCTTTTTGGCGGCGAGTGATGTGGCATCAGGAGCCAGAGGCACAGGCCGGCGGCCATCTGGAACGGGCCGTACCAAAGCGGATATTCCAGCAGGCTGTGCAGCACAATCACCGCCAGAATGCCCCAGGCCATGTGCCGGGTGGCATCCAGCTCGCGCCAGGGTTGGGCGCGCCAGATGAACCACAGCGCGCCGCCACACACCAGCAGCGCCAGCGGCACGCCCAGCTCCACGGCCAGGTGCAAGGGCAGGTTATGGGCGTTGTCCAAAATGTCGCAAAAGCGCGCGCCGGGGTAGAGCGTGATGAAGTGGGCGTAGTCCAGCTCACCCCAGCCCCAGCCCGCCCACGGTTTTTCGCTGATCAAAAACAGCACGTTGCGCCACAGGGTCAGGCGGCTTGCACACACCGCATCGCCTTCGCGCAGCCGGGCCCAGGCGCCGGCGTGCATCGGGTCCAGCCCCGCCAGCCACGGCAGCGCCCAGGTCGCCACCGCATAGGTCAGCACGGCAGCCAACAACACCCATCGCAACCCGTGCCCGCTTTGACTTGATGCCCTGTGATGACGTGTCCAGTGCTGCCAGTACAGGCTCAAAACCACCACCATCAGCAGCTGCAACAAACCGGTGCGCGACGAGGAGGCCGCGTTGCCCGCGCCCAGCAGCATGGCCAGGGCGATCAGGCCAGCGTGTGATCTGAATCCTGGTCGGGATGGCTGGGCCGCCCACCACAACAAGGCCACCAGCCCGATGCTCATCAAGCTGGCAAACTGGTTGCGCTGGCGCAAGTTGCCATAGGCCAGGCCAACCTCGGTGCGATTGGCCCACACCCCAAGCCATTCGGTGGCGCCCAAATACTGCAACAAGCCAATCATGGCGCTCATGGCTGCGGCCACAACCCAAGCCCCGGCCATGGCGCGCACCCAGTCTGTGCGCTGCTGATTCGGGTGGACGCTGGCCCGCAGCAGCAGCAATCCGGCCGCGCAACTCCAGGCAAACAACAGTGGCACCACGTTAGCGGTGGGCCCGGGCGAAAATGGATTGAGCCAGGGCAGACAGATGAGGAGGGCAACGGCAAGCAGGCGCATGAGACCGGCATTGTCCATCAGGCGGATGGCTGGCCTGGGCGCCATGCTTTTCAGAAAGCACGGCAAAATCGGGCCCACACTGAAAGAGGTCGCGCCATGTCCAAAGCCAAGAAAATTGCCGCCATCGTGGGTGGTTCATCCGACGAGGTTGAAACCGCCTTTTATGACGCGCTGCAAAATGCCGACCTGGAGCGGCTGATGGCCTGCTGGGCGGATGACGACGATGTGGTGTGCGTGCACCCGGGCGGCGCGCGCATGATCGGGCTGGGCGCCATTCGCTCGGCGTTCGAGGCCATGTTCAACAATGGCAGCGTGCGGGTGCGAGCCGAGGGCGTGCGCAAAATCGAAGCGCTGGGCAGCGCTGTGCACAGCGTGCGTGAACGCATTGAACTGCTCACCCCCGAGGGCCCGATGGAGGCGGTGGTGATTGCCACCAACGTCTATCACAAGACCGCGCAAGGCTGGCGCCTGGTGGCGCACCACGCCAGCCCCGGCAACGCCCGCGAGCCGCAGGACGTCACCGACACGCCACCCGTCTTGCATTAGCCATGCACTACAGCGCGCCTTGGTGGTTGCCTGGTGGCCATGCCCAAACCATCTGGCCGGCCTTGCAAAGCCGCACCGCCCGCTTGCCTGCCATGTCGTACCGGCGCGAGCGCTGGGCCACGCCCGATGACGATTTTGTCGATGTGGACTGGCGCGATGCGCTGTCCACAGCGCCTTTGCTGGTGCTGTTTCACGGGCTGGAGGGCTCCTCCCACAGTCACTACGCGCTGGCGCTGGGCCAATGGGCGCAGGCACAAGGCTGGGGCTTTGCCGTGCCGCATTTTCGAGGCTGCAGTGGCGAGATCAACCGTGCCCCGCGCGCCTACCACTCCGGTGATTTTGAAGAAATCGGCTGGATCCTGTCGCGCCTGCGTACCCGTCACGCCGGGCCGCTTTATGCCGTGGGCGTGTCCCTCGGTGGCAACGCCTTGCTGCGCTGGGCGCAGGAGGCGGGCAGCACGGCGGCCAGCATGGTGCAGGCGCTGGCCAGTATTTCGGCCCCGGTGGACCTGACTGCCAGCGGCCTGGCCATTGGCCGGGGTCTGAACCGGCAGGTTTATACCCGCATGTTCCTGAAATCCATGAAACCCAAGGCCATGCTCAAGTTGGCCCAGTTTCCCGGCCTGTTCGATGCCCGGACCCTGCGGGAGGCGCGCGATCTCTACGACTTCGACAATGTGTTTACCGCGCCCCTGCATGGCTTTCAAGACACGCCCGACTATTGGCTGCGCGCGTCAGCCGGGCCGCGCCTGGCCGACATTCGCCTGCCAAGCCTGGTGGTCAACGCCTTGAACGATCCGTTTGTTCCGGCGGCCAGTCTGCCGCAGCAGCGCGATGCGGGGGCGCATGTGACCCTCTGGCAGCCCGAACAGGGCGGTCATGTGGGCTTTATGGCGGGATCGCCACCGGGCCACCTGCAGACGCTGCCGCAGGCCGTGGGCGGCTGGTTGCTGGCACACACTTGACAGGAGAAAAAATGGACGACATCGTCAAACAAGCCATGGCCAAATGGCCCAACGTGCCCGACTGCTATGGCTGGCTGGGGCTCGATGCGCGCGGCAACTGGTATCTGCGCGACGACCGGGCGCAAGCCGCAGGCACTTTCCAGAGCGGCCTGCCGGGCAGCAAGGGCTCCTTGCTGACACACGAGAAACTGATTGACTTCATCGCCCGCAACTACCTGCCGGATGATGAGGGCCAGTGGTTTTTTCAGAACGGGCCGCAGCGTGTGTATGCCGAGTTGCAGGCCACGCCGCTGGTCTGGCGCGTGCAGCCCGATCACACGGTCAAGGACCACCTGGGCAGGGCTGCCGAGGTGCAGCAGGCCTGGCTCGATGAGGCGGGCTTTTTGTACCTGGCGTCAAAGGCCGGGCTGGGGCTGGTGCACACCCAGGACATGGGTCTGGCCGCAGAGGCCGTGGAGCAAGGGCTGTGGCAGCCGAAAGAGGTGTTGCAGCGCGACTTGCCCGCGCGCTTCGGCTTTGTCAAAAGCCCGCAAGCGCTACAAAAAAAGTAAAGCCCGCGCTTATTTGGCCTCGGATGCCGCAGCGGCAGGCGCGTCGGCGGCAGGTGCGGCTGCCCCTTCGGCCTCTGGCGCCTTGGGCTCTTCAAACTTGGCACCCGCGGCGTTGGCCATGTAAGCCACGGCGCGACCCACTTCAAAGTCGGCAAAGGCGCCGCCGCCCTGTGCCGCCATATTGCCCTTGCCCTTGAGGGCTGAGTTCAGCAGCGCTTCATAGCCGGTGGCATTGCGCGGCGCCCAGGCAGCGGCATCGCCAAATTTGGGCGCGCCCACCAGGCCGGCCGCATGGCAGGTGGTGCACTGCGCCTGGTAAACCTGTTCGCCGGTCTTGGGCTCGCGCGAGACCTCGCCCAACTGGAAGCGGCCCACTTTCTGAATGCGTCCGGCAACCGCCTCCTCGGACATGTCAGACGCGATCTGGCCACCGGTTTGTGTTTTGTAATAACCCACCAAAGAGCCAACCACCAGCAAGGGCAGTCCCAGCAGAACAAGGATGGTCGCGATTTTTTTCAGCCCGCTGGGGCTGGGGGCAGCGTGTGTGTCGTGGTCTGCGGTGTGATGTGGGTCGCTCATGTTGGCCTCGATTCAATGTTGGGTGCGAAAGCAGCTTTGGATTATAGGGTTGGGTATTTTTTAACACCTACAATCGCGGCTCCCAGTTGCGGCTGTAGCTCAGTGGATAGAGTATTGGCCTCCGAAGCCAAGGGTCGTGGGTTCGATCCCCGCCAGCCGCACCATTCCTTGATTTAATGCTATCAAAATCGTATTTTTTGATGTTTTGATCGCGGCCCTCCAGATCATCGCCATCGACTTCACGCCGGAGAGCGGCCGCGCGCCGCCAATTGGGGTTTCGAGTAACAAATGAACGCGACAGTTGAAACATTCGCCACCGGCCCGATGTGGGCTGGCTTTATCGCCTTCGTGCTCGCCATGCTGGCGCTCGATCTGTTCGTCTTCGGCGGACGCAAGGCGCATCGCGTGCATGTCAGGGAGGCAGCCGCCTGGGTCGCCGTCTGGGTCAGCCTCGCACTGGCGTTCGCTGGCCTGCTTTGGTGGTATCTCAACATCAACCATGGTGCAGACGTGGCGCGGACGAAGACGCTGGAGTTTCTTGCCGGCTACCTGATCGAACAATCGCTGTCGGTGGACAACATGTTCGTGTTCGTGATGATCTTCGGTTACTTCGCCGTTCCACCGGAGTTGCAGCGCCGCGTGCTGCTCTTCGGGGTGCTGGGTGCCATCGTCATGCGCGCCGGCATGATCCTGGCCGGTGTCTGGCTGGTGCAGCAGTTCGCCTGGGTCCTCTATGTCTTTGGCGCCTTCCTGGTCATCACCGGCATCAAGATGCTGATCTTCGCCGAGTCCGAGCCCGATCTTGAGAAAAACCCGCTGCTGCGCTGGCTGCGCGGGCACATGCGCATCACGCCGGAATTTCGTGGCGAGAAGTTCTTCGTCCGCCAAAACGGCTTACTCTGGGCGACGCCGATGTTTCTCGTGCTGGTGCTCATCGAGGTCAGCGACGTGGTGTTCGCGGTAGACAGCATCCCGGCCATCTTCGCCGTGACGACCGACCCGTTCATCGTGTTCACCTCAAACATCTTCGCCATCATGGGCCTGCGCGCCCTTTACTTTCTTCTTGCCGACATGGCGGATCGATTCCACCTGCTCAAGTATGGCCTGGCCATCGTGTTGGTATTCATCGGCGGCAAGATGCTGGCCGTGCCCTGGTTCCATATCCCGATTCAGTGGTCGTTGTCCATCGTTGCCAGCATTATTCTGGTGTCGGTGGTGGCGAGCCTCGCCCTGTCAAAACCCAAACCCGTTGCCGCTGGAGAAGACGCATGAGCGACCAAGCTGATCTTCCCGTGCCGATCACTGCCGAGCGCGACGCTGACGGCCGCCTGGTCAGCTTGACTTTCGACAGCGTGCCGCCCTTGCCCGCGCCCGAGAACAATCCATGGCTGGTCGCTGTCGACGGCTCGGACAACGCGCTGCGCGCGGTCGTTCATGCCGCGCGCCAGGCTGGCGAGTTGAAGGCCTGCGCCCTGCATCTGGTCAATGTGCAGCACTGGTTCAGCAAGGAGGCGGCAGAGACAGAGCTGGCACCCAGGGCGTGGCTAGCCACCGCAAGGGCGCGCGCCCTGCTCGACGCGCAAGGCCAGCCGTGGCGGCTGCATGTTGTGATGGGCGATCCTGCGGATCAGATCATGGCGCTTGCCGTGCGGCTCGGTTGCAACGGCCTCGTCGTCGGCAACCGTGGCCTCAACTTGGTCGAGAACTTGCTGTTCGGCTCGGTGACCAAAAAACTCATGCGCATGAGCGGTCCGCCCTTGGTGGTGGTGCCCTGAATCGCGCCGTCCCGCCAGCGCTCACCTTGCCCCTGTTTTCCGTACTCCTTAAGCCACCGGCTGCGCCACTGGTGCTTAACGGCCAGATAATTTTTGCCCGCCCTCTGCGCCTTGAGCAACCTGCACCAGGCAGTCGTAAAAGGTCGGCCCGTGGCCCAGGTCGGTGAGTTTCTGGCTGGTGAGTTGGTTGACGTTGGTGCCGCCCAGCCCCAGTTTGCGCCACCAGACGCCCAGGCCGTTGACCACGCCCGGGCGTGCCCGCGCGCTGATGCGGGCACGGCACTGGTAGTCGCCGCGCGCATTAAAAACACGCACGACATCCCCATTGGCAATGCCGCGGGCCGCCGCGTCGTCCGGGTGCATTTCCAGCAGCGGTTCGCCCTCGCTGTCGCGCAGGCTTTTGACGTTGACAAAGCTCGAATTCAAAAAATTGCGCGCCGGCGGTGAAATCATGGCCAACGGGTAGGCGGTTGAGCTGTGCGCCGCTTCATGGTTGGGCACATGGTCGGGCAGCCCGTCAAACCCCTTCGTCGCCAGTCGCTCGCTGAAGAACTCGCATTTGCCGGAGGGCGTCGGGAAGTTGCCTTGGGCAAAGGGGGCCTCTGGCGTGTCGAGGGTGGCAAAGCCGTTGGCCAGTAGGGTGTCGAAGCTGACGGTGTTGCCATAGGCCTGGCGGCACAACGCCTCGTCGCTGTCGGTAAAGCACGGTTCGTCAAAGCCCATGCGGCGACTGAGTTCGCGAAATATCTGAGTGTTGGGTTTGGCCTCGCCCAGCGGCGCGATCGCCGGACGGTTGAGCAGCGCGTCAGTGTGACCGTAGGCGCTGTGCACATCCCAGTGCTCCAGTTGCGTGGTGGCGGGCAGGATGTAATCGGCGTAGTCGGCGGTGTCGGTCTGAAAATGCTCCAGCACCACGGTGAACAAATCTTCGCGCGCAAAGCCCTGAACGACCTTGGCCGACTCGGGCGCCACCGCCACCGGGTTGCTGTTGTAGACCACGAGGGCCTCAATGGCCGGGCCAAAGCTTGGGCCGCTCCGGCGCAGCAGGTCGTCGCCGATGGTGACCATGTTGATGGTGCGCGGTGTGCGCCCCACCAGCAGGTCAGGGCGTTGCAGTGCGGCGCGCTGCACCGGAAAAGCCCCCGAGCTCGACAGCAGCACGCCGCCTGCCCGCTGGCGCCAGGCGCCGATCAGCGCCGGCAGGCTGGCAATCAGGCGCACCGCATTGGCACCGCCGTGCACGCGCTGCAGGCCGTAATTCATGCGGATCGCGGCTGGCGCGCGATTGGCGGCGCAGGCACCGTAGTCGCGCGCCAGGGCGCGAATCTGCTCGGGATCGACGCCGCACACTGCCGCGGCGCGCTCCGGCGGCCACTGCAAGGCGCGCTCGCGCAGCATCTCCCAGCCCAGCGTGTGCCGCGCCAAATAATCATGGTCGAGCCAGTCGTTTTGAATCAGCTCGTGCATCAGCGCCAATGCCAGCGCACCGTCGGTACCGGGCAGCAGGGCGATGTGCTCATGGCATTTGTCGGCGGTTTCACTTTTGCGCGGGTCGATGCAGATCAGTTTGGCCCCGTTGTGTTTGGCCTGGGCTGCATAGCGCCAGAAGTGCAGGTTGCTGGTGATCGAGTTGCTGCCCCAGATCAAAATCAGTTTCGACTCGGCAAAAAATTCCACCCGCATGCCGACCTTGCCGCCCAGCGTGTGCACCAGCCCTTCACCACCGGCGGCGGCGCAAATGGTGCGCTCCAGGTGGGACGCGCCCAGCTTGTTGAAAAAGCGCGCCGCCATGCTTTCGCCTTGCACCAGCCCCATGGTGCCGGCGTAGCTGTAGGGCAGGATGGCCTGCGGATCACGCGCGGCGATGCTGCTCAGGCGCGCGGCAATGTCGCTCAGCGCGGCATCCCAGCTCACGCGTTCAAACTGCCCGCTCCCTTTGGCGCCGGTGCGTTTCAGGGGGTGCAGTATGCGCTCGGGGTGGTAAGTGCGCTCCGGGTAGCGCGACACCTTGGTGCACAGGCTGCCAGCCGTGTGCGGGTGCGCCGGGTTGCCCTGCACCTTGACGGCCACGCCGCCCTGCACCGTGGTCAGCAGCGAGCAGGTGTCGGGGCAGTCGTGCGGGCAGGCGCCCAGAATCTGGGAGAGCGCCGGGGGGTGCGGAGATGTCTGATTCATGAACAAGCGGTCAAATCAAACAGTGTAGGCGGTCAAAAGCCATACGCCGCCGGGCGGCATCCTCTTCAGCCGGCCGTCCAGAGCGCGGACGGTGGGACAATTCCCAGCATGATCATTTCACGCACAGATATCCACAATGCCGCCCATGAGCCTGACTGACCCGCCCTTCTTGCCGGAACTCCGGACGCGCCTTGATCGGCACCCCCTGTATGCATCGGTGCGCACAATGGAAGACCTGCGCTGCTTCATGGAGCATCATGTGTATGCCGTGTGGGACTTCATGTCGCTGGTCAAATTTCTGCAAGGCGCGGTGGCGCCTGTGTCCGTGCCATGGCTGCCCACCGGAAACGTCCGGTCCACCCTGGTGCAGCGGTTCATCAATGAAATCGTGCTGGGCGAGGAGACCGACGAGGGATTGCCCGATGCCAAGGGGAATCCCACATTCATCAGTCATTTCGACCTCTACCTGGGGGCGATGGAAGAGGTGGGTGCCGACACCCGGCCGGTGCGTGCCTTTCTGCAGGCTGTCAAGAAAAAAGGCCTTCCAGCAGCGCTTTCGAAGAGCGACATCCCGGAACCGTCACGCCGCTTCATGGCGACAACATTTGGTCTTCTTGACACCCAGAAAGCGCATCTGGTCGGCGCGGCCTTTGCAATGGGACGCGAACAGGTGATTCCCGGCATGTTCAGGTCGCTGCTGGCAGACATGGGCATCAGCAAAAAAAGGGCGCCACTTTTTCACTACTACCTTGAACGTCACATCCACCTTGACGATGAGTTGCATGGCCCTCTCTCGCTTCAATTGTTGACGCAGCTCTGCGGCGACAGCGCCGGCAAAAAGAAGGCTGCTGGCAAGGTTGCCCGGCAGGCGATTGAGGCACGAATCACATTTTGGGATGGTGTGCGCAGCAGCCTGCCCCCGGCCTCGAAAAAGCGCAGGCCCTAGCGACCACGCCAACACGGTCCATCCATCAGTCTGAAATTGAGCAATCATGAAAATCATTGATGCCATCCTCACACGGGCGCCCAGTTTGGCAGCCCTTCGCCGTGACCTGCACGCACACCCCGAGCTGTGCTTCAACGAGTTCCGCACCGCCGATGTGGTGGCTGCCAAGCTCGCCGAGTGGGGCATTCCAGCGCACCGCGGCCTGGGTACCACCGGCGTGGTGGGTATTGTCAAGAGTGGCACTTCCAGCCGCGCGATTGGTTTGCGCGCCGACATGGACGCGCTGCCGATGCAAGAGGCCAACACCTTTGCCCACGCCAGCACCCAGCCCGGCAAGATGCACGCCTGCGGCCACGACGGCCACACCGCCATGCTGCTGGCCGCCGCCCAATACCTGGCCACCCACCGCAATTTTGATGGCACGGTTTACCTGATCTTTCAGCCCGCCGAAGAAGGCGGTGGCGGCGCGCGCGAAATGATCAAGGACGGCCTGTTCGACAAGTTCCCGATGGACGCGGTGTTTGGCATGCACAACTGGCCCGGTTTGCAGTTCGGCCAGTTTGCCGCCAGCGCGGGCCCTGTGATGGCAAGCAGCAACGAGTTCAAGATCACACTGCACGGCAAGGGTGGCCATGCCGCCATGCCGCACAACGCGCTGGACCCGGTGCCGGTGGCCTGCCAGTTGGTGCAGTCGTTGCAGACCATCATCAGCCGCAATATCAAACCCATCGAGGCGGGCGTGATTTCGGTCACCATGATCCACGCCGGTGAGGCCACCAACGTCATCCCCAACCGCTGCGAGTTGCAGGGCACGGTGCGCACCTTTTCGCTGGCTGTGCTCGACCAGATCGAGCAGCGCATGCGGGTGATGACCGAGCACCTGTGTGCGGCATCCGGCTTGCGCGCCGACTTTGAATTCAAGCGCAATTACCCGCCCACCATCAACAGCGCCGCCGAGGCCGACTTTGCGCGCCAGGTGATGGCGGGCATTGTGGGCGCTGACCAGGTGCTTGCGCAGGAGCCCACCATGGGTGCCGAAGACTTTTCCTTCATGCTGCAAGCCAAGCCGGGTTGTTACGCCTTTATTGCCAATGGTGACGGCGACCACCGCGCCCTGGGTCACGGCGGCGGGCCGTGCATGCTGCACAACCCGAGCTACGACTTCAACGACGACCTGTTGCCGCTGGGGGCGACTTACTGGGTGCGCCTGGCAGAGGCGTGGCTGAAGCGGTGAGTGTCAGCCAAACCGGTGCGCCGCCATCTCCAGCAGGCCGTCAAACAGCAGGTTATCCACCAGCTCGAACGGCACCGACATGCTGGGCGCCATTTTCCAGCCGGCGCCACCGGTCATGATGCAGCGCGGCTCGGTGTCGCAGTGCTGGCGCAGGTGCTGCACCATGCGCTCGACCGCACCGGCAATGGCGTAGGTGCCGCCGCTGGTAAGGGCATCGCTGGTGTTTGTGGGGAACTCGCAGACGTTGCCGGTGGGCACATGCAGCCCGGCGGTGCCGGATTCGAGCGCGCGCAGCATGATGCCGTGGCCGGGCAGGATGAGCCCGCCCAAAAACTTGCCTTGGGTGTCGATGGCGTCCACAGTCACCGCGGTACCGACCATCACCACCACCAGCGGGCGCGCCGGGCCTTGCGCCAAGCTGCGGTGCCAAGCGCCGATCATGGCCACCCAGCGGTCAGCGCCCAAGCGCGACGGGTAGTCGTAGCCGTTGCTCAGGCCAGCCTCGAAGCTGCTGGCCACCACCCAGTTGACGGACACGTCCCACAGCTCCATTTGTTCCTCGACCCGGCGCTTGACGGCGTCGCCCGCCACGGTGCAGCCCAGCATGCGCGTCGGGTGCGGCAGGCCGCCCCAGTCGCCATTGGCCAGCCGGTCGATGTTTTCCAGAAACTCGACGCCTTGCGCCAGCAGCGGCGCGTTGCGTTGCGGTGCGGCGTGCAACGCCCATTTCAGGCGGGTGTTGCCGACATCGATGGCCAAAAAAGTCATGGCGGCATTATCAGCTCTGGCGCCATGGCAGGCCGTTGTGCCGCCAGCCGCCTTTGTGGCCGCGGTGCGCGTTGCCGTCCGGGTCGCCTTCAAAGCCTTCCAGGATGTTGTAGGCCTTCAGACCCAGCTCGGTGGCGCGTTTGGCGGCGGCGATGGAGCGCACGCCGCTGCGGCACAGCAGCACCACTTTTTTGCCCGGAGGCACCGCGGCCAGCAGCTCGGCATCGAAGTCGGGGTTGCTGACCATGCCGGGCCACTGCTTCCAGGCCACGGCCGGGGTGTCGGGCACAAAGCCGACCCAGGCGCGCTCGGCATCGGTGCGCACGTCCACCAGCACGGCCTCGCCGCTTAGCACCCAGCGCCAGGCCAGCGCGCCGCTGATGTCGCCGGCATAGCCAGGGGCGGGCTGCACCTGCAGGCTGTTGGCGGGGTGCGCGTCGTGGCGCAGGCCGCCGTGCAGGTTGGCGGGCACGGCCTCGTCGATGCGCTTGGGCGGCGGCAGGTGCAGCGCGTCCATGATGGCGACGAACTCCTCCAGCGTTTTGCCGGCCACCCGGGGGTTACCGGCTTTCTCGGCACCGATGGTGGACTGGGTTTTGCCCTGGTAGTCATGTCCCGGCCATACCGTGGTGGCATCGGGCAGCTTGAACAGCACCTGGGTCAGGCTGTGGTACAGGGCCGCCGCGCTGCCGCTTTGAAAGTCGGTGCGGCCGCAGCCGTTGATCAGCAGCGTGTCGCCGGTGAAGACATGATTGCGCCAGACAAAACACATGCTGCCCGCGGTGTGCCCCGGGGTGTGCAGGGCGCGTATCTTCTCGGCGCCAAAGCTCAAGGTGTCGCCATCCTTGAGTTGCACTGCCGCCGTGCTGATGCCGCAGTCCACCGGCGCAGCGGTTTTGGCACCGGCCAGCTCGGCCAGCATCCCGGCGCTGGTGATGTGGTCGGCGTGGGCGTGTGTTTCCAGTGCCAGGACCAGCCTCAGGCCGTAATCGCGCAGCACCTGCAGGTCACGCTCAAGCTGCGTGTCGACGGGGTCGATGATGATGGCATCGCGCGTGGTGGTGTCAAACAGCACGTAGGTGTAGGTGCTGGATACGGGGTCGAAGAGTTGGATCGGGTTCATGTTGGCTTGTATTGAACGGTGTGACAAAGCTGAAATGTAACGCGGGGAGCTGATTCCATACGTTAATGTCATGATTGTTGCAACAAGAAGGAGTGACACTTTGGCGACTTTTTTAGGGTTAACCCTATTGGTATGGGGGCCTACTTCGGGGTACCTTACCTGTCTCCGAAACATGACCTTTGATGACAT
>JAABQI010000237.1 GCA_011391545.1 Rhodoferax sp.
GCGGACAAGCTGGCAGAAAAGCTGGCGGTGACCGAAGGCACGCTGTACCGCCGCGGCAACTTCAACGGCACCGGCGACCAGTTGCTGGTCGACGCCTTGATGGACGTGCAGGGCGCAGACCTGGCGTTTTCACCGGGCTTCCGTTGGGGCACCACGCTGCTGCCGGGCCAGGCCATCACGCGTGAATGGCTGATGGACATGACCGCCACCACTTACTCGTACGCCACCTTGACGGAAATGACCGGTGCCACCATCAAGACCGTGCTCGAAGACGTGTGCGACAACCTGTTTAACCCCGACCCCTATTACCAGCAGGGCGGCGACATGGTGCGCGTGGGTGGCCTCTCTTACAGTTGCAGCCCGCTCGAGGCCATGGGCAAGCGCATCAGCGACATGCGCATTGGCGGCAAGTTGATTGAGGCCGACAAAAAATACAAGGTGGCGGGCTGGGCGCCGGTGGCCGAAGAGGCCCGAAGCCAGGGCAACAAGCAGGTCTGGGAAGTGGTGGAAACCTGGCTCGCTGCGCGCGGCGGCAAGGTGACCAAGCGCAAGCTCAACACGCCCAAGATCATTGGTGCCTTGCCCAACCCGGGCTACGCGGCTTAGGTTCTGGCTGCTCTTGGCGCAATGATGTTTTCTCGCACGGCCCTGTGCCGGTCAGTCGCGCCATGGGGGCAGATCCTTCTGGCAGCGCTGCTGTGGGCCAGTGCCACCCTGGCGCAGGCCGCCGAGCCCATTTTCAAAACTGTCAAGGTGACTGAACGCGTCTATGCGCTGGTCGGGGATCTGGGGCAACGCTCACCCGCCAATCTGGGAAATAACATGACCAGCGGTTTCATCATTGCCGATGAGGGTGTCGTGGTGGTGGATTCTGGCGGCTCGGCCGAGGGCGCCAAGCTCATTGTGCAGGCCGTTCGCGCCGTCACGGGCAAGCCCATTCTTTGGGTGGTCAACAGCGGCGGCCAGGACCACCGCTGGTTTGGCAACGATTATTTCCAGCGCGTGATCGGGGCCAGGGTGATTGCCTCAGCGCCGGGCGTGCTGGACATGAAGGCACGCGGTCTGCAGCAGTTCGAAGCCGGCAAAGGCAACCTGGGCGAGAAATTCGCTGGCACGACGCTGGCCTACCCGGATGTGACTTTTGTCAAGCGCCACAAACTGGCAGTGAGCGGGGTGGACATTGAGTTGATTGAATCGGGCGGTGCCCATACCAAGGCGGACATCTTTGTCTGGTTGCCCGGAGACAAGCTGGTGTTTTCGGGCGACATCGTGTTTGTTGACCGTCTGCTGGGCATCCAGCCCGGCATGGGTTTGCGCTGGATATCGGCGCTGAGCTACCTGCGCGACGAGCTGCGACCGGTCACTGTGATTCCCGGCCACGGCGAGGTGGCCACCCTGGGCACAGCCATGAAGGACAGCCTGGGCTATCTGACGCTGCTTCGCGATGGCGCCGCGAAGGCTTTTAAAGATGGCGCATTTGACCCGGTCGAGGCCTCGCAGGCCATTGACCAGACACCGTTTTCTTATCTGGTGAACTTCACCGATGCCCAGTTTCGCAGCAACAACGCCATTCGCATGGCCGAAGAGGTGTTTGCGGGCATTCGCTAGTCGGGCGTAAACGTTATCCAGCGCACAGATGGCAGGCGAGACCATCGCTATATTGCGGTTCAATAGAAGCGCAGCGTGCGCAACTGGACTGGAGCCTGCCAATGAATAGCAATTGCCAAACGATCAAGTTGTCGAGTCAAGATCCGGATCACCGCGATGGATCTCAACTTGTTTTGCAGCAGGGTCGGACGGGTGTGGCGGCTCGGCTGCGCTCCAACACCGCGCTCGCTGCGCTGGCAATTCTGGTCACCCTGGCCACCTTGGGAATGATGCTGGCGTTTTACCAGGTGGTGCGTGGCGCGGTGGCGCAAGGTGAATCTCTGCAGCAGGTCAGAAACCAGCAAAGCGCGGCGTTCTGGCGTTGCAATGGTGTGCGAGGCTCCATTGAGCGCGACAACTGTCTGCGCCAGGCCGATCCCAAAGACAGTGCTGGAGGCGCTCAGTAATATCAGTTTGCGTTGATATAAATCAATATATTAGTCGTTACTTATTCCCTAGAATGACCTCGTTCTCCTGGCGCTCTGTGCGCCCAGCGAGAACATGTGGCAACTTGCCACGGTGTTGTTTTGAAAGGCAGCCAACGATGAAAGCGCAATTTTCGGACGGCAAACGTGTCGTCAAACCTTTTTGGTCACCCCTGGCAGCAGGCATCGCACTCGGCCTGGTGTTGATGCTCAGTTTTGTCCTCTCCGGCCACGGACTTGGCGCCAGCGGCGCGGTGACCCATGTGGTGGCCGGTGCCGGATTGGTCATGGCGCCCGAGGCCACACTGGCCAACCCCTACCTTCGTCCCATGGTGTCCGAAGGCAATCCGATTGGCTCCTGGATCACCTGGGAAGTGCTGGGCATGATCATCGGTGCGGCCATCGCGGCCTTCATGGCCGGACGTTTTCGGGTTCAACTGGACGGTGAGCGCAGCCTGGGCTCAGGCCGGCGCGTCACCCAGGCGCTGCTCGGTGGCATCCTGGCCGGTTTTGGCGCACGGGTGGCCGGCGGCTGCACCAGTGGGCTGGGGCTGTCCGGGGCCGCGGTGCTGGGCATCTCGGCCTTCGTGTTTCTGGGCGTATTTTTCGCGACCGGTTTGCTGGTCAGTCGTTTTGTGAGAGGAGTCTGACATGTTTCCCCTTCATGAAAGTGGCATGGTTTCGGGTCTGGTGTGTGGTGTCCTGTTCGGCTTTGTGCTGGAGAATGCCGGTTTTGGCAGCCCTGCCAAGCTCACCGGGCAATTCCGCTTGACCGACTGGTCGGTGTTCAAGGTGATGTTCACTGCCATTGTGGTGGCTGCGGTCGGGCTGTGGGCGATGCGCGTTGTAGGGCTCCTGGCACCCGACATCCTTTTTGTGCCGCAAGCGCTGGTGATGGCCTCGGCGGTGGGCGGTGCCCTGATTGGCGCCGGCTTTGCGATTGGCGGCTACTGCCCGGGAACCTCGATGGTGGGAATGTCGTCGGGGCGTTTGGACGCGCTTGTTTTTGTGGTGGGTCTGTTCATCGGAACCACCGCCTTTGCCGGCTTTTACGGTGACACCATCCGCTCCATGATGGCCATTGGTGCAATGATCGACGGCGACACCTTCGCCGATGTGTACGGCATTGCCGACCCCGTCATGCTGGGCATCATGGCCGCCTGTCTGGTGGGCATTTTTTACCTGGGTTCCTGGTTCGAGCGCCGCGGTCCGGGCCCGGTGACCGCAGAGCAGGCGGTGGCCGGTGCCGACTGAGATCTGCCGGCCTTGACACGCTGGCTCAGCGTGTCAAGGCCATGAACAGCTTGGGCAACTGCTCCGGTAGCCGCGCAATGTTGTCGATGACGGTGTACTGGCGGCCAAAGATGTCGCTCACATAAGCGTCGGCGCTGGCGTCGAGGTTGATGCAGTAAGTAAAAATGCCCTGTTGGTCAAGCTCGCGCACCGCCTGGTGTGCGTCTTCAATCAGCAGGCGTTCATCATGCACATCGATGTCTGAGGGTTGGCCATCGGTCAGCACCAATAGCAGTTTTTTGTCAGCCTGCTGTGTGCGCAGGGTGTGCGCCGCATGGCGCATGGCTGCCCCCATGCGGGTACTGTAGCCGGCTTGCATGGCGGCAATGCGGGCCTTGACCTCGTCGCCCCAGCTTTCACCGAAGCCCTTGAGGTGGTAGTAACGCACGTCGTGGCGGGTGTTGGAGTGAAACCCGGCGATGGCCAGCGGGTCGCCGAGTTGCTGCACCGCCCAGGCCAGCAGCGACACTGCCTCCTGGCTGAGCTGCAGCACGGTCTGCTCGGAGCCACGGGCCTTTTCATTCAACGATTGCGACAAATCCAGCAGCAATGTCACGGCAATGCTGCGCCCGTCTGTGGTGTGGCTCATGTTGATGCGCGGGTCGGGCTGGCTACCGGCTCGCAGGTCAATCAGGGAGCGAATCGCCACGTCCAGGTCAAGCTCGCTGCCGTCCTCCTGGTAACGCAGGCGCACCTTGTCTTGCGGTTTCAGCAAATCCAGCAGGCGCTTGAGTTGTTTGGAAAGTGCGCTGTGCTTGGCCAGCAAACCATCGATGTCGGCCGCATTGCCGCTGGGGTGCAGCCGCTCATACAGGCTCACCCAGTCGGGCCGGAAGGTCTGGCTGGTGTAATCCCACTCGGGGTAGTGGCGCGGTGGCAGGCTTTGAAGCTCCTCCTTTGACGAAGTTTGCGACGGTTCGTCAAACATTTCCTCGTCATCGCTGAGCTCATGGAAACGCCACAGGTGCCGGTTGTCGTCGCGGTAATCGATCTCGGTGTCGGCAAACCAGGTGTTGGGCAACTGGTCGCTTTGCAGCCGGGTTTTGCCCAGGTAACTCAGGGCCAGGCCGGCGATATCGGCGGTGCTGGAGTCGCCCAGCGCCAGCAGCGCATGAAAGCGTTGCACCCAGTCGCTGATCTTTACATCCTGAAAACGCACCGGCGGGTTGAACAAGGCGCGCGACAGCATCGCCAGTCGATGTCGCAAACATGAGTGTGTGGCCGGGTTGCATGCGCCTTCTGCCGGGTTGGGGTGCAAGGCCATGAAGATGCGGCGCAAGCCGGGGTATTCGCGCATGGCCAGGGCATCCACGCGGGCGTCTTCAAAACATTCGATGGCCATGCGCTGTGCCGGGCTGAAGTTGTCGCCAAAAATGGCCGTGCTCCAGCGCCGGTGCGCCGCGATGTGGGCCAGCGCGGCGCGGTAGCGGTCAAGCCCGGTGATGCCGGCGCGCTCGTCATACACATCGGGCAGGCGGATGCCCATGGCATCAAAGTAGGGCATGGGCTGGCGCTGCACGTCAAACGCGGTGGAGTAGGGCACCAGCATATCGGCGTCCTGCCACAGGGCCCGCAGGTACAGGTCAAGCGCACGGGTGTGGTCCATCAGCAGTGTGCCATGGCGCTCGCGCTGCAGCACCGCACGGCTGTCAGCCGAGCTCAGCCTGAAATACTCGCGCTGCTGCTCCGGGTGATGGCTGTAATTGCGGATGCCGTAGTCCACCCAGTTGCGCAAGCCCTGCAAGCTCATCACCTCCAGCAGCTGGACTGACTTTTCAAAAAAAATGGCAAGACTGGGGCTGGCATAGGTCTTGTGAATGCCATGGATCGAGCTGCTGGTGCGCTCCATCAGCATGAGGCTCACATCCAGGTAGCCCTGCAGCTGCGCCTGTGTTGGCAGCCGCCTGACCACCGGGCCCAAGGCCTGCAAAAAGGACGCGATGGCGTCGCCGTTGGGCGACTTGTTGATCACGCGCACCGCCGCCATCACCGGACTCAGGGCATCTTCGCCGACAAAGTCTGCAATCTGTGGCCATTCCCGCAAGAAAATCAGCGCGGGCTCCGGGCCGCGCCCCATCTTTCCGAGAAAGCGTGCCTGCGCCAAGTAGTCATCCAGGCCCTCCGCGCTGAGCTTGGCCTGCGCGTCGGCCATGCAGTTGGCAAAGACACCTGCGATTTGCGGAAAGTTGCAATCCAGCTGCGCGCGCCAGCTGTCGAGTTGTTCAGCGGTGGGTTGCATGGCACGGTTGGGCGCAGACACAGCTTCAATCGCTCAGCCGAATACCGCGTCAATGGCGTGGTCGAGCGTGGCGCGAATGTCGGCATCGTCGGTGATGGGGCGCACCAGCGCCATGCGGCACGCGTCCACTGGTGCGACCTCGCCCCGAATCAGCGTGGCGGCATACACCAGCAGCCGGGTGGAAATGCCCTCGTCCAGCCCGTGGCCCTTGAGTGCGCGCGCGGCGGCGCCAATCTTGACCAGACGGGTAGCGTCAGCCAGGGTGATGCCGGATTCTGTGGCGATGATGCGGGCTTCCAGTTCGGGCTGGGGATAGTCAAAGTCGAAACCGACAAAACGCTGCTTGGTGCTTTGCTTCAGGTCTTTCATCAGGCTCTGGTAGCCAGGGTTGTACGAGATCACCAGTTGAAAGTCGGCGTGCGCCTGGATCAGCTCGCCTTTTTTGTCGATGGGCAACTGGCGGCGGTGGTCGGTCAAGGGGTGGATCACCACGGTGGTGTCCTGTCGCGCCTCGACGATTTCATCCAGGTAACAAATGGCACCGATCCGTGCGGCGGTAGCCAGGGGGCCGTCCAGCCAGCGCGTGCCGTTGGATTCGAGCAGGTAACGGCCCACCAGGTCGGAGGCCGTCATGTCTTCGTTGCAGGCCACGGTGATGAGTGGCTTGCCCAGCTTCCAGGCCATGTATTCGACAAACCTGGATTTGCCGCAACCCGTTGGGCCCTTGACCATGACCGGCAGTTTGGCCCGGTAGGCGGCTTCGTAAAGTGCGACCTCGTTCGACTGTTGTTGGTAGAACGGCTCCTGGTGGATGCGGTACTGCTGTGTGATGTCGGTCATGGTGGTTTCCTGTGGAAGCAATTTAGAAAACAGGGATCATTGTGACGGTGGGCCAGCAGCGCGCGTTGGGTATCTGACGTCGCTCGTGTCCCCCGTGACGGGCGTTGCCCGTCCCTCCTCCTTTACCTCGCTATGTCAGACACCCAACGCGCGCTGCTTGTGTTGTGACTTGCATTCCTTTGCAGAGCATTAAAAAGCGTCACAAGCTCGGGGTGGCAGGGTGCCCTGCAAAGCGAGGTAAAGGAGGAGGCATTGGCCGCGAGGTCAATGCCGGGGGACACGAGCGGCGCAGGGCACCCTGCCGCCCCGAGCCCACCGCCAGAGCTAACTCGCCTTGACCCCGGTCCCTAAGGCAAGCTTACTTGTGCACGCCCAACTTCTCGCGCCAGCCCGGGAACAGTTTGTCGGCATCCCCTGGGAACGACTCAAAGGCGCGCGCAAACTCCTTGTGCTCCTTGGCAAACTCGATCGGGTCCGCCCCTGCTTTCCAGCACTCATACGACTGGCGCAGGGAGATGGCGCCGGCTGCGGGCGAGTCAATGTGGCCGTAGGAGCCGCCGCCAGAGGTGTTGATCACGTTGCCGTGGCCCAGATTCTGGAAAAAACCTGGCAGACGCAGCGCGTTCATGCCGCCCGAGATGATCGGGGTGGTGGGCTTCATGCCATACCACTTCTGGAAGTAAACCGGGCCCTGCGCCTCATCGCGTTCAATCATGTACGCAATGTTCCTGTCGTCGTTTTCGCCTTCCATCTTGCCGTAGCCCATGGTGCCGACGTGGATGCCCGAGGCGCCCTGCAGACGCGAAATCTTGGCCAGCACAAACGCGGTGTAACCCCGTTTGGCAGAAGGCGAAGTGATCATGCCGTGGCCGGCGCGGTGGTAGTGCAGGTACTGGTTGGGGTACTGGCGGCGCGCTGTTGTGATCATGCCGGGGCCGCCGACAAAACCGTCGACCAGGAAAGCCACTTTGTCCGCATCCGGGCCGAAGGCTTCCAGAATGAAGTCAGCGCGGGCGCACATTTCATAGTGGTCGTCGGCGGTGATGTTGGCCGAGAACAGCTTGGCCTGGCCGGTTTCGTCCTGGGCGCGCTTCATGGCGTCATAGACCAGCGGGTAGACCTTCTTGGCCGGGCAGAACACCTGATTGCCTTGCGGTTCATCGTTCTTGATGAAATCACCCCCCAGCCAGAACTGGTAGGCGGCCGCAGCAAATGGCTCGGGGCGCAGGCCCAGCTTGGGCTTGATGATGGTGCCGGCAATGTAGCCGCCGTCCTTGATGGGGCGGCCCAGAATGCGCCACATGTCGGAGATGTCTTTGCTGGGGCCGTCAAACAACTGGATGGCACGCTCGGGGAAATAAATGTCGTGAATCTTGCCGTGCTCGATGTCGCCCATGCCCTGGTTGTTGCCAATCACCAGCGTCAGGATCGACACCATCATCATGCGGCCATCGGTGATGTTGCGGTCAAACAGGTCCATCGGGTAGGCAATGCGCATGTCCTCGGTGGCCTCATCGATGTAATACACCAGCGCGTCGAGTCCGCGTGTGAAATCGTCGGTGGTGGAGACTTCAACGTTGGTGCCGGTGGATGACTCGGCGGCGAAGTGAGCAGCGCACGACAAATAGCTGCCAAACCCGGGCTTGGGCTTCATCTTGTAGGCGACCAGAATATGTTTGCCGCCGGCAATCAGGTCTTCTTCCTTGAGGCTCAGGTCAGCGTAACGGTTCGATTGATCCATGTGAAATCTCCTGTTGAGTGGGTTGTGTTGGCGATGGGTTGAACTATAGGCAGGCTCATTCATCATGAAAATTCAAATAAATTGATTTTTCAATCAGTTTTTATTGATGAATTACCTTGCGCGCCAGTTTTGAGACAGACGGGCAAAGTCACGGACAATGCAGGCCAGTCACGCTTACTGTTCAGTTGCCTCAAAGGAGTCGATTCATGCCTATCGTTGTGTTCAATCAAAAGGGCGGGGTGGGCAAGTCCACCATCACCTGCAATCTGGCCGCAATCAGTGCCAGCCAGGGCATGCGCACCCTGGTCATTGACCTCGATCCGCAGGGCAACTCCACCAGCTACTTGCTGGGCGACACCGCCAGCGACGAGCAGCCCAGCGTGGCCGGTTTTTTCGAGCAAACCCTGAGCTACAGCTTCCGCACGGTGCCGCCCACAGACTACGTGGTGGAAACGCCGTTTGAAAACCTCGATGTGATGCCCTCCAGCCCGGCGCTCAACGAGTTGCTGGTCAAGCTCGAGTCGCGCCAGAAAATCTACAAACTGCGCGAAGCCCTGGTGCAACTGGCAGAGACTTACGACCGCATCTACATCGACACGCCGCCGGCGCTGAACTTCTTTACCCGGGCCGCGCTGATTGGTGCCACCGGCTGCCTGATCCCGTTCGATTGCGACAGCTTTTCACGCCAGGCGCTGTATGCGCTGATGGACAACGTTCAGGAAATCCGCGCCGACCACAACCCCGACCTGCAAATTGACGGCATTGTGGTGAACCAGTTCCAGGCCCGCGCGAACCTGCCACAACGCATGGTGGCCGAACTCATCGAAGAAGGCCTGCCGGTGCTGCAACCGTATTTGCCGTCATCAGTGCGGATTCGCGAGTCACACGAGCAGTCCCTGCCGATGATCCATCTGGACCCCAATCACAAAATCACCCTGGCGCTGGTGGAACTGCATGACGGGTTGAGGGCGTAGGGCAAGAAGTCTGGGAGATTTTTGTCTGCTGCGTTGTCCTTGTCGTATTTAGGGCAATCGCTTGCACGTGATCGAGTGTTTCGGGGATGTTTGTATTACAGTGTCGTACAAACCGGAGCCAATCATGCAAACAACCTTGACCGTTCGCCTCTCTGAAACCGAGGCGCAAAACCTCGATGTGCTTTGCTCCAGCGCTGGAAAATCACGTAGCGAGGTAGTGAGAGATGCATTGCGTTCGTATCGCCTGCGCGAAGCCTTGCGTCAAAGCCAGACTCAGTTGGCTCCGCTGGCGCGTGCAGCGGGCTGGTTGACCGAAGACGACATCCTTCAAGACGTGTCATGAAGGTATTTTTGGATACCAACGTATGGCTTTCGGCAACGGTGTTTTCGGGATTGTGTGAAGAGTTGGTGTTGCAGTGCGCCGATCGCGGTTGGCTCTATAGCAGTGCATTGGTGCGCCAGGAGTCCCACGAGGTGTTGATTCGAAAATTTCCGCAGCGCCCGGATGCTTGTGCTCTGTTTGATCTGGCCTGGCAGGCTGCGGAGTTGATCGACGATGTTGCCGAGCCACAAGAGGACAACGATGTGCGCCTGGTTACCGCCACTGCCTTGGCTGGCATGGCGCTCTTTGTAACCGGCGACAAGCGGGTATTGAGTTGGAAAAGCCGCCCAGGCCCAGCAGGATTGATGCACATCGCCTCGCCACGACAAGCATGGCAGATGCTGTTTGGTGTTGGGCGGTAAAACTAGATTTCCCGGATCCCAATGCTGCGCAAGTAATTGAATGTCGGGTCGTAAAACGCAGAGGACCTTGTTGGATCTTCTTCGCTACCCGGCGGTACCACCAGTACCATGCCTTGCCGTGCACGGGTCAGCAGTACCCGGTACGCATTTTTCAAATAGCCTTGACGTTCTGCTTTATGAATGTGCTGCCACTTGCTGCCGACAAAAGAATGGTGTTGCCAGCCTGACGGGGCGAATCTGAAGTCAGCGTCCCAGACAACGCAAGCCCAGTCCACCTCAAGGCCTTGCACGTGAAACTCCGTGGCCACTTCTTCAAGGTAGTACGCCGACCTAACATCGTCTTTGCCGTCGAGAAACCAATGAATGGGGTCCATTGGCGATTTGACGTCAATCGCGTGTGGTTTCAGTCGCTGCGCCTGGGAGGACACCACCATGCCATAGCGCTCTGTACCCCTCGCCTGCGCCCTGAGCCACGCTTTGGCCTTTGTCAGGCTGCGAGTCAGGACGATCGGGTAACGTTCTGCCAATTCAGCCAGGATTTCTTGAGCTTCACTGGTGTTGATATCCAGCATATTTTTGACCAGGGCCGACACATGCTCGGCTCGAAAAGAGCGCATTGAGACGTCCAGGTGCAAGTCCGAATTGAAATGCACATTGGGCTGGGACTTCAACTGCGCCAAGACTCGTCCTGCGCCGTATTCCGCCTCATGCAGGCGAGGGGAGATGTGTATATGCCAATCCGGAAAGGAACGCTGCAATGCCTCGATCCATTCTTCAATGCCAGCCTCACCCGTGTTGATTTCCTGTCCGCCACCGACCAGACAAACCACCACTGCCCAATCCTTGTGCCTGTTCAGACAGGAAATTAAAAACTCTGGCTCTGACTGGTTGAAGTCAGCCTTTTGTTTCTTGCGCAACATGAAAGAGGCGGTTTGTTCAAGGTTCCAGGCTCTCTGTGCCTCGTCAAATATGGCGACATGCTCAAGAGGCGGTCGCTCGGTGTCAATCAGGCACTCGTCACGGTAGTGGTGGACATTCTGGATGAACAACTTGACTTCGCGAATGGCCTCGCCTTTTTTAATGCGCCGGCCCGCCTCGGCCTCGCTCCTCACTTTGTCTCTGGCAAGCGCTTCGCTCAGAATGGCCACAAGTGGACCGTTGCCCGAAAGAAAAACGGCGTGATCGACGGCCTGCTTATTGATGTGTTGCGTGGCAACGTTCAATCCCACAAGCGTTTTGCCAGCGCCCGGCACGCCGGTCACCAGGCAAATGGATTTTTTTGATCCCGCTTGAGACGCGCGAATGACCTCCGAGATGGCTTCTGTCGTTCGTCCCAGATTGATGGCGCTTGCGTCGTTGCGGGAGATGTCCGTGACCGAATGACCACCATACAGCGCCATGGCAGCTTCAACTATGGTTGGTGTGGGATGGTAGCCTCCAGCGTCCCATAAAAGCGGATTGATGGAAAAACCGTCACAAAACTGCAAAACCTGATCCATCACACCACGAAGCTGATTTGACGCGGCTTGTAAGGGTTGAAGAACACCGTCATTTATCGCGCTGGTCGCGATCAGAGAAAAGCCGTCTCTTGAGCCGGTAGCAATCAGAATGGGCGCGATCGCCTTGTCATGACTTGTCTCGTGGAAGTTCTTTAAATCAACTGCGTAATCCCAAACCTGATCCTTGGCACCGGAAAGAAACTGGGTTTCGCCTACTTTGAATTCCAGGACGAAAACAACCTGGTCAAGCAAGACCAAAACGTCAATGCGTTTACCCAGCCGCGGTACGGCATATTCAAAATACACCTTGCCTCTGCCAAGGTCTTGTTGAAGCGTGTTCTTGAGGACAACCACTTGTTCCATCCAGGCATTGCGCTGGGTGGTTTCAACGGCGAACGGGCTGCTGCGACTGAGGGACCCCAGAATTTCGTCTGGGCTGCGCAGGAGAAAGTCTTCTATCAAATCAGAATAATAGGCTCGGCTCATGGCGTGCTTTCCTCTTTAAACCAAGGCCGATCGGCTTCTGTTTGTTTTCGTGCCCCATCCATTTGCAGGGTGGTGATCATCAACTCCACGCATCCATCAACGCTCCGCCTTGCTCAATCAGAAATTCCTTGAAGGCGAGGGCGGCGGGGGAGAGTTTCTTGCTGCTCAGATGCGTCACATACCAGTGGTTGATTTGCGGCAAGCCTTGCACGTCCAGCAGCGCCAGGTGGCCGCTGGCGAGCTCGTGGCGCACCGTGCGCATCGACAAAAAACTCAGGCCCATGCCGGCCATCACCGCCTGTTTGATGGTCTCGTTGCTGGGCATGGCCATCACCATCTGGAGCGCTGTCTTGTTTTCCTCAAACAGCCGCTGCATGGCGGCGCGCGTGCCGGAGCCTTCTTCGCGCACCACAAATTTGTATTCAGCCAGGGCACTGAACGGCAGGTTTTTGCGCCGCACCAGCGGATGGTCCGGCGGGGCCACGATGGCCAACGGATTGGTCGCAAATGCCTTGGCGTGGCATTCCAGGTGGCTGGGGGTACGGCCCATGATGACCAGGTCGGCTTCGCTGCGCGCCAGCAGGCCCAGCACGTTTTCACGGTTGTCGATGCTGAGCTGCACATGAATGCCAGGGTGCAGCTTGCCAAAGCGCACCAGCAGCATGGGGACGAAATATTTGGCCGTGCTGACCACCGCCAGGTCAAAGCGGCCTTGTTTCAAGCCGATATGCTCGGCCATTTGCGCTTCCAGGTCCTTGAATTGACTCATGGCCGCGGTGGCGTGGGTCAGAAAGATTTCGCCCGCGTGGGTGAGCTGGATGTTGCGTCCCATGGGTTCGATCAGCGGCAGGCCAAAAGCGTCTTCAAGCTGGCGGATCTGCATGGACACCGCGGGCTGGGTCACAAACAGGCGCTCGGCGGCTTTGGAAACCGAGCGCTGGCGTGCCACTTCCAGAAACGTCTGAATCTGCTTGAGGGTGTACGGACGCATAAATAAGCTTAATCTGATGATTTTTTAATAAAACGTGATTAGAGTTTATGGGTTGGGGCGATTAAAGTAAATCCATGCCGCAAAAGTGGCCAATGCAACCGAACCCAAAGAAAGTCCCGCCATGCCCCAGCCGTCGACCGCCAACACGCTGCAAGCGCTCATTTTTGATGTGGATGGCACCCTGGCCGACACCGAGCGCGCGCATCTGGCGGCCTTCAACCATGCCTTCAGGGAAATGGGCATGGATTGGGCGTGGGACGAGGCACTTTACACCGAGCTGCTCAATATTTCGGGCGGCAAGGAGCGCATCCTGCATTACTGGAAGCAGGTCAATCCCGAGGTGATTGCGCTCAACGCCCAGGCGCTGAACGACCGCATCGGCCGCATCCATGAACTCAAGACAGCGGCTTATGAGCATGCCGTCAACAACGGTGAGGTGAGCCTGCGCCCGGGTGTGCTCAAGCTGATGGACGAGGCGCTCGCGGCCGGGCTGCAGCTGGCCATTGCCACCACCACGTCGCCGGTGAACATTGCCGCGCTGTTGCGCCATGCCATAGGTTCTGACTGGCGCATGAATTTTTCGGCCATCGGAGATGCCTCCACGGCCCCCATCAAAAAGCCGCACCCGCAGGTGTATTTGCAGATGCTGGAGGCCTTGCATTTGCCCGCCACGCGTTGCCTGGCATTCGAAGATTCCAACAACGGCTTGCGCGCCGCCACGGCTGCCGGGCTGGCGACCATCGTGACGCCCAACAGTTTCACGGCCCACCATGATTTCACCGGGGCGCTGCGCGTGGTGCCTGATTTGAGCCAGGTCAACCTGATGCTATTGCGTCAGTGGCACAGTGCCAATTTGCGCTGAAGTGCATTACCCTCAAGAATTTCAAACTTTACAGAAAGCTTATCCATGAGCACCTCCCCAGTTTTGCGTTTGGCCCCCAGCATTTTGTCGGCTGACTTTGCCCGTCTGGGCGAGGAAGTGCGCGCCATCGAAGCCGCTGGTTGCGACCTGGTGCACTTCGACGTGATGGACAACCACTACGTGCCCAACCTGACCATCGGGCCGCTGGTATGCGAGGCGATTCGCCCGCATGTGAGCATCCCGATCGACGTGCATTTGATGGTTGAGCCGGTCGATGCCATCATTCCGCTGTTTGCCAAGGCGGGCGCCAACATCATCACCTTTCACCCCGAAGCCTCCAAACATGTGGACCGCAGCCTGTCGATGATTCGCGAGCTCGGTTGCAAGGCCGGCCTGGTGCTGAACCCGGCCACCCCGGTGTCGGTGCTTGACCATGTGATGGACAAGCTCGACATGATTTTGCTGATGAGCGTGAACCCCGGCTTTGGCGGCCAGAAGTTCATCCCCTCCACGCTGGCCAAGCTGCGCCTGGTGCGGGCAAAAATTGACGCCCATGTGGCCGCTGGCGGCCAGCCGATCTGGCTCGAAGTCGATGGCGGCGTCAAAACCGACAACATTGCCGAAATCGTGGCCGCCGGCGCCGACACCTGTGTGGCCGGCAGTGCCGTGTTTGGCGCGCCCGATGCCGACGGCGGCTACAAGGGCGTGATGCAGGCGCTGCGCCGCGCGGCGCACCCGGCCTGACACTGCGCGCCTTCTCGAATCATAAATTTAAAACATCTGGAGACACCCATGCCTTTGACCATTCGATCCAACCGCTCGACCCTGACGCAGTTCCTGATTGAGGAGCGGCGCCGCCACCCGAGTGCCAGCGGTGACTTCAACGCCCTGGTTCTGGACGTGGCGCTGGCCTGCAAAGGCATTGCCAAGGCGGTGGCCTATGGCGAGCTGGCCGGCATGACCGGCAACTACGCGGCAGACGCCGGGGGCTCGGTCAATGTGCAGGGAGAAACGCAAAAGAAACTCGACGTGTTGTCCAACGATGTCTTCATGCAGCGCACCGAGTGGGCCGGCAACCTGGCGGGCATGGCCTCTGAAGAAATGGAGACCCCGTACCAGATTCCGGCGCAGTTCCCGCGCGGCAAATACCTGATCGTGTTCGACCCGCTGGACGGCTCCAGCAACATCGACGTGAATGTGTCGGTGGGCAGCATTTTCAGTATCCTGCGCGCGCCGCAAGACGTGATCGACTCGGGCCGTGATGTGGTCGATGCCGACTTTTTCCAGCCAGGCGCCAAGCAAATGGCAGCCGGTTACGCGCTGTATGGCCCCACCACCATGCTGGTGCTGACCGTGGGTACCGGCGTCAATGGCTTCACACTCGACCCAACGCTGGGCGAGTTCATGCTGACGCACCCCTTGATGCAGATTCCGCAGGACACGCAGGAATTTGCCATCAACGCCTCCAACGCCCGCTTCTGGGAGGCGCCGGTCAAGCGTTATGTGGACGAGTGCCTGGCAGGCAAAACCGGTGCCCGCGGCAAGGACTTCAACATGCGCTGGATCGCCAGCATGGTGGCAGAGGCGCACCGCATCCTGATGCGCGGCGGCGTCTTCTTGTACCCGCGCGACACCAAAGACCCGTCCAAGCCCGGCCGCCTGCGCCTGCTGTACGAGGCCAACCCGGTCGGCATGATCATGGAGCAGGCGGGGGGGCGCGCCTCCACCGGCGAAATGCCGATGCTGGAGGTGCAGCCCACCAGCCTGCACCAGCGCATTGGTTTTGTCTTCGGATCCAAAAACGAGGTCGAGCGCATCGAGCGCTACCACGCCGAGCCTGCACCCACCACCTTTGAGAACCCGCTGTTCGCCGAGCGCAGCCTGTTCCGGGACTGATTTTTATACTTTAGGAGACTTACGCCATGTCCATCCGCCACCCCATCATCGCCATCACCGGCTCCAGCGGCGCCGGCACCACCTCGGTGACCCGCACCTTCGAGAACATTTTTCGCCGTGAAAGCATCACCGCCGCCGTGATCGAGGGCGACAGCTTTCACCGTTACGACCGCAAGGCCATGAAGCTCAAGGCGGCCGAAGCAGAAGCCGCCGGCGACAAGAATTTCAGCCATTTTGGGCCCGAGAACAACCTGTTTCCCGAGCTCGAAGCGCTGTTTCGGGACTACGCCAACACCGGCACCGGCAAGCGCCGCAAGTACCTGCACGACCCCGAAGAGGCGGCGCCTTACAAGCAGGATCCCGGCACCTTCACGCCCTGGGAAGACGTGCCGGCCAACACCGACCTGCTGTTTTACGAAGGCCTGCATGGCGCCGTGGTCACGCCCGAGGTCAACATCGCCCAGCATCCCGACTTGCTGATTGGCGTGGTGCCGGTCATCAACCTGGAGTGGATCCAGAAGCTCTATCGCGACAAAAAGCAGCGCGGTTACAGCACGGAAGCTGTGACAGACACCATCCTGCGTCGCATGCCTGACTACGTGAACTACATCTGCCCGCAGTTCATGCACACGCACGTCAACTTCCAGCGTGTGCCGATGGTGGACACCAGCAACCCGTTCATCGCGCGCGACATCCCGAGCGCCGACGAGAGCATGGTGGTGATTCGTTTCAGCAACCCCAAAGGCATCGACTTCCAGTACCTGCGCAACATGATCAACGACAGTTTCATGAGCCGCGCCAACACCATCGTGGTCCCTGGCGGCAAAATGGAGCTGGCCATGCAACTGATCTTCACGCCCTTCGTCTGGCGCATGATGGAACGGCAGAAGAAGGCCGGCTGATATTTTCCCGTCATTGCGAGGAGCGCCAGCGACGCGGCAATCCAGGAAGGTATGGATTGCTTCGCTTTGCTCGAAATGACGACTGACTCACACCATTCAAAATCAACACCATGAACACACCTACCCCCGAATTCGCCAAGCAAATGGCCAACGCCATCCGCATGCTGGCGGTGGATGCCGTTGAAAAAGCCAAGTCCGGCCACCCTGGCGCGCCCATGGGCATGGCCGACATTGCCGAAGTGCTTTGGAATCGCCACCTGAGCCACAACCCGGCCAACCCGCACTGGGCCAACCGCGACCGTTTTGTACTCTCCAACGGCCACGGCTCGATGCTGATTTATGCGCTCTTGCACCTCACTGGCTACGACCTGCCGATGGAAGAGCTTAAAAACTTCCGCCAGTTGCACAGCAAAACCGCCGGCCACCCTGAGTTTGGCATCACCCCCGGCGTGGAAACCACCACCGGCCCGCTGGGTCAGGGCATCAGCAACGCGGTTGGCATGGCGCTGGCTGAAAAACTGCTGGCTCAAGAGTTCAACCGCGAGGACGAAGAGGTCAGCCACCACATCGTCGACCACTTCACCTACGCCTTCATGGGCGACGGTTGCCTGATGGAGGGCATCAGCCACGAAGCCTGCTCGCTTGCCGGCACGCTGCGCCTGTCCAAGCTGATTGGTTTTTACGACGACAACGGCATCAGCATTGACGGCCATGTCGAAGGCTGGTTCACCGACGACACACCCAAACGTTTTGAGGCCTACGGCTGGAATGTGATCCCGGCGGTTGATGGTCACGACCCCGTGGCGCTCGATGCCGCAGTGCATGCGGCCAAGGCACAGGCCAAACTGCCTCACGGCAAACCCACGCTGATCTGCTGCAAAACCGTCATCGGCATGGGCTCCCCCAACAAGGCGGGCACGCATGATGTGCACGGTGCAGCACTCGGCGCGGCTGAAGTGGCCGCCACCCGCGAAGCGCTGGGCTGGACATCGGCCCCGTTCGAGATTCCGGCTGACATCGCCAATGCCTGGAACGCCGTGGCACGCGGTGCGGCAACTGAAGCTGCGTGGAACACCCGGTTTGCCGCCTACCGCAGCCAGTACCCGCTGGAGGCGGCTGAATTTGAGCGTCGCATGGCCGGTGACTTGTTGCCAGCTTATGCCGAGAAGCTGCCCGCCGTGCTGGAAACCATTGCCGCCAACGCCACCGCGTTTGCCACCCGCAAGTCGAGCCAGAACGCGCTGGATGTGATTGCACCGCTGGTCCCGGAGTTTTTTGGCGGCAGCGCGGATTTGACCGGCTCCAACCTGACCAATTTCAAGGGCTGCGTCAAGGCCGGCCGTGACCAGTGGGGCAACCACATGAGCTATGGCGTGCGTGAATTCGGCATGGCCGCCATCATGAACGGCATTGCGCTGCATGGCGGCTACATCCCTTATGGCGGCACCTTTTTGACCTTCAGCGACTACAGCCGCAACGCGATTCGCATGGCGGCGCTGATGAAAATCCGCGTGATCCATGTGTTCACCCACGACAGCATCGGCCTGGGCGAAGACGGCCCCACGCACCAGAGCGTGGAGCACATTCCCAGCCTGCGCATCATTCCGGGGCTGGATGTGTGGCGCCCGGCCGATGGCCTGGAAACCGCCGTGGCCTGGGCCTGTGCCGTGGAGCGCAAGGACGGTCCCAGCGCCCTGTGCCTGTCACGCCAAAACCTGCCCCGACTCGCCGACATCAGCCACGCCGACAAAATCCGCAAGGGGGGCTACATCCTGTCGGACATGGCAGGGGCGCGCGCGGCCATTTTGTCAACCGGTTCCGAGCTGGAGCTGGCCATGAAGGCGCAAGCCGCCCTGGCCGCCGAGGGCATTCCCACCCGTGTGGTGTCCATGCCCAGCAGCAATGTGTTTGACCGCCAGAGCGAGGCCTACCAGGAAATGGTGCTGCCCTTGGATTTGCCCACCGTGGCCATTGAAGCCGCGCACCCCGACTTCTGGCGCAAATACGTCGGCCGCACCGGCGTTGTGATCGGGATGCCAACCTTCGGTGAATCGGCGCCGGCGCCCAAGCTCTATGCCCATTTCGGCATCACGTCCGAGCGTGTGGTGGAAGCGGTGGAGGTGTTGGTGCATCGCGCCGCGCACCGCCGCGCCGACGACTTGCCCGACACCGTCGTGCCGGCCTCCAACTGAAGGGTGAGTTGAACATGTCGTTACGCGCTTTTGACCTGATGTTGTTTGACCTGGATGGCACGCTGGTGGAGACCGCGCCTGAAATCATGGACGCGGTCAACGACACGCTGGGCCGCTTTAACCTGCCGCTGGTGTCGCAGCAACAGGTGAACGACTGGATTGGCCACGGCACACTGTCGCTGCTGGTGCAAGCCGTGGCCGACCGCAGTGGCCAGTCCGTTGAGGCCGTGCGCGGCGGTGACCTGTTGCGCCAGATGCTGCCGGTCTACGACGGCTTTTACCAGCAGCGCTGCGGCACCCGCAGCCACCTCTACCCGCATGTGCGCGAGACCCTGGTGGCCTTGCGCGCCCAAGGTGTCAAGCTGGCGGTGGTGACCAACAAGGAAAGCCGCTACACCAAAGTGGTGATGGATGTGCACCAGTTGGGTCCGATGTTCGACGAAGTGGTCAGTGGTGACACTTTTTCCACCAAAAAACCCGATCCGGTGGGTGTGGCGCATTGCCTGGCGAAGTTTGGCGCGGCCAGGGAACGCACCCTGTTTGTGGGCGACTCCAGCATCGATGCCGCCACCGCGCGCAATGCGGGTGTGGCGGTGTGGTTGCTGCCCTACGGCTACAACATGGGGCAACCGATTGAGGCCTGCGCACCCGACCAGGTGATTGCCGACTTTTCATCATTGCTGAACCCGGAATTTCAGGCTTGATGCACAGACAATCGAAGCTGATTTCAATAAATTTTCAGATTGAAAATAACCACCCAACAAGGAGTGAAAAACCATGAAAGTATTGCGTTTTGCCGATGTGATTGCCAGCGGCTTTGCAAGCGGCAAGCGGGTGTTCATCCGCGCTGACCTCAATGTGCCGCAGGACGATGCGGGCAACATCACCGAAGATACCCGCATCCGCGCCAGCGTGCCCTGCATCCAGATGGCGCTGGACGCCGGCGCCGCGGTGATGGTCACCAGCCACCTGGGCCGCCCCACGGAAGGTGCGTTCAAGCCCGAAGACTCCCTTGCGCCGGTGGCCAAACGACTGGGCGAGTTGCTGGGCCGTGAGGTGCCGCTGGTCGCCAACTGGGTCGACGGCGTGACTGTGGCGCCCGGCCAGATCGTGCTGCTGGAAAACTGCCGCGTCAACGTGGGCGAAAAGAAAAATGCCCCCGAGTTGGCCAAGAAACTAGCCGCCCTGTGCGACGTGTTTGTGCACGACGCCTTTGGCACTGCGCACCGCGCCGAAGGCACCACCTACGGTATCGCGCAATACGCGCCGATCGCCTGTGCCGGCCCCTTGCTGGCGGCCGAGATCGATGCCATCAACAAGGCCCTGGCCAACCCCAAACGCCCGCTGGTGGCCATCGTGGCCGGCTCCAAGGTGTCGAGCAAGTTGACCATTTTGCAGGCGCTGGCAAAAAACGTGGACCAGCTCATTGTGGGCGGTGGCATTGCCAACACCTTCATGCTGGCCTCCGGTTTGAAGATTGGCAAAAGCCTGGCCGAACCGGGTTTGTTGGACGATGCGAAAGCCGTGATCGGGGCCATGAAGGCGCGCGGCGCGGAAGTGCCGATCCCGACCGACGTGGTGACCGCCAAAACCTTTGCCGCCGACGCAGTGGCCACCGTCAAGGCAGCTTCTGACGTGGCCGAAGACGACCTGATTCTGGACATCGGCCCGGTGACAGCGGCCAAACTGGCCGAACAGCTCAAAAAAGCCGGCACCATCGTCTGGAACGGCCCGGTGGGTGTGTTCGAGTTTGCCGCCTTTGAGAACGGCACCAAGGTCATTGCGCACGCCATTGCCGAATCTTCAGCCTTCAGCATTGCCGGCGGCGGCGACACGCTGGCGGCCATTGCCAAGTACGGCATCGAGAAAGACATCGGCTACATCAGCACCGGCGGCGGCGCCTTTCTTGAAGTGCTGGAAGGCAAAACCTTGCCCGCTTTCGAGATTCTGCAAAAACGCGCCGAGGGCTAAACGCATGATGGGGGCGCGGCTGCCAGTGCGCCCCCGAGCCACCCTTTAGTTCACGGTTAAAAGCCCTTGAAATTCATGGGCAAGGACTCTTTTTTTCTTAAAACCACCTGGAGATCGCCATGGCCTTTGTTTCCCTTCGTCAAATGCTCGACCACGCTGCTGAAAACGGCTATGGCGTGCCCGCCTTCAACGTCAACAACCTGGAGCAGATCCAGGCCATCATGGAGGCCGCTGCGGCCACCGACAGCCCGGTGATTCTGCAAGCCAGTGCCGGCGCGCGCAAATACGCCGGTGAAGCCTACCTGCGCCACATGGTGCTCGCCGCAGTCGAATCCTATCCCGACATTCCCGTGGTGATGCACCAGGACCATGGCACCTCCGCGGCGGTGTGCCAGCAGTCGATCCGCTCGGGATTTACCAGTGTCATGATGGACGGCTCCCTGATGACCGACGGCAAGACACCCTCCAGCTACGAATACAACGTGGATGTCACGCGCCGTGTCTGCGAGATGGCGCACGCGGTCGGTGTTTCGGTCGAAGGCGAGCTGGGTTGCCTGGGCAGCCTGGAAACCGGCGACGCGGGTGAAGAAGACGGCATTGGCGCCGAAGGCAAACTCAGCCATGAGCAGATGCTGACCGACCCGGTGCAGGCCAAAGACTTTGTGGAAAAAACCGGTGTTGACGCGTTGGCCATTGCCATTGGCACCAGCCACGGCGCCTACAAGTTCACGCGCAAGCCCACCGGTGACATTCTGGCGATTGACCGCATTGCCCAAATCCACGCGCAAATTCCCAACACCCACCTGGTGATGCACGGCTCAAGCTCGGTGCCGCAGGAGTGGCTGGCCATCATTCGCCAGTACGGCGGCGACCTGAAGGAAACCTACGGCGTGCCGGTGGAAGAAATCCAGCGCGGCATCAAGAGCGGTGTGCGCAAGGTCAACATCGACACCGACATCCGCCTGGCCATGACCGGTGCCATGCGCCAGAGCTTTGCCCAAAACCCGAGCGAATTCGACCCGCGCAAGTCGCTGATTGCGGCACGCAAGGCCGCCGCCGGGATCTGCAAACTCCGCTTCGAGGCCTTCGGTTGCGCCGGCATGGGCAGCAAGATCAAGCCGATCCACCTCGATGTGATGGCGGCGCGCTACGCTTGACGAGGCCATTCAAAGCGCAATTTGTGCAGCCAACGCCTCGCCCATCGTTGTTGTCGAAGCGTCGCCACCCAGATCGGGTGTGCGCGGGCCCTGTTTCAATACAGTTTCAATCGCCTTGACGATGGCATCATGCGCTTCACGGAAAACGCCCTGGCTGTGGCCCAAAAAGTCGAGCATCAGCGCGCCCGACCAGACCATGGCGACCGGGTTGGCAATGTTCTTGCCATAGATGTCGGGTGCCGAGCCGTGTACCGGCTCGAACAGCGACGGAAAGACCCGCTCCGGGTTGAGGTTGGCTGAAGGCGCCAGCCCAATGGTGCCGGTGGTGGCCGGTCCCAGGTCCGAAAGAATGTCGCCAAACAGGTTGGTGGCCGCCACCACGTCAAAGCGGCCGGGTTGCAGCACGAAGCGCGCGGTCAGGATGTCGATGTGCTGTTTGTCCAGCGTGACTTCAGGGTAGGCGCTGCCGACGGCATCGGCACGGTCGTTCCACCAGGGCATGCTGATGGCGATGCCGTTGGATTTGGTGGCCAGCGTGAGGTGTTTGCGCGGGCGGGTCTGGGCCAGCTCAAAGGCGTATTTCAGCAGCCGGTCCGCCCCGTGGCGTGAATAGACTGATTCCTGAATCACCACTTCGCGCTCGGTGCCCTCGTACATGATGCCGCCCAGCGAGGTGTATTCACCCTCGGTGTTCTCGCGCACCACAAAGTACTCGATGTCGCCGGGTTTGCGCCCAGCCAGCGGGCAGGGCACACCTTCAAAGAGACGCACCGGACGCAGGTTGATGTACTGGTCAAATTCGCGGCGGAACTTCAGCAGGGAGCCCCAGAGCGAAATGTGGTCTGGCACCGTGGCCGGCCAGCCGACAGCACCGAAATAAATGGCGTCGAACCCCGACAACTTTTCTTTCCAGTCATCCGGCATCATCTTGCCGTGCGCCAGGTAATAGTCACAGTGCGCCCAGTCGAAATGGGTGAATTCCAGACCCAATGCAAAGCGCTGGTTGGCGGCCTGCAAGACGCGCAGGCCCTCGGGCATGACTTCCTTGCCAATGCCATCGCCGGCGATGCACGCAATCTTGTATGTCTTCATGAAGTTTCCTGAATGGTTTGTGATCAGGCCGTAATTTACCCATTGCCACGGTTCATGGACCACGTTAAAGTGACATCATTATTCACTTTGAATCAACAATGTCATCACCCACCACAGCGCCGTCCGAGATGGCTTTTTTTAGCTTGCTCGCGCGTCTTGGCAGCTTCTCGGCGGCGGCAAGAGAGCTCAACATCACCACGCCGGCCATCAGCAAACGCTTGAATCAAATGGAGTCCAGACTCGGCGCCCAATTGCTCAACAGGACGACGCGCCGGGTCAGCCTTACCGCAGAGGGTGAACTGTACCTTGAACATGCGCGCCGGATACTCGTCGAAATTGACGACATGGAGCACCTGATTGGCAGCGCCATTGCCGCGCCCAAGGGGCTGTTGCGCGTGAACGCCACGATGGGATTCGGGCGCAGTCACATTTCGCCGATCATTTCCAGTTTCATCAAACTGTTCCCTGAGGTTCAGGTGCAGTTGCAGCTGACGGTCAACCCGCCCGCGTTGAGCGACGATGCCTATGATGTCTGCATCCGCTTTGGGGAGCCACCCGATGCTCGGGTCATCGCCAAACGCATTGCCAGCAACCGGAGGCTTTTATGTGCCTCACCGGCTTATCTGAATCAACGGGGAACACCGCGCAATCCGGCTGAACTGGCGCAACACGACTGCATCGGCATTCGTCAAGGCGACGAAGCCTACGGCATCTGGCACCTGCGCTCTGGCCAGCAGAGCCAAACCGTCAAGGTGCGCGGAACGCTCAGCAGCAATGATGGTGAAACGGCCCTGAGTTGGGCGCTCGATGGTCATGGCATCCTGATGCGCTCCGAATGGGACATTGCAAAATACCTGCACAGCGGTCGACTCAAGCTGGTGCTCGAAAACTGGCAGACGCCGCCCGCCGATATCTATGCGATTTACCCCCAAAGGCTACAAACTGCAACTCGCGTCAAGGCTTTTGTCAGCTACCTCAGTGACGCG
>JAABQI010000227.1 GCA_011391545.1 Rhodoferax sp.
CAATGTGCTGTGCGCAAACCGATACGACTCGTTGCCGGTCTCCACGATGTGGCAATGATGGGTGAGCCGATCCAGCAGCGCCGTGGTCATCTTGGCATCCACAAACACGCTGGACCATTCCGAGAAACTCAGGTTGGTGGTGATCACCACGCTGGTGTGCTCGTACAGCCTGGACAGCAGATGAAACAGCAAGGCTCCACCGGCCTGGCTAAACGGCAAGTACCCCAACTCATCCAAGATCACCAGATCCACGCGCAGCAAAGACGCGGCAATGCGACCGGCCTTGCCCTGAGCTTTCTCCTGCTCAAGCTGGTTGACCAGATCAACGGTGGAATAGAACCGTACCCGAGAGCCCTTGGCTGTAATGCCGCAGACCCCAATGGCCGTTGCCAGATGGGTCTTGCCGGTGCCAGGCCCGCCAATGAACACCACGTTCTGCGCGGTGCCAGTAAAGGCCATCGTCGCCAGCGTCTTGACCAAGTCTTCATCCACACTGCTGGCTGCGAAGTCAAACCTGGCCAGGTCACGATGGATAGGGAACTTGGCCGCCTTGAGTTGATGACTGACTGAGCGCATGGCCCGGTCAGTGTGTTCGGCTTGCAGCAAGTGTTCGATCAGCCATTTGGAGGAAGCTGTTGCCGCATCCCCCTGGGCTGTCAAATCCGTCCAGGCGCCTACCATGCCATACAGGCGCAGTTCCTTGAGTTCGGTGGTGACATCACGACGCATGGCTGATCTCCTGTGCCCGGACATCACCCACCGCGTCCCGCAAGCTGTCGTAGCGGCTGGTATTGGCCAACGGTGGCTCCTTGAGTTCCAAAGCGGTCTCGACAGATTGCGGCGTTGGTTTGGCATTGAGTCTGGCCAATACGTTGAGAACATGCTCGGCACTGAGCGCGCCGGATTCAACCACCAGTTCGACGGCCACCAAGACCGCCACCAGCCCCGCTGCGGGAACGGCAGCGAGCACCTGCGCCATCACACGGTCGCCACCCGGGTGTCTCATCAAGCCCTGGCGCAGTCGCTGCAGTGGCTCTGGCATGTCGGCAAAGGGGGCGCCGTTGCGCAGCGCCCCAGGTTTGCGTTGCACCAGCGCGATGTAGTGCTGCCAGTCGTAGCGGGTATGCCCGCGGTCTGATGCGCGTTCGTGGCTGGCGACCACCGCGTCACCGGCGACCACGCAGACGCGGGTTGGATAGAGCCGGGTGCTGACTCGGTGGCCAGCCCATTCACAGGGCGCCGAATAACGATTGCGGTCCACACTGACCAAGCAGGTGCTCGACACCTTGGCTGACTTCTCCACATAGCCGTCAAACACGGTCGGCATCGGCATCATCTCAAGGCGCTCCTGTTCGAGCATCTCCAGTACGCTGAATTGGCTGAACTCAGGGTGGCGCAGTTCGTTCCAGCAATCCAGGCAGCGCTGGCCCAGCCAGGCGTTGAGTTCATCGAAGGAACTCCACTTGAGCTTTTGGGCATCCAGCCAGATTCGCCTGCGGCTGTCCTGCACGTTTTTCTCCACCACGCCTTTCTCCCAGCCACTGGCGACGTTGCAGAAATCGGCATCGAACAGGTAGTGCGCGCACATGGCTGTAAAACGGGCATTGACAACTCGCTCCTTGCCGGGCTTGACCTTGTCGACGGCCGTTTTCATGTTGTCGTAGATGCCACGGCCCGGCACGCCGCCCAGCGCCTCAAACGACCGGGTGTGGGCGTCAAACAGCATTTCATGGCCCTGGCTGGGGTAAGCCACCAGCCAGAACGCCCGGCTGGCACACAGCTTGAGGTGGGAGAGTTGCAGTTTGTTGTAGTAGATGCCACCGACCATCAAGCCTTCGGTGCTCCAGTCAAACTGGAACGCCTCACCCAACGCAAAGCTCAGGGGCACAAAAGCACGGGGCGCCTTGCCTTTGTGCTCGCGCCACTCTCGAATGAAGTCCGTGACGCGGCTGTAGCCGCCCGTGTAGCCCTCCTTCGTGATCTGCCCAAATAGCGCCTTGGCTGTGCGCCGGTATTGTTTCGCGCGCAACGCATCGGCTTTGAGCGCGAGTTCCAGCGCTTCGTGAAAGGCATCGAGCTTGCCGGGTGCCTCTTTGCGCCGGTACTCCGGTTCGTCGCCTTCTTTTGACTCAAGTACCCATTTGCGAATCGTGTTTCGCGACAGCCCCGTGCTGCGGGCTATCTCGCGCAGCGACTTCTTGTCGCGTGCGTACATCCGCTTTACTTTCCCAAACATTTCCATGGTGATCACCTTTGTTGCCCCTGCCTAAAAAGTAGGCAGGGCTAGTAAAACACCTGGGTCAATTTTGGGTCGGCACAACCTCCAAAAGTGGGTCAGTTTTCAGTCGGCATCAACAACCGTGGGCCTGAAACAGGTAGCTGATAAACGCGCCCATCAGCCGCGTCTTGCCCACGCCGGTGGCCAGCGCGAAGCACAGTGAGGGGAAATCGCGCTCGAAGTCCTGCAGCGTCG
>JAABQI010000228.1 GCA_011391545.1 Rhodoferax sp.
TTGTGCAAACGGCTCGGCGCGGGCTACGCGGTGAGCGAAATGGTGACCAGTCGGCCCGATTTGATGCGTTCACTCAAGACCTCGCGGCGCGCCAACCACGACGGTGAACCCGGCCCCATCGCCGTGCAGATTGCCGGCACCGACGCGCCCATGATGGCCGATGCAGCACGCTACAACATCGACCGGGGCGCCCAGATCATCGACATCAACATGGGCTGCCCGGCCAAAAAAGTGTGCAACAAATGGGCCGGCTCCGCGCTGATGCAGGACGAGACACTGGCCATCAGCATTGTGTCGGCGGTGGTGCAGGCCTGCGCCCCGTTCGGTGTGCCGGTGACCCTCAAGATGCGCACCGGCTGGTGCAGCACTGCCAAAAATGCGGTTCGATTGGCCCAGGCGGCCGAGTCGGCCGGCGTGCAGATGGTGACCGTGCATGGCCGCACGCGCGAGCAGGGCTACCGCGGACAGGCCGAGTACGACACCATCGCGGCGGTGAAAGCGGCGCTGCACATTCCCGTGGTGGCCAATGGCGACATCGACAGTTCTGAGAAAGCGCGCGACGTGCTGGCGGCCACCGGCGCCGACGCCGTGATGATTGGCCGCGCCGCGCAGGGGCGGCCCTGGATTTTTCGGGAAATCACGCATTTCCTGGCCACTGGCGAGCAGTTGGCGCCGCCGCTGGTGGCCGAAGTCAAGCACCTTCTGCTGGCCCATCTGCAAGACCATTACAGCCTGTACGGCGAATTTATCGGCGTACTCAGCGCGCGCAAACACATTGGCTGGTATGTGCGGGAATTGCCCGGTGGCGAGGCCTTTCGGACCCACATGAACACGCTGCCGGATTGCCAGACGCAGTGGGCTGCGGTGGCGGACTTCTTTGACGAACTAAACACGCGCACGGACCGCCTGCCCCAGCCGGCGCGCCAGATGCAAAAACTTGATCTCGACCTCAATAAAAATATGGAGACCCTTCAATGAAACCCCTGCATATTGCAGATTGTGTACGCAGCAATTTAGAGAATTACCTGACCGATTTAGGCCACAGCGAGCCCAATGGCATGTACGACATGCTGCTGGCCGTGGTGGAAAAACCCCTGCTCGAAGTGGTGATGCAGCGCGCTGACAACAACCAGTCCAAAGCCGCGCAATACCTCGGGCTGAACCGCAACACCCTGCGCAAGAAACTGCTGGAGCACAAGCTCATCGATTAAGCCCGCGACGTCATCGCGAGCTTGCCACTGTCACTGCGAGGCCGCAGGCCGCGGCAGTCCATGAAGCCTGGATTGCCGCGCTACGCTCGCAATGACGGATTCTTGAATCTTTTATTAACTCAATCACTTCATTTCCATGAACGCTTTAATTTCTGTCTCGGACAAAACCGGCATTGTTGAATTTGCCCAGGCCCTGCACGCGCTTGGCATCAAGCTGCTGTCCACCGGCGGCACCGCCAAATTGCTGGCCGACCAGGGCCTGCCCGTGACCGAGGTCGCCGAAGTCACCGGTTTCCCCGAGATGCTTGACGGTCGTGTCAAGACCCTGCACCCCAAGGTGCACGGTGGCCTGCTGGCCCGCCGCGACGTGCCCGAGCACCTGGCCGCTCTCAAGGCCCACGCCATCGACACCATCGACCTGCTGGTGGTCAACCTGTACCCGTTCGAGGCCACCGTGGCCAAGGCTGGTTGCACGCTCGAAGACGCCATCGAGAACATCGACATCGGCGGCCCGGCGATGGTGCGCAGTGCCGCCAAAAACTGGAAAGACGTGGCGGTGCTGACCGATGCCAGCCAATATGCGCAAGTGCTGGCCGAGTTGAAAGACGGTGGTTTGACGTTGAAAACCAAATTCACCCTGTCGGTGGCGGCGTTCAACCGCATCAGCCAGTACGACGGCGCCATCAGCAATTATTTTTCGTCGATCACGTTCGAAGAAGGCGCCAGCACCCCGGCGCGCAGCCTGTTTTCGGGACAAAGCAACGCCAACTTTATCAAGCTGCAGGATCTGCGCTACGGCGAAAACCCGCACCAGAGCGCCGCCTTTTACCGCGACCTTTACCCGGCTCCGGGCTCGCTGGTGAGTGCCGTGCAGTTGCAGGGCAAGGAGCTCAGCTACAACAACATCGCCGACGCCGATGCCGCCTGGGAATGCGTCAAGAGTTTTGACACGCCGGCCTGCGTCATCGTCAAGCACGCCAATCCCTGCGGCGTGGCCGTGGGTGCCGACTCGCTGGAGGCCTACAGCAAGGCCTTTCAGACCGACCCGACGTCAGCCTTCGGCGGCATCATCGCTCTCAACTGCCCGCTCGATGAGCGCGCGGCGCTGCAAATGTCCAAGCAATTCATCGAGGTGCTGATGGCGCCCAGCTTCACGCCCGAGGCGCTGGCCGTGTTCAAGAGCAAGGTGAATGTGCGCATTTTGCAAATAGCGCTGCCCGCAGGTGGTGCCAGCGATTAGATCGTAAGAG
>JAABQI010000229.1 GCA_011391545.1 Rhodoferax sp.
CTGCGACTAAACCTCCCCCGAACATAATGAGTGTTGCTGCTCAGTTCAGTGTGACCAGTCTGCGCGGCGTCGATTGATCAGGGCTAAACATTCTCAGATCTATACACCGACTGGCTGCCCGAGTTCGACAGTTCAAGGCCAAAAACGGCGGTTTTTGATAGGTTGCCCACGTAACCATGCGGGTTTCGGGCGGTTTTCTAAAAAAGCTGTGTAGTGGCACGTTTTAGTTATATTCAGTCATATTTGACAAGGTCTTATCGACTGATAAAGTCGCGGCATGTATCTGAAGATCACCCGCTCCGGTCCCCGCCAATATCTCCAGCTCGTTGAGGCTTTTCGCGACGAGGCTGGTAAATCCAGGCATCGCACCTTGGTGACCCTCGGTCGCCTCGATCAACTGACCGATAGCCTCGATTCCGTCATCTCTGGCCTCTTGAAAGTCACTGGCCGCCCGGACTTTCTGAATGGCCCAGTCCCCCCCGTTGAATTCGAATCGGCGCGTGCCTTGGGGAATGTCTGGGCACTCAACGAATTGTGGGCAACGATAGGCTTCGGTGAGTTGCGCCGGGTATTCCGCAAAACGCGGCATACCATGGATGTTGAAGCACTGATCCGCGTCATGGTCTTCAACCGTCTCTGTGATCCGGAATCGAAGCTGGGTATGCTGCGCTGGCTGGAAACGGTCGCTATGCCAGGCATTGATACCGACTCGATCACCCATCAGCATCTGCTGCGCAGTATGGATGCCTTGATGGATCATCAGCCCGAAGTCGATGCGGTGGTCGCGGGCTTGCTGCGACCGTTGATTGATCAGGAACTGTCGGTCGTCTTCTACGACATGACGACTATTTGCGCCGAAGGGCATTCGACGCAGGAAGACGATGTGCGTCGCTTCGGCATGGCTAAGGAAGGCTTGATAGCCCGCCAGTTCATGCTGGGGGTCGTGCAAACCGGCGATGGTTTGCCGATTTACCATGAGGTGTTTGCTGGCAACACGGCGGAATCGCCTACCTTGTTGCCAACGCTGAAAGCCGTGCTGGCGCGCTTTCCCTCGATTCGCCGCGTGGTGCTGGTGGCTGATCGGGGCTTGCTGTCGCTCGACAATCTCGATGCCTTGGCTGAGATTCGGCTCGACAGCGGTGAAGCATTGGAATTTGTGCTGGCTGTTCCTGGGCGGCGTTACAGCGAGTTTATTGACTTGCTGCGCCCCTTCCATGAGCAATACCAGGCAGCCGAGCAGGAAGTGGTCGGCGAATTGCCTTGGCGGGGGCTGCGTCTGGTCATTGCGCACAACCCGCTGGTTGCCAGCGAAGCGCAAACCCTGCGTCGGGAACGGATTCAGGGTCTGGAAGAGCAAGCTGCCGCTTGGGTGGGCAAGCTTGATGCGCAGGATGCCGGCGTCAAAGTGCGTGGCAAGAAACTCTCTGACAGTGGCGCCAAGGCGCGTCTGTATCACGCCGTGAAAGATGCACGCTTGGCGCACATCTTTCGCGTTGATCTGAAGAATGAGCTCTTTGCCTATGAGATCGATCACGATGCACTGGGGCTGGCAGAATTGATGGACGGTAAATTGCTGCTCGTCACCAACACGCCTGATTTGTCGCCGAAAAGCGTCGTCGACCGTTACAAGTCGCTGGCTGACATTGAGCGTGGTTTCCGGGTGTTGAAATCCGAGATTGAAATCGGTCCGGTGTATCACCGCTTGCCGGAGCGTATCAAGGCACACGCCAGTATTTGTTTCATTGCGCTGATTCTCTATCGCATCATGCGCCAACGCCTGAAGGCGGCCGACAGCGACCTGTCGCCGGAGCGGGCGCTGGCGGAACTGCAACGGCTTCAGCATCACCAGATTCGTATCAACCATGCCGACAAACCCATTCACGGCATTTCTCGAATCTCCGAGATTCACAACCGCGTATTCGCCGCTTTGAACCTGAAAAAACCAGATCAGCCACAGCAACTTTCCCTTTTGTAGTACACGTTTTTGAACCACGGCTCATAACAATCAATTACTTACACGTTTAACTGTCGAACTCGGGTGGCTGTTTGGTTAAGGCTGTGTTCGCAAATCATGCTGTTAGGTAGTGTCGCCGATGGCCAACGCAAGCCACTGATGGGGTTTCGGGCCGTTACCGTGTTTGCGGTCAAGGGCGCGGAACCATCCGAGGTAGCTGGGCAGGTAGCGGGTTGCCACGCCGCGAAACCTCTGCACCCAAGCTTTAAGTCGGCTGTGATACGCATTAACGTTCTGCACGTGCCAGGCGCCGTCGACGCGGATGCCGGCCGACAGGTTGACTGCGTGATGTTCGACGCCCAAGTCTCGTGCCGCGCCGGCAAGCGCTTTGCTACCATCGGTGCAAAGCACGACATCTTTCGTGATGAACGGCTTCAGGGCTGCGGACAGAGTCACGGTATCCATGGCTTCAAGCACACAATCCATCGTCGCCCCAGCGCGATCA
>JAABQI010000230.1 GCA_011391545.1 Rhodoferax sp.
CTCTTCCGATCTTTGGCGCCGCCGGAATCAATCACATCACACAGGACAGCCAGATCAACGCCGGTCTTGCTGGCGCAGGAAAACGCCTCGGCCAGAATGGCGGCGTTGCCCAGCACGACAAACTGGTGCAAGAGCTTGGTGGTGTGCCCGGCGCCCACCGCGCCACAATAAAAAATGTTCTTGGCAAAGCACTCAAACACCGGGCGCACACGCTCCAGCACGGCCGGGTCGCCGCCCACGAGCAGGTTGAGCTGGCCCTCCTCGGCATGTTTGGGTGTGCCCGTCAGGGCGGCGTCCAAAAACAGCGCGCCTTTGGCGGCAACGGCGGCCGCCAAGTGGCGCGTGGAGTCGGGCTGCGAGGTGGAGCAGTCCACCACCACTGAGCCGGGCCGGATGCCTTCCAGCACGCCGTGCTTACCCAGCACCACTTCCTCAACCTCGGGCGAGCCGGTGACACAGATGATCAGCACATCGGCCATGGCCGCAACCTCAGCAGACGTGGCCAGGCTGTGGGCGCCCGCGGCCAACAACTCGGCGCAGCGTTCCGCGCCCTCTTCCGAGCGCACCAGCAGCCCGGCCGCGAGCCCCTTGGCCAGCACATGGCCGGCCATGCCGCGGCCCATCATGCCCAGGCCGATGAAACCGATCGTGAGGGGACTAGATAGATTTGTCATGTTATTTCTCTGTTGGATAAATAGAGGTGACGTCCGTCATAACTGCTTCTGTTCTGTCATTGCGGGCTTGACCCGCAATCCATGCATCCCGAACTTCATCGATGCCGGGTCGAGCCCGGCATGACAACTCCGGGGCAGAGACGGTAGCGTCGCGCTCACAAATAGGCTTTGAGCCAGCCCAGCCCAGCCGATGTACCGCCTGCCTGGGTATTGGCGGGACGGTACTCGCAGCCAATCCAGCCGCTGTAACCCAACTCGTCGAGCAGGGCAAACAAATAGCTGTGGTTGATCTCACCCAGATCAGGCTCATTGCGCTGCGGCACCCCGGCAATCTGGATGTGGCCGACCCTGCCGGTGGGCAGGTACTTGCGAATTTTCATGGCCAGGTCGCCTTCAACGATCTGGCAGTGGTACAGGTCCATCTGCACCTTGAGGTTGGGCTCGCCGACGTCGGCCAGCACAGCGTGTGCCACGTCCTGGCGGTTCAGGTAAAAGCCGGGGATGTCACGGGTGTTGATGGGTTCGATCAGCACATCCACACCCTGCTTGGCTGCCGCCTGCGCCGCCCAGCGAAGGTTGGCAATGTAGGTGGAGTAAAGCGCCTCGTGCGCGGCGCCAGCGGGCAGCAGGCCAGCCATCACATGAACGCGCGGGCAACCCAGCGTGGCCGCGTAGTCAAGTGCTTTGGTCATGCCGCCGCGAAACTCTTCCTCGCGACCCGGCAGGCAGGCCAGGCCGCGCTCACCCGCATCCCAGTCGCCCGGGGGTGCGTTGAACAGCACCTGCTGCAGGCCATTGGCCTTCAGGCGGGCGGCAATGTCTTCCTTGGCAAAGGCGTAGGGAAACAGATATTCCACGGCCTTGAAACCGTCTTTGGCGGCGGCATCAAAACGGTCGAGAAACGCGTGTTCCTGGTAGAGCATGGACAGGTTGGCAGCAAATTTGGGCATGGGGGTCACCATCGGGCGCCGAAGGTTTGGCGCAGTTCGTTGATTTGGGAATCGGCCAGTGGCTCGGGCGCGTCAGCGCTCAGGCACATCAGCCGGGCGGTTTCTTCAAGTTCTTCCAGGGTCGCCATGGCAGCGGCAGGCGAGTCGTGCCAGACGTTGGGTCCCAGGCGCGCCAGCATGACCGCACGGATCGGCGTTCCGGCTTCGCCATAGCGGGTGATGGTGTCGGCCACCAAGTGCGCGGCTTGCGGGTCGCCGGGACGGTGGTAGCTGATGAGGGGCACATGGCCGACCTTCATCACAAAATACGGCGTGAGGGCCGGCAGCAACTCGGCTGTCTCGGGCTGGCGCGAACACAGCGTGAGCGCCACGCAGTGCGTACTGTGCGTATGGATGACACAGCGTGTCTGCGCATCGAAGGCGCTGGCTGCACGGTAAATCTGGGTGTGCAGCGCTATGGTCTTGCTGGCCTTGTCGCCGCTGAGCTGCTGGGCTTGGGCATTGAGCCGCGCCAGACGAGCGGGCTGCAAATACCCCAGGCAGGCATCGGTCGGCGTGATCAAAAAGCCACCGCCCTCCGAATCGTCCAGCCGCACGCTGATGTTGCCGGCGGTGGCATGCACGTAGCCGCGCTCAAACAGGCTGCGGCCAATGCGGCATATTTCTTCGCGGGCTTGTTGCTCAGTCATGCCTTGTGTGACTCCGAGAACTGAACCCGCACAGCGGTTGGCTTTGGCAGCCACTGCGCTGGAAGCCTGGGCGGCAGAGCGTTCTGCTGCGTGTCCCCCGCCCTGCGGGCTCCTCCTTTTACCTGCGCAGAACGCTCTGCCGCCC
>JAABQI010000231.1 GCA_011391545.1 Rhodoferax sp.
CCTAATTCAAACTCAGGTTCATATCATCCAGGCCTGATCCATTCAATCATTTTTTTCCGGAGAAATACCCCATGCTCAAAGGCAAAACAGCGCTCGTCACAGGCTCCACCAGTGGCATTGGTCTGGGCATTGCCAAGGCCCTTGCCGCCCAGGGTGCCAACATCGTCATGAACGGTTTTGGCGATGTCGAGGGCCCCAAGGCAGAAATCCTGGCACTGGGCGTCAAGGTGGGCTACCACGGCGCCGACATGAGCAAGCCCGACGAGATTGCGGCCATGATGGCCTATGCCGCCGAAGAGTTCGGCAGGGTCGATATTCTGGTCAACAACGCCGGCATCCAGCATGTGGCACGCATCGAGAACTTCCCCGCAGAGCGCTGGGACGCCATCATCGCCATCAACATGAGCAGCGCCTTCCACGCCACCCGTCTGGCGCTGCCGGCCATGCAGGCGGCGGGCTGGGGCCGCATCATCAACGTGGCGTCGGTGCATGGGCTGGTGGCTTCGGCTGAAAAATCGGCTTATGTCACGGCCAAGCACGGCGTGGTCGGCCTGACCAAGGTGACCGCGCTGGAGAACGCCACCACCGGCGTCACCTGCAACGCCATCTGCCCGGGCTGGGTGCTGACGCCCCTGGTGCAAAAACAGGTGGATGCCAAGGCCGCCGCACTCGGTTTGTCCAATGACGAGGCGAAAAAACTGCTGCTGGGCGAAAAGGAACCGTCACTGCAGTTCACCACGCCCGAAGAACTGGGCGCGCTGGCGGTGTTCTTTTGCTCGCCCGCCGGCAACAACGTGCGCGGCGTGGCCTGGAACATGGACGGCGGCTGGGCCGCGCAATAGATCAGGGCCGGACGTAAGCCCAGCCCTCGTTCTGCCGGTTCATGATCTCGATGACACCGGCGGGCACGTAGCTGATGGCCTGGTTCATGTCGGCCTTGACGAGTTTCTGGGCGCCCATGGTGTTTTCGCAGGCCACCACCTTGACGCCTGATTTGATCGCGTCATTGACCCGATTGGCCGTGACGGCATCAAACTTGAGCATGCCAATACCCGGGCCAAAGGCCACCATTTCAACATCAACCTTGTCGGCACCCAGCTCTTTTTGCGCGTTGCTGGCAACGTTCAGCGCCAGGTTCCACTTGGCGGCATCGCCGTCGCTGACCTGCATCACGATGCGGGGCTTGGGCGCTGCCGGTGCGGTGGCGCAGCCTGTGGCCATCAAAGTGCCGGCAACCATCGCGAGCGTGAGAAATAGGTTTCTGCGAATCATGGGGTTTGTCTCCAATTCAATAAGTGAAGTTGAATATGGTAGTCAACCTGTCTTGAGTTAAATACAGGTGTTAACCCCAAGAAAGCATCAATCAACCATCGCCTGAACAGCGCAGGCCTGTCAGGAAATTGCCCACTCGCGGGTGTAAAGTGCGTGCCATCCATTTCACAAGGAGACATCAATGAGCCATGAACTGTCCGATGCCGAACAAGCCCTGGGCGACGCTTCGCGCGACTACCACCGCTTTCCCACCCGCGGCAAGATTTCCGTCAACGCCACCAAACCGCTGGTCAACCAGCGCGACCTGGCACTGGCCTACTCGCCCGGCGTGGCCTACCCCTGCCTCGACATCCAGGCCAACCCGGATCTGGCCTACGACTACACCAGCCGCGGCAATCTGGTGGGCGTGGTCACGAACGGCACGGCGGTGCTGGGCCTGGGCGACATTGGCCCGCTGGCGGGCAAGCCGGTGATGGAGGGCAAGGGCTGCCTGTTCAAGAAATTTGCCGGCATCGATGTGTTCGACATTGAACTGGCCGAACGTGACCCCGACAAACTGGTCGAGATCATTGCCGCACTCGAGCCCACGCTGGGTGGCATCAACCTCGAAGACATCAAGGCGCCCGAGTGTTTTTACATCGAGGAAAAGCTCAAGGCGCGCATGGGCATTCCGGTGTTCCATGATGACCAGCACGGCACCGCCATCATCAGCAGCGCCGCCCTCATCAACGCGCTGGAACTGGTGGGTAAGCAGATTGGCGACGTCAAGGTGGCGGTGTCGGGTGCCGGCGCGGCCGCCATCGCCTGCCTGAACGTGATGATCGGCCTGGGCGTGCAGGTGAAGAACGTGTTCATTTGCGACTCCAAGGGTGTGGTTTACAAAGGCCGCCCCGGCGGCTATGACGCGTCCAAGGCGCGCTTCGAGCAGGACACCAGCGCACGCACGCTGGCCGATGCCGTGAATGAATCCGACGTGTTTCTGGGCTGCTCGGCCGCGGGCGTGCTGACGCAAGACATGGTGAAGACCATGGCAGACAAGCCCATCATCCTGGCACTGGCCAACCCCGAACCGGAAATCCGCCCGGAGTTGGCCAAGGCAGTGCGCCCTGACTGCATCATTGCCACCGGCCGCTC
>JAABQI010000232.1 GCA_011391545.1 Rhodoferax sp.
ATGTGTTTCCAGCGGTCAAGCAGTGGCCTGGTCCGCGGGTAGATGGTCGAAGACCATCGTTCCAGTGTCGAGAAAGCCCGTGAGACCAGCTCGGGATTCTTTTTGAGGAGTTGCACGGCTTCTTCGTGCATGACAAGGCTCTGCAGGTCCTGCAACTCATGGTGCCTTGAAACAGGCGTTGAGTTTGTCGGACCCTCGGCCGGCTGCTGAACTGCGCCAGTGCCAAGCGCGGTGAGCTCAATGCTTTGACCCAGGGCCGACGCAACGCGCAAATACGTTCCCATGGTGGCGGAAGGGTCACCGGCTTCGATCCCGTACAAAGTGGTCCTTGAAATGCCGCAAGCTTTTGCCAGATCCGCCATGGAGATCCCTGCTTGTTTGCGGGCAAGCTTGATCCGCTCACCCATTTGGGACAGCAGTTGTCGTTCATCAAGACGGTGGATTTGGCTATGGGCTGGCATGGCCGGAACTATACACTTGTGACCAACAAGTTGTCCATTTTGCTGGACATTATGTTCAGCATAATGTACGAAGGGCTCACATCACCAGTTCAAGCATCCGGCCAAGCCAGGTTTGGTGACTGTCAAGCATCCAGATGGCGACATCCCAATGCCCACGTTGTACAGCATTGAACGTCAAGCCGGGTGGCGCTAAGAACTTAAAGTAGGAAAAAGATATGAAATTTATTGTGGTTCTTCATTCCGATGACGGCCGGCGCTACGGTGCCACAGTGCCCGATTTGCCTGGCTGCTTTTCTGGCGGCGATACGCTGGACGATGCACTGGAGAGCGTGCGCGAAGCAATAGATTTGCATGTGGAAGGCCTGATCGAGGAAGGCATTGAAATTCCCCTTGCCATGACTTTGGCGCAGCACCAGGCGAATACCGACTACGCTGGCGGTGTGTGGGCTGTGGTGGATGTGCCGGTTGAAAAATATTTGGGGCCGGCCGAAAAAATCAACATCACCGTACCGCGCCTGACGCTGGCCCGCATCGACGAGTTTGCCAAAAAGAAAGGGCAGAGCCGCAGCGGTTTTCTGGTGGAGGCAGCCCGCACTGCCATGCATGCCTGAAAATTAGCGCACTGCCTCAGCGGTGGCTGCGATCAAGGCCGGAGCGTCCTCAATCTCGGTGGTTTGCCAGAACGCCGGGCCGCTCACGATCTGGCTGGCCACGGCATAGCCGGCTTGCTGCCACTGGGCGATGGTTTGGTTAGAGATGGGGCTGAAAGCCGCGTCTTCCCGGGTAGAGACTTCAAGCCACGCCACGCGCTGTGCCGGTTGCCTGAGGGCGGGTGGAGCCAGAGTGGCTTGTTCCAGCCCGCTGGCCAGACTGGGTGCCAACTGGTAGCCCGCAATTTCTACTGGTGTGCCGTTGGTCAATTGGTCGCGCAGGGCCTGCATCACGCCCTTGGCCTGGCCGCCCAGCAGGTCGCCCGCCACTTTGAGGCGCAAAAATTGTTGCAGCAGCGGTTTGCCGGCCGCCGGGGCTTGCCAGAACACAAAGTTGCAGGGCGCGTCGATTTGGCTGGCTGCCTCAACCGCCAGCAGGCAGCCCGCGCGCAGGCCCCATAACCACAGCGGCGCCTGGCTTGAGTCGCTGCGGATGGGGTGTTGATTGCGCAGCCATTGGCAGCCCTGCACCACGTCACTGACCCAGCCTTGCCAGGTGGCGTCGCCAAAGTCGCCCGAACTGTCGCCACAACCCAGCAGGTCAATTTGCAGCACGGCGTAGCCGGCTTGGGCCAGCGCACGCGACTGCAGGGCAGCCATGCGGCGCGACTTGTTCATTTCTTCGGCAAACGGGTGGATGTAGAGCACCAGGCCTTTGGGCGCATCACCCGCTGCCCCGCCCTTTGCCGGGTGGTACAGGCAAAAGCGCTGGCCGGTGCCGACCGCATCAGCCGGCAGAAAGAACGCCTGGGGTGGCACCGACATTGGGGGGCTTCAGGCAGCCATCTTGCCGCTGACAAAGTCGGCGAGCGAGCCCACGGTGGCAAAGGTGGCGCCATCGATGTCGTCGTCGTCAATGGTCAGGCCAAATTGCTCTTCAAGTGTGGTGATCAGGGTCACCACCGCCATGGAGTCCAGCTCGGGAATAGCGCCCAGCAGGGGCGTGTCGCGCGTAAAGGTGGCCGAGCGGCCCTGCAGGCTGAGGACTTCGTCCAGAACGCGAAGCACTTCTTTTGTGATGTCCAACTTAAACTCCTGTGGGGGTGACTGCAAGGCCATGATGGCCCGCGTGTGGATTTTAGGATGAATGCAAATTTAACCTGTTTTGGACAATTAGGTATGAATTTGCCTAGAATGGCGAACATTATGCCCAGCAAATCACCGATCATCTTTCCACAGCAGCAGCGGCTGCTGGCTGCGTTGGGCGAGCGTCTTCGG
>JAABQI010000233.1 GCA_011391545.1 Rhodoferax sp.
CAGGGCGTTGGCGCCGGCTGCACCATTGAACACACCAACGGGGGCGACATAAATATTGGGCTTGTTATGGGTGATCGAGAAGTCCGATCCGTTGATCGTCAGAAGATTACCGCCCGAAGTGGTGATGGCCTTTTCGGACCACGTGGCGCCGTTGTCGGTGGAGCGCGCCACGTAGATGTTCTGCGCGCCGGCCGGACCGTCGGCGAAAACCAGAATCTGTGCCTTGACGTCGTACTGCGCCTGGCCGGCGTCCGACTTGTAGGCGATCCAGCCCATCTTGGCCTTGAAGGCGTTGTTCGCCGCATCCAATGTCGACACCACGACCGGTGGGTCGAGCTGCATCAGCGTGCCTGCAATCGCCGCCAGAGACACCGCGATCACAGTGATGGCAACAGCCGCCTTGCCTTGTTTCAGATCCAGTTTCATGATGTCCTCAATGGGTCAGATTGATGATTCGGTTTGCCTTGTCGACCTGCATGCAGTTCACCACCGTGTCGTGAATGAGCCAGATCGGTAAATACATACTGATGTCCTTATAAAAACAGTTTCAGTCTAGAAAGACCACATGCCGAAGAATTGATAACTCTCAATTCCGGGTCGGGTTTCGTTTCATTTTTTTTCGCCTCGTTACTGCCCGTTTCATTTCGTTTCCCAACCTCCGGACGAGCGGACGCCTTTCTGCGAACAGAAATGGTTTTCCAAGTGGGATATCGCCCGGCGACGGCTATTTATCAGTTGCCGGTGGTGTGTTCACCACAGCGGGTTCGTCCGCGCCGAGCCAAGGTCGGGGATGGACCGGGTTTGGGTCCTGAAGGCGTGGTTAAGCTCAGACGGCCTGCAGGCGCTCCGGTTGCAGCACGCGGTAAACGCGTTTGGTTTTGTCCAGCGGTTCGATGACCCCCTCACGCACCAGCCGGGTGATTTCCCGGCTCACGGTTTCGGGCTCAAGGTCGAGCATGGCGCCCATGTCCTCGCGTGAAAACAGGGTGGTCAGCCGGCTGTCCTTGTAGCTTCGCATCTTGAGCAAAAGGTTGGCGACCCGGCGCCGGCTGGTTCCAAAGTTGAGTTCGGCCAGCCAGTCGTCGGCTTCCTTGACTGACTGGCGCCATTTCGATGTCAACCTGCGGTGCAGGTTCTCGCTGTTGCCCTCGAGCGAGCGAATCACCTGCAGCGGGATGCGGCACACTGCCACGTCGGTCAGGGCGACCGCCTCACAGTCGTAGTGGGGAGCGGCCAGCACTTCAAGCCCGGCCACATCGCCAGGGCGCAGAACCCGCACGATGCGCTGGCATCCATCTGACGTGTAGCGCACCAGCTTGATCATGCCGGTGCGCAGCGTAAAAACCCCTTGCGAGGGCGCACCCACCTGATAAATGGTTGACTCCTGGGGGAACAGAAGATCGTCGATGGGCGCATGAATATGGTGAAAATCCTGCTCATCCAGATCCCCGAACAGCGCCGCGATGCGGATGCTGCACTGGCGGCAATCGGATGTGCCGCGCCATGCGGATTCAGTCTTGATCGGGATCATTTTTTCCTCCCTATAAATAGGCTCCTGCAGCCACGATAGCAGATCAGCCTGTAAGAAATGCGGGATGCTGGCGACAATGTTGGTGTCTGTGGCGTGGTTGTCACGGTCTGCGGATCGTCATCGTTTGGGTCTTTCATGAAAAAAATAGCGGTTCTTTTGTTCGTCGTGGCGCTGGTGCTGGCGTTTTTTGCCTTCGACCTGAACCAGGCGCTGACGCTCGATGGTCTCAAGTCCGGCCTGGACCAGATCAAAACCCTGCGCGCCCAGTCGCCGGTGCTGGTGGCCGGGGTGTACTTTGCCGGCTATGTGCTGGTGACCGCGCTCTCCCTGCCCGGCGCGGTGATCATGACGCTGGCCGGCGGTGCGCTGTTTGGCCTGGTCGGCGGCACGCTGCTGGTGTCTTTTGCGTCGAGCATCGGCGCCACGCTGGCGTTTCTGGCCTCGCGCTTTTTGTTGCGCGACCTGGTTCAGGCGCGTTTTGGCAATCGCCTGAAAGCCATCAACGAAGGCATGGCCAAAGACGGGCCGATGTACCTGTTCACGTTGCGGCTGGTGCCGCTGTTCCCGTTTTTTCTGGTGAATCTGCTGATGGGGCTGACCCCGATCAAAACAGTCAGCTATTACTGGGTCAGCCAGTTGGGCATGCTGGCGGCCACGCTGGTGTATGTGAATGCCGGCACCCAACTGGCCCAAATCACCAGCTTGTCGGGCATCTTGTCGCCGGGCTTGCTGCTTTCGTTCGTTCTATTGGGCATCTTTCCGATGCTGGCCAAACGTTTGGCCAGCTTTGTGCAGCACCGGCGT
>JAABQI010000234.1 GCA_011391545.1 Rhodoferax sp.
GGCTTTGGCTTCATTGTGGCGAACGACAGCGGGCAAGACATTTTTGTGCATATCTCCGCCTTTCCGCGCGACGGTCAACTGCCCTTGGAGGGCGAGCTACTCAGCTTTGAGGTAGAGCCAGACGGCAAAGGCAAAAAGCATGCTGTGCGAGTTCGGCGCGCCGGGGCTTCACAGTCTGCCGCAGCAAATTCGTCCAGAACCCATGTCACCAGCGCAAGGCATTTGAGCCGAGCTCCAAAAACGTCTTCGTGGCCAGGCAAATTGATAACGCTGGTCTTACTGGCTGCATTGGCATGGTACGGCTATAGCCGCTATGCGAACCGGGCGGTGCAGATCGAAGCGACGTCGCAACCTGCCGCCCAATTGCCGGAGCCAAGCAGCTTTAACTGCGATGGGCGCAAACACTGCTCGCAGATGACGTCGTGCAAAGAAGCCACATTCTTTCTGCAAAACTGCCCCGGTATGGAGATGGACGGCAACCATGACGGTGTGCCCTGTGAACAGCAGTGGTGCACCTCACCGTTTGCCGATTGACGGCGAAAAATGCTGCGTGTGGGGGTGGGTCAGGTCAGCTTGGCTTGTCAAAAGCCTGGCGATTGAAATAGTAATCGTTAGCTTTAGCCAAGCCTTGAGCGCCAATAGTTGGGCTTGCGGTGTTGGTGCGCCACGGCCAACACCAGAATTTCGCTGCCATCCAATGTGTACACCACGCTGTAGGGGAAACGCTTGAGTCGGCAACGGCGGATTTGGGGTGTAAGTGGGTGCCACGCCTGTGGAAATTGCTCAATCAGTTTGATGCTCTTCAGCGCTTCAATCAGAAACGCATCACCCAGGCCTGGAGCTTGCTCCGCATACCAGGCAATTGCCTCGTCAAGTTCTGCTTGTGCGGGCTCAAGCAGGCGAATGTTCATGTGGATTTGTTGACTTGGTACTTGGCGATCACTTCGGACAAGCTGACCGCCCGCATCTCTCCGCGTCGATAGGCCGTTAGCCGGTGCTCCGCCTCCTTGGCCCAAAGAGCGTCCAGCGACGCATCAGGCTCGTCCAGACTGTCCAAAATGCGCTCCACCACCTGCATGCGTTCTTCGGGTGGCAACTGAACGACTTGGGCGCACAGGGCTTCAGCGGCAAGGGTCATGGGATGCTCCAAAATAGATGTGGCCGATCTGGGGACAACTATAGCGCTGTGCTGATCATAGACTTTTACTAATGGTGGACTTACTTCCCCCAACTGTCCTTCAACCCCACCGCCAGATTAAACACGGGTTTTGAACCAGTGACATGGTCCACCCGATCAGCCACAAAATACCCGTGCCGTTCAAACTGAAACTTCTGATCGGGCAGCGCATTCGCCAGTGATGGCTCGACGATTGCCGTGATCACTTTCAGGCTGCTCGGGTTCAGGCTCTCGATGAAGTCTTTGCCACCCGCGTCGGGCTGGGCGTCCAAGAACAGGCGGTCGTACAGGCGCACTTCGGCGTTCACGCCGTTGGCCACGCCGACCCAGGTGATGGCGGCCTTGACCTTGACGGTTTCGCTGCCGGGCGTGCCGCTCTTGGTGTCGGGCACCACGGTGGCCAGCACTTCGGTAATCTGTCCGTTCGCGTCTTTGCTGCAGCCGGTGCATTCGATCACGTAGCCACCTTTGAGTCGCACCTTGTTGCCAGGGAACAAACGCTTGTAACCCTTGGGTGGCACTTCTTCAAAATCTTCCCGGTCAATCCAGACTTCTTTTCCTAGTGAGAAGTGGCGCGCGGATGGTGGCTCCATACCTTCCGGCGGATGCGGCAGGGCAGGCTGGCTGCAGGGCTCCAGGTGGCCGGGCGCAAATACCTCGTCCCAGTTGGTCAGCACCAGCTTGACCGGGTTCAGCACGGCCATGCCGCGGTGGGCCTTGAGTTCCAGGTCTTCGCGCAGGCAGCCTTCCAGAGTGGAATAGTCGATCCAGCTGTCGCTCTTGGTCACGCCGATACGCTCGGCGAACAGTTGCAGGCTCTCAGGCGTGTAGCCACGGCGGCGCAGGCCGACGATGGTTGGCATGCGCGGGTCGTCCCAGCCGCTTACCTTATGGTCGTACACCAATTGCGCCAGCTTGCGCTTGCTGGTAATCACATAGGTCAGGTTGAGTCGGGCAAACTCGTACTGGTGCGGCGGCGGGCTGGCCAGCAGATCGCCTTCGATCAGCCGCGCCATCAGCCAGTCGTAAAACGGGCGCTGGTCTTCGAATTCGAGCGTGCAGATGCTGTGGGTGATCTGCTCCAGCGCGTCTTCGATCGGGTGCGCATAGGTGTACATCGG
>JAABQI010000235.1 GCA_011391545.1 Rhodoferax sp.
GACGTGCTTGGCGATACCCTTGGCGCAGCCGCTGCCTATGTGGCCGCGTTGGACCCAGAGCAGCTTGGCCATCTTGGCGCTGCCAGGCCGGCGCTGCTTGAGACTGATCCGGCCAAGGCGCGCTTCCGGTTTTTTGATGCCATTGCCGGCTTCTGGCGTCGCGCTGCCGCACGCCAGCCGATCTTGCTGGTGATCGACGACTTGCACCGGGCTGATGTGCCGTCATTGCGCCTGCTCGAATTCATCATCGCCGAGGTCGGTGCCAGCCGCCTGTTGTTGCTTGGCACTTACCGCGATGCGGAGGTAACGCGGGAGCACCCGCTGTCGGACACCCTGGCGGAGCTGCATCGGCATGCTGCGGTGCAGCGTTTTCTGTTGGGCGGATTCAGCCCGGCCGAGACCGCCCGCTTTGTCGCCACGGTTGACGCTACCGCCCCGGCCGGGCTGGCCGTCGTGCTGCACGAGCAGACCGAGGGCCACCCCTTGTTCCTGACGGAACTGGTGCTCGACCGCCATCAGCCTCGTGCCCCGGCCGGGCTGCCGGCCGGTCACGGCGTGCGGGTGGTTCCCAAAGGGGTTCGCGCAGTCATCGGCGTGCGCTTGAATCGCCTGAGCCCCTCGTGCCTGCGTGTGCTCCAGCATGCCGGAGTGTTCGGCCGCGAGTTTCGGTTTGAGCTGCTGGCGCGGGTGCTGGCAGACCTGACCGAAGAGGTCTGCCTGGCTGCCCTGACCGAGGCCCGGGCAGCCAGCCTGATCGATGCCCTGGCGGAACCCGGCAGTTACCAGTTTGCGCATGCGCTGGTGCGCGACACCTTGTATGACGAGTTGCCCGCCCCGCAGCGGGCGCGCTGGCACCAGCGCATCGGGCAGGCGTTTGAGGCCCAGTACGAGGGCGACCTGACGCCCTGGCTGTCCGCGCTGGCGCACCACTTTCACGCGGCCGGAGACGTCACCAAGGCCATCGAATACGCCAGCCGGGCCGCCGAGCGCGCGGCGGCAATGCAGGCCCACGAAGAGGCGGCGCGGCATTACCTGCGGGCTTGCGATTTGCTGCCGGCGGGACCTGCCGCCGACGCCCGGCGCTGCGGCCTGCTGCTGGGCCTGGGCAATGCCCAGAACAGCGCCGGAGCCAGTGAATTGGCGCTTGCCACCTTCATGCAGGCGGCCGGCTTTGCGCGCCGTCTGGACGATGCGGCACTGCTGGCGCGCGCGGCGATCGGGTTTGGTGACGCGCAGTGGCGCCTGGGCAGCGAGGGTTCGCAAGCCGTGGTGCTGATCCGCGAGGCGCTGGCGCGGGCAGCGCCGTCCGACGTGCGCGGCCGCACGGCGCTGCTGACGGCTTTATGCCAGGCCATGCTGTTCTCCAACCAACCGGACGCGGCCAAGACGGTGTTCCGGCAGGCGGTTGCCAGCGCGCGCGGGCTGGGCGACCCGCTGATGCTGTTCCGGGCCTTGTGCGCCATCCTGCCCGGACGCTGGTTTCCCGAGCAACTGGCGCTGCGCATCGAAGCCGCACGCGAGGCGACAGACCTCGTGCAGCGCGTCGGCCAGCCGCAATGGCTGGTGCCTTACCTCTCGGGCTGGCATACCGGGGACCTGATGGAGTCGGGTGACACGGTGGCCGCCACCGCCACCGCACGCTTGCATCTTGTCACCGGGGAGTCCATGCGCGAGCCCTTCAACCAGGCCGTGGCGCTGACCGCGCTGGCGATGATCGCCACGCACGAGGGGCGCTTTGCCGAGGCCGAAGCGCTGGCGTTGCAGGCACTGCGCTGCGGTCAGCGCTTTGACCGCGCCAATGCGGCTGGCATTTTCGGGGTGCAGATGTTCACGCTGAGCCGCCACCAGGGCCGGCTGGGTGAGCTGGCACCTGTGCTCACGCAGTTTCTCGTCAATGCAGCGCCAGGCGGGGCTTGGCAACCGGGCTTGGCCGTGCTGCACTGTGAACTCGGGGCCCGCGAAGAAGCCAGCGCCGTATTCGAAAGCCTCGCTGCCAGTGGCTTTGCCGCCATGGCCCATGACGCGATTCGGGCCGCCAGCCTGGCTTACCTGACCGAAGTTTGCGTCTGGCTTGGCGACACGGTGCGCGCCGCCACACTGTTCGAGCTGTTGCTGCCCTATGCCGGGCGCAACCTTGTTTTTGGTGCGCACACAGCCTCGTTTGGCGCTGCCGCAAGGTTGCTTGGCATGCTGGCGACGACGCTGCAGCGCTGGGAGGTGGCACAACAGCAGTTTGAGGACGCCATTGAATTTGACCAACGCAGTGGTGCCCGGCCGTGGCTGGCCCATTCGCG
>JAABQI010000236.1 GCA_011391545.1 Rhodoferax sp.
TCTTTGCCGAGACCGAGCAGGTGGCGTTCTGCACCGCGCACGTGGTGCCGGGCATCGATTTCAGCAACGACCCCTTGCTGGCAGGGCGCATCCACTCCTATGTCGACACGCAGATCACGCGGCTGGGCGGCGCCAACTTCCACGAAATTCCGATCAACGCGCCACTCGCGCCGGTGCACAACAACCAACGTGACGGCCTGCACCGCCAGGCCATCCCGCGCGGCCGGGTCGCGTACGAGCCCAACTCGCTCGGCGGCGGCTGCCCGTTCCAGGCCGGCGCGGCGGGCTTTGTGTCGTTCCCGCAAGCTGTGGGCGAAGGGCAGGGCGACAAGCTGCGCGGCAAGCCCGAGAAGTTTGCCGACCACTACACCCAGGCCACCTTGTTCTACGAGAGCCAGACTGCCGTCGAGAAGGCGCACATCGCGGGCGGCTTCCGCTTCGAGCTGAGCAAGCTCACTGTGCCGGCGATCCGTGAGCGCATGGTCTCGTCACTGGTCAATGTGTCTGCTGAACTCGCCGCGACCGTCGCCTCAGGGCTGGGCATGGCCGTGCCCGTGGCCATGCCCAAGGCAATGACGGACGCCGTCCATCCCGAGGTCACTGCGTCGCCGGCACTGTCGCTCACCGCCTTGCCAGGCGACGGCGGCATTCGAACGCGCAGTGTCGCCATCCTGGTGGCCGATGGCGTCGAGGCGAAGTCGATTGCAGCCGTGCAGGCGGCATTGCTGGCGGCGGGCGCCGTGGTGCACCTGATCGCACCGCGCCTCGGGCCGGTGAAGCCCGCCAGCGGCGAACCGATCGATGCCACCGGCACACTGGAAAACTCGCCACCCGTGTTGTTTGACGCAATGGTGCTGCCCGACGGCGCAGCCGGTGTGAAGCTGCTCGGCAGTCACGTTGAGGTGATGGACTTTATCTCGAACCAGTACCGGCATGGCAAGACCATCCTGGCGCTCGGCGCTTCGATAGCCCTGATCGAGCGGGCAGGTGTGGCGACGTCACTGGCAAGCGGCGAAGCGGATCCGGGCCTCCTGACGACGGACTCGGCCAAAGCCGAGCAGGCGATCAAGGGATTCATCACGGCCCTGGGCAAACACCGTCATCCCGAACGCGAGGCCGGCGCGCTGCTGCAATGAGCGACGGACTCATGTACTTTCGTGGCCTGGGCACCGCCACGCCGCCTGCGCGTTACACCAAAGAAGAATGCCTGGACGCGTTCCAGCGTTCGGATTGGTTTGCCCGGCTTGACGCGCGCGCGCATTTTGTGGCGCGCACCGTGCTGGAGCGGGACAACGGCATCGAGACGCGTCGTCTGGCCGTGGATTCACTCGACGAAGTGTTCCAGATTGACCCGAACACGCTGGCCAAGCGCTTTGTTGCGCACGCTCCCGCACTGGCCACCACCGCGGGCCAACGGGCGCTGGCGCAATCACGCTTGGAGGCGATTGACATCGACGCGGTGGTGGTCAGCACCTGCACCGGTTACCTGTGCCCCGGGCTCTCAGGCTACGTGGTTGAGGGCCTGGGTCTGCGCGGTGACGTGCAGGCCTTTGACCTGGTGGGGCAGGGCTGCGCGGCCGCGCTGCCCAACCTGCAACTCAGCCGCGCCTTGTTGCTCGGCGGCGGCTGTGCGCATGTGTTGTCGATTTGTGTCGAGGTCAGCAGCGCGGCGATGTACCTTGACAACGACCCCGGCGTGCTGATCAGTGCCTGCCTGTTTGGTGACGGTGCCGGGGCGGCGGTGCTCTCAAGCCAAGCCAATGCAGCGGGTCGGCGCATCGCGTGGACCGACAGCACCTCGCTGATCAACCCGGCCGAGCGCAAGGCGCTGATGTTCGAGCAGCGCGATGGCATGCTGCGCAACATCCTCACCCGCGCCGTGCCCACGCTGGCGGCAGACTGCGCGCACCGGGTTCTCAAGACGGTGCTGGACCGCTCGGGCCTGACCACAGCGGACGTGGCTGTGTGGGCCATGCATGCCGGTGGCCGCGATGTGTTGCACGCCATTGAGCGTGAATTTGGCCTGGGTCCGCAGGATTTGCGCTACAGCGCGGCCATGCTGCTTGAGTATGGCAACTTGTCCAGCGCCTTTGTTTACTTTGTGCTGGAGGCGGCGCTGGCCGACCATGCGCCGAATGGCTGGTGGTGGCTTTCGTCGTTTGGCGCGGGTTTCAGCTGCCATGGCGCCTTGCTGGAGGTCAGCCCATGATGCCCAGGGTGGTTGCCGCC
>JAABQI010000242.1 GCA_011391545.1 Rhodoferax sp.
GCTCAGCACGCTGCCGGGTGAGGTCATGCGCTTTGTGCAACTGTGCAGCGTGGAGCAATTACATGGCGAAAAACACCTGAGTGCCATGCTGTTTGAAGGCGATGGCGACGCATTGCAAGCCCTGCTGCCCGTGCTGGCGCGGCACGAGGGCGACATTATTCGCATTGAAAGTCTGACACCCGCCCAACTGGCCGCAGGCGCCCACTACGACCTGAGCGCCTTGATGCATGAGCAGAGCATCAGCACCAACACGGCAGCGGCAGGCGGCAACGCGCAGTTGATGACGATGGGCTGAAATCGAGGGCATCAACCCAGCATGACCGGGATGCGCTGGCGACCGAAGTAACCGCAGGTCGCATCGAAGCGACCGGCCACGGCAGTGCCGCAGTCCGGGCAGCGGCCCGAGGCGGTCAGCCGGTAGTTGATGACCTGGTACCAGTCGCGCACGATCAGCGGCGCCTTGCAGTTGGGGCAAAAGGTGGTGTCGCCCTCAATGTTGTGCACGTTGCCGGTATAGACGTAGTGCAGCCCCTGTTGCAAGGCGATGTTGCGGGCGCGCACCAGCGTGGCGACCGGAGTCTGGGGCACATCACCCATTTTGTAGTCGGGGTGGAACGCCGAGAAGTGCAGCGGCACGTCGGCGCCCAGCTCTTTTTTTATCCAGCCGCACATCGCTGTGAGTTCCTCGTCCGAGTCGTTGCGCCCCGGAATCAGCAAGGTGGTGAGCTCCAGCCAGACCTTGGTTTCGTTCTTGAGGTAGATCAGGGTGTCGAGCACCGGCTGCAGGTGCGCGCTGGTGAGCTTGAAGTAAAAGTCTTCCGTGAAGGCTTTCAGGTCGACATTGGCGGCGTCCATCTTGGCAAAAAATTCACGCCGCGGCTGCTCATGGATGTAGCCCGCCGTGACCGCCACGGTTTTTATACCCAGCGCGTGGCAGGCGTCGGCCACGTCCATCGCATATTCGGCAAAAATCACCGGATCGTTGTAGGTAAAGGCCACGCTCTTGCAGCCATGTTCGCGCGCCGCCTGAGCGATGGCCTCGGGCGAGGCCTGGTCCATCAGGCGGTCCATGTCGTGGGACTTGCTGATGTCCCAGTTCTGGCAGAACTTGCAGGCCAGGTTGCAGCCCGCCGTGCCAAACGAAAACACGCTGCTGCCGGGGTAAAAATTGTTGAGCGGCTTTTTTTCGATCGGGTCGATGCAGAAACCCGATGAACGACCGTAAGTGGTCAGAATCATCTGCTCGCCCTGGCGCATGCGCACAAAACAGGCGCCGCGCTGTTCATCGTGCAGCTTGCAGTCGCGTGGGCACAGGTCGCACTGCAGGCGGCCGTCGTCGATCTTGTGCCAGTAGCGGGCGGGGTAGTTGGATGCTTGCACTTTCATGATGCTGCCTCGACTTCCTTGAATTTGCTAACCGTGTAACGTTGCAGCCGAACCTCCGCCGCCCAAAAATCCGGCGCCAGCCCGGCTTTGTGTTTGAGGTGGGCCATGAATTGCCTGGCGCTGGGCAATTGCTCCCACACCTGCGGCAAAAAGGTGCTGCGGTAACGCCCGAACTCAAACACCACGCCATCCACGCCGGGTCGCAGTTGCGCCAGCGCATCGGCTTCAGAGGCAAACGGCAGGGGCTGCATCGCAGACAGCACCGAAACCTCGACGGTGGTGATGTCAAGCTCCAGCAGGGTCAACGGGGCAAAGCGCGGATCATGCAGGGCGGCGGCGATGGCGTTGGCCTGGATATCGGTGATGAGCGGCCGGTGTGCTTGCAGCGAGCCAATACAGCCGCGCAGTTGCCCCTGCTGGTTCAGCGTGACAAAACTGGCCCCCAAGGCTTGCAGCACATCGGCCGTGGCACCTGATGCCTCAGGCAGCGCCACCGCTTGCCCAAGCACATTCGAGATGGCCACGCGGGCGATCTGCAATAAATATTCGCCGTGGGCGCCCTGCAATTCGGTGTCAGTGCGCATGGCTTTCCCCTGGTGTGAAGGCCAGCGCCGCGTAGCCCACCACGCGGCCCTTGTCGCCCGCCGTGTCGCCCGAATTGCACAGCCCCAGCAGTTGCGGCTGCAGATGATGCTGACGGGCCGCCAGCAGCAGCCCGTTTACCGGGGTGGCGCCGCAGGCCTGCTGGTGGTTCAGGTTGGTCTGCATTTGCAGGATGCCTTGCACTGTCTCGCTGTCCACGGCCTGGGCGGTGGCGTAAGGCAAAAAATGCGACAGGTCGGAGCTGATCACGATCAGCGTCTCGTCACCGCCCCAGAGCACATCCAGTACCTGGGCCACCTCAGAAGGGGTGGCGTCCCCCACGGCCAGCGGCAACAGCTTGAAATCATCGAGCGCCAACTGCAAAAAGGGCAATTGGACTTCCAGCGAATGCTCCTGCGCGTGGGCGACCGGGCTCACCACCACCTGGCGCAGCGCGCCGATGGCCGCCACCGCGTCCTGGTCGATTTCGATCTCGCCCAGCGGCGTGGCAAAGTAGTCAGCGCCGGGCAGGGCCAGGCCGCGCACCGGAACGCGGTGCACCGGCCCGAGCAACACCACGCGCCGGATGGTTTGCCGGACTGCGGCGAGTTGCGCATACCCTTGCGCTGCGGTGGCGCCTGAATAGATGTAGCCCGCGTGAGGAACGATCAACGCTTTGGGCGGTGGGGCGAGTGTTGCGGCAGCATCCGGCCTGGCAGCAGCCAGCATGGCCAACACATCGTGTGACAGGGTTTTGCTGTGCCCCGGGTAAAAAGCCCCGGCGACAGCGGGTGGGCGGACTTGGTGCATGTGATTCCCTTTGCCAAAGAAACTTGTATTGCTCCCATATATTGGGTTGCCAGTTGTCAAATCAAGATAGCGTCCAACCGATGCAGGGTAATACCCACCTCACCCGGCACGGCGCCCCGACACGGCTGGCCGGAACAAATTCACGCGGACCGCCTGCAGGAAAATGTGCGATGCGGAAATGGCTCGGTGTGTGTACCATCCGGTGGTTTCCAGGCTCACTCAGAAGGCATGAACATGTTCAAAAGGCGCGCTCTTTTTCAATTGTGTTTGCCGCTTGTCTTCCTGCTTGGCGGCTGTGGCACGGTGCCATCCCCCCAGCGCTCTTCTGGTTTCAGCGAAGCCACGGAAGTTGCCTCGCGGCTCTCGATGGCGCTTGCCAGTGATGTGACACTGTATGCCGTCGGCCTGGTTGGCACCCCGTACCGCTATGGGGGCAACACGCCGGAATCCGGCTTTGACTGCAGCGGACTGATTGGTCATGTCTACCAGTCACGGGCAGGCGTCGCGCCGCCGCGCACCGTTGAGAAAATGAATCTTTGGGGTCAACCTGTGTCCCGTGACAACATCCGCTCCGGCGATCTGGTCCTTTTTGCCAAGAGCAATGTGCCCACCCATGCCGGCATTTATGTTGGCGAGGGACGTTTTGTCCATGCACCGTCAACCGGTGGCGAAGTGAGGCTGGACCGATTGAATTCAAAGTATTGGGCAAGCCAGCAGGTTGCCTTTCGCAGGCCCTGAGGGATGTCCGCAACACCGGGTCGCGTGAAGTGATTCAAGCTGGCTATCCGCGCGGCTGCAGCGCCAGCAAGCCCAGCGCCAGAGCCGCAAAGCCAATGCCCGCCAAGAATGTGAACGAGGCCCCGAAAGATTGCCACAGCCAGCCAGCCAGCCCGCTGGCGATGAGCATCGCCACGCCGCTGAGCAGGTTGAAAAAGCCATAGGCGGTGCCGCGCAAGTCGGCCGGCGCAGTGTCGGCCACCATGGCGGCCAGCAGACCTTGCGTCATGGCCATGTGCAAGCCCCATAACCCCACGCCCAGCCAAAACACCCAGCCGCTGTTGCTGGTGGCCAGCAGCACGTCGGCGGCGATCAACACCAGCAAGCCGCAGCCCAGCAGCCAACCATGGCGCATTTTGTCGGCCAGTTTGCCAAACGGGAAGGCACCGGCGGCATAGACGATGTTCATGCCGATCAGCACCACCGGTGTCCAGGCCAGCGCCAAGCCGCCTTGCTGGGCGCGCAGCACCAGAAAGGCTTCGCTGAATCTTGCCAGTGTGAATACGGCGCCCACACCGACCACCCACCAGTAGGCAGGGCTCAAACGGGCCAAATTGGCCCGGCTGATCGGGTTGACACGCTTCTGGGTGATCGGGCGGTAGGGCTCCCGCACGCCCCACACCAGCAGCGCCACGCACAGGACAGCCGGCACGGTCGCCACCCAGAACACGGCGCGAAAGTCATCCTGCCAGAGCAGCATGAAGCCGATGGCCAGCATCGGCCCCAGAAAAGCGCCCACGGTGTCGAGCGACTGGCGCAGGCCAAAGGCGGCACCGCGCAGTTCGGGCGGCGCGATGTCGGCCACCAGCGCATCGCGGGGCGCCCCGCGGATGCCTTTGCCAACGCGGTCCGCCAGCCTCGCAGTGATGATCCAGCCAGCCGAAGTGGCCAGCGCAAACAGCGGTTTGGTGAAGGCACCCAGTGCATAGCCCAGCACAGCCAGCGGTTTGCGCTTGCCCCAGTAGTCGCTGAGGGCGCCGGAAAACACCTTGACGATGAGTGCCGTGGCCTCGGCGGCACCTTCGATGAGCCCGACCACAAAGACGCTGATGCCCAAAGTGGTGACCATGAACACGGGCAACAGGCTGTGAATGAGCTCGCTCGACACATCCATCAGCAGGCTGACAAAGCCCAGCGCCCAGATGCTCGCGGGCAGTTTGCGCAAGGGCTGGGATTGTGGGGACACGCTACCGAATCAGCGCACCAGCACGGCGGCGGTGTCGCCACGGGCGGCAATCACGCCGATTTCATACACGGTTTCACCTGCAGCGCGCAGCGTGGCGGCGCAGGCCTGGGCGTTGGTGGCGTCGATGACCACCACCATGCCAATGCCGTTGTTGAAGGTGCGGTTCATCTCGATGTCGTCAATGCCCGCCGTGGCCTGCAGCCAGGCAAACAGCTCGGTTTGCGGCCAGCTGCCTTTGACCAGATGGGCCGCGGTGCCGTCGGGCAGCACGCGCGGGATGTTTTCCAGCAAGCCGCCACCGGTGATGTGGGCCAGCGCCTTGATCGGGTGCGCAGCCAGCGCGGCCAGCACGTTCTTGACGTAGAGGCGGGTGGGCTCCATGAGCGCCTGCTTGAAGGGTTTGCCGTCAAGCGTGGCGGGCACGGTGCCGGCACTTTCCGAGCGCTCGATGCATTTGCGCACCAGGCTGAAACCGTTGGAATGCACGCCGCTGGAGGCCAGACCCAGCACCACGTCGCCGGGCTTCACGTCTGCGCCGGTCAGGATTTTGGATTTTTCGACCGCGCCAACCGCAAAGCCGGCCAGGTCGTATTCGCCGGCCGGGTACATGCCGGGCATTTCAGCGGTTTCGCCGCCAATCAGGGCACAGCCGGACAGTTCACAGCCCTTGGCAATGCCGCCCACCACGGCGGCGGCGGTGTCCACGTCAAGCTTGCCGCAGGCAAAGTAGTCGAGAAAAAACAGCGGCTCGGCGCCCTGCACCAGCACGTCGTTGACGCTCATGGCCACCAGGTCGATGCCCACGGTGTCGTGCATCTGCCATTCGAACGCCAGCTTGAGCTTGGTGCCGACACCGTCGGTGCCGCTCACCAGCACCGGCTCCTTGTAGCGTTTGGGCACTTCAAACAGCGCGCCAAAGCCGCCGATGCCGGCCAGCACGCCTTCGCGCATGGTTTTTTTGGCGAGCGGCTTGATGCGCTCCACCAGCGCGTCGCCGGCGTCGATGTCAACGCCGGCGGCTTTGTAGGAAAGGGGGGGGGTGGATTGGGTCATAACAATGTGCAGGTTGGGCTACAGGGTGGGCAGGCGGCGCGCCTTAAGCCCGATAGAATTTGGCCTGATTTTAAGGGGTTGGCTTTTCGCCATTTCAATGCAATTTACTTCTACACAAAAAAGAGCCTCGGCCTGGTTCGGGCTGTTGCTGGGCACCGTGGCCGTGCTCTGGCTGCTGGCGCCAGTGTTGACGCCGTTTGTGGTGGCGGCCATTCTGGCCTATGCGCTGACGCCCGTGGTGGACTGGCTCGACAACCTGGGCCGTGGCCGCATTCCCCGGCTGCTGGCGGTGGTGCTGGTGGAAGTTGTTTTCCTGCTGATGCTGCTGGCGCTGATGCTGCTGGTGGTCCCGATCCTGGTCAAGCAGTTGCCGCAGCTGCGCGAGCAGGTGCCCCCGCTGCTGGACCGATTCAACGTATTTTTGCAGCCATTCTTGGCACAGTTCGGCCTGCATGTGTCGTTCGACGTGGCCGGCATCAAGGCCTTTGCCATGGAGCACCTGAACGCCAATTTTGAAGACCTGCTGGGCCAACTGCTGGCGTCGGCCAAGCTCGGCGGCAGCGTTGCACTGTCGGTGATTGGCAACGGGGTGCTGATCCCGGTGGTGCTGTTTTATTTGCTGATGGAATGGCGGCGCTTTATTGACCTGCTGAGGGTACTGGTGCCGCCGCGGCTGCGTCCGGCGGTGGACAGTTTTACCTCCGAGGCCGACATCGTGCTGGGCCAGTACCTGCGCGGCCAGTTGCTGGTCATGGTATTGCTGGCGGTGTTTTATAGCGTCGGGCTGGCGCTGTTTGGCCTGGACCTGGCGCTGCCCATTGGCGTTTTTACCGGGCTGGCGGTGGCCATTCCGTACCTGGGCTTCGGGCTGGGGCTGATACTGGCCACGCTGGCGGGTTTTCTGGAATTTTCGGCACAGACCGGCCACGTCAATGTCCTCGTGATGGTGGCTGTGGTCTATGGACTGGGCCAGTTGGTGGAGAGCTTCTTTTTGACGCCCTATCTGGTGGGCGAGCGCATGGGGCTGCACCCGGTGGCCGTTATTTTTGTCTTGCTGGCGTTTGGCCATTTGCTGGGTTTTGTCGGTATCTTGATTGCCCTGCCGCTCAGTGCAGTGCTGCTGGTGGCCGTTCGCCGCTTGCGCACGGCGTATCTTGACAGCGCGCTTTACCAGGACGCGTCGGACGCATGATGCAGCAACTGGTGCTGGACATGGGCCTGCCCACCGGGCCCAGCCTTGCAAATTTCTTTCCCGGGCCCAACGAGGCGGCGCTGACGCACCTGAAGCTCTGGTTGGGCCACCCGGGCATCGCGCTGCGCTCACCCGTGGCCACCTACCTTTGGGGCGAAAGCGCTTGTGGCAAAAGCCATTTGCTCCGGGCCCTGCGCGCGGCGCTGCAAGGGCAGGGCGAATCGGCAGGCTGGCTCGATACCAATGTGCAAGTGGCGCCGGAGTTCGATGAATCCTGGGCCTGCGTGCTGATGGACGACGTGCACGCCTTCAGCAGCGCGCAGCAGCAAGTGGCGTTCAACTGGTTTGTCCACGCACAGACCCTGCAGATTGCGGTGCTTGCGGCAGGCCGGCTGCCGCCCGCCGACCTGAAGCTGCGCGACGACCTGCGAACCCGCCTGGGCTGCGGCCACATCTTTGCGCTGCACGCCTTGAGCGAGTCCGAGCGCCGCGCCGTGTTGCGCCAGGCAGCGGATCACCGCGGCATTTTCCTGAGTGATGAGGTGATGGACTTCATGCTCACTCGTTTTAGCCGGGATTTAGGGTCACTGATGGAACTGCTTGACCTGATGGATGGTTACGCCCTGCGAACGCAGCGCGCCATCACCATTCCCCTGATCAAAGCCATGATGGACAACGCATGACAACAAAACTGGCCCTTTTTGACCTGGATCACACCCTGATCCCGCTGGATTCCGACTACGAGTGGAATGTGTTTACCACCACGCTGGGCTGGCATGACCCGCTTGAGTTCAACCGGCAAAACGACGCCTTTTATGCGCAATACCAGGCCGGCACGCTCGACATTCATGAATATGTGCGCTTTGCCACGGCGGCCCTGTGCGCGCAAGGCGCAGAAAAGTCACACGCAGCGCACGCGCAATTCATGGCGACGGTGGTGCAGCCCGCCATTCGGCCCAAAGCCCTGTCGCTGGTGCAGCAGCACCAGGCCGCCGGCGACGCGGTGGTGATCGTGACGGCCACCAATGAATTTGTCACGCGCCCCATTGCCAGCGCCTTTGGCGTGCCCGAGCTGATTTCCGTCAACCTGGCGCGCGACCCGGCCAGCGGCTGGTTCAGCGGCGAGATCGTCGGCACACCGTCGTTTCGCGAGGGCAAGGTGGCGCGGGTGGAGGAGTGGCTGGGCTCGCGTGGCTTGAGCTGGGCCAAGGTGGAAAGCACGTTTTACAGCGACTCCATGAACGACCTGCCGCTGCTCGAAAAAGTGACCCATCCGGTCGCTACCAACCCCGAAGACCGGCTGCGCGCGATAGCGCTGGATCGCGGCTGGCGCATACTTGAGCTTTTTTAGAATGAACAATCTCACCGGAGTTCGTCACTGCGAGCGCAGCGTGGCAGTCCATGCCGTCAGAAGACATGGATTGCTTCACGGCGTTCGCAATGACGACATGATTAGTTAAAAACACCAACAACAATGATTAAAAAATTCATCAACAGACTGCTGGGCAAAGTTGCCCCGACTGACAAAAACCCGTATGGCAAACGCCTGGAAATTGGTCCGCAAGAGCACGGCATCGACCCCAATCTGGTCGATGAGCGCGCCATCAACGTGGTGCGCACCCTCAAACAGGCGGGTTTCGAGGCCTACATCGTCGGCGGCGCTGTGCGCGACCTGATGCTGGGCCTGGCGCCCAAAGACTTCGACGTGGCCACCAATGCCACTCCCGAGCAGGTCAAGGGCCTGTTCCGGCGCGCCTTCATCATCGGCCGGCGCTTTCGCATCGTGCACGTGGTCTATGGCCGCGGCCGCGAGCATGAGGTGATCGAGGTATCGACCTTTCGCGCCCATCTGGACAATGTGGCCGCGGAGCAGGTGGCGGGCAACGAGAAAACCAGCAAGAGCGAGCTGGCCGGCATGAAACACGCGGTGGACAGCACCGGCCGGGTGCTGCGCGACAACGTCTGGGGTCCGCAGGAAGAAGACGCGGTGCGTCGCGACTTCACCATCAACGCCATGTACTACGACCCCGAGACACAGATCGTGGTGGACTACCACCATGGCATCAGGGACGCCAAGAACCGCGTCATCCGCATGATTGGCGACGCGCAGGCACGCTACCGCGAGGACCCGGTGCGCATCATCCGCGCCATCCGCTTTGCTGCCAAGCTCAACGGCCTGGGCTTCAAACTGGAGCCCAAAACGGCAACGCCGCTGCTCAAGTCCCTGGCGCTGCTGGCCGAGGTGCCGCAAAGCCGTTTGTTCGACGAAATGCTCAAGTTGCTGCAAACCGGCCACGCGCTTGCTTCCATCGAGCAGCTCAAGACTTTGGGTCTGGCGCAGGGCATTTACCCGCTGCTTGACGTGGTGGTGGAGCGCGCCGAGACGCCGTTTGTCAAGTCTGCGTTGCAGGATACCGACCGCCGGGTGGGCGAAGGCAAACCGGTGGCGCCCAGCTTCTTGCTGGCCTGCGTGTTGTGGGCCGATGTGCGCGACGGTTGGGCTGCTCGCATCAAGGCGCAGCAGCATTCGCACCCGGCCTTGCAGGATGCCATCGAGGACGTGTTCAACGCCCGCATTGGCGACGTCTCCGGGCGCGGCAAGCTGGCCGGTGACATGCGTGAAATCTGGCTGATGCAGCCGCGCTTCGAGAAGCGCGTGGGCAGCGCGCCGTTTGGCCTGGTCGAGCAGGCGCGCTTTCGGGCGGCCTTTGACTTCATGCGCCTGCGCGCTGAAAACGGCGAGCTCGACATGGTGCTGTCGGACTGGTGGGAGGCCTTCAGCATGGCCAACGACGACCTGCGCAACGACATGGTCGATGAAGTCAAGCTGGAACAACAGCAGCGCGCCCGGGCGCCGCGTGCACCACGCGTGCACTCGGTTCCGAGTCGTGCCGCCAACGAGTCGGCAGCCCAAGCAGCCGGCAACGAAGCCGCACCTGATCGGTCGGCATTGCCCCCTGACGCGGTTTCAGGCGATGGCTCTGAAGCCCCCAAAAAGCGCCGCCGTCGCCGCCGCCCAACGGGTCGCGGCGCGGCGGGTAACGCACCGGCGCAGGACCCGCAGACCTGAACACGGTCGTGGCCAACCCGGAACGACCAGAGGTATTGGCCTATGTCGCGCTGGGGGCCAATCTGGGCGACGCGCGGGCCAGCGTGCGGGCAGCCATGCAGGGCGTTGCCGCCTTGCCGCAGACGCGAAACATCGCCTGTTCCAGCCTTTACCGCACCGCGCCTTTCGAGGCCGCCGGGCCAGATTTCATCAACGCCGTGGTGGCTGTCTCAACCCGCTTGACTGCGCCTGAACTGCTGTTGAATTTGCAGCGCCTTGAAAACGGGGCAGGGCGTGAGCGCGCCTATCGCAACGCGCCGCGCACGCTCGACCTCGACATCCTGCTGTATGGCGACGCCCGCATCACCGGCCCCACGCTGCAGGTGCCACACCCGCGCATGGGCGAGCGGGCGTTTGTGCTGGTGCCGCTGGCCGAGATAGCGCCGGACAAGGTCAGCAGCGCGCAATTGCAGGCGGTGGCATCCCAGGAAATTGAACGCCTGGTTTGACAGGCGCGGCAACCCGGTTCAGTCCACCTCGGCAATCATCTCGATTTCCACGCAGGCGCCCAGCGGGATCTGGGCCACGCCGAAGGCGCTGCGAGCATGCGCCCCTTTGGCACCAAAGACCTCGCCGATCAACTCGCTGGCACCATTGGTCACCAGATGCTGCTCGGTGAAGTCGCCGGTGGAGTTGACCAGCGACATCAGCTTGACGATGCGCTTGACGCGGTTCAAGTCGCCCACCGCCGCGTGCAGCGTGCCCATCAGGTCGATGGCGATGGCGCGGGCGGCAGCCTTGCCTTCTTCGGCGTTCATGGTCTTGCCGAATTGGCCGACCCAGACCTTGCCGTCCTTCTTGGCCAGGTGGCCGCTCAGAAAGACCAGATTGCCGCTTTGGACAAAAGGCAGGTAGGCGGCGGCCGGGGCGGCCACGGGGGGCAAGGTGATGCCGAGTTCGGCGAGTTTGTCGTAAATGCTCATGATGTTTCCTGTGCGGTTAGGGTTTGTCGTAGCCCGAATTTTGACTCTGATTCTGACTTTGACCTGGTCCAAAGTCCTGGCCTTGACTCTGCATTTGGCTCTGCGTCTGGCGCGGCAGAACCATGGGTTCGGCCACGGGCTCCACCGTCACCCCGACCTTGAGCGTGTGGCTGGCGCCGCCGTGGATCACTCCGCGGATCGGCGACACGTCGGAAAAGTCGCGGCCCACGGCCAGCGTCACATAGTCTTCGCCGGGAGAAGGCCAGCCGGCGCGGTCGTTGGTGGGGTCCAGATCGACCCACTGCTCGCCTTCGGGCAAATCGGGCACATACACCGCAGCCCAGGCGTGCGAGGCGTCGCTGCCCCTGAGCTTGACCGTGCCGGGTGCCGGCAGGGTCAGCAAATAGCCGCTGACGTAGCGCGCCGGCAAGCCCATGCTGCGCAGGCAGGCAATCAGGATGTGGGCAAAGTCCTGGCACACGCCCTTGCGCTGCGCCAGCGCCTCCAGCGCCGGGGTGTTGACCTGGGTGCTTTGGCTCTCGTAGGTGAAGTCGCGGTAAATGCGGTGCATCAGGTCGAGCGCCGCTGTCAGCAGACCCGCACCGGCCGTGAAGCTCGGGCGGGCATAGACGGCAAACTCGGCGTGGCGCGGCGCCATGTGCGAGCCAAACACAAACTCGTTGGCGGCGTCAAAGCTGGCGCCGGCCTGGTAGCGAAAGCGCTCGCGCACCGTCTCCCAGGCGACCTCGCTGGCGGACAGGCGCACGGCTTGCGTCAGCACCTGGCTGGTGGCCAGCACCTGGAGCTTGTTGTGTGCCACTTGCAGCGAAAAAAAACTGCGCGTGTTGCCAAAAACGTCCTGCGTGCTGCTGATTTGCGCTGGCTCAGGGTCCACCTGCAGGCTGTGGCTGAGCAGGGTCTGGCTGGCGCTGTTCAAGGGCGTCAGGTAGGCCATGTGCTGCGCGGTTTCGACTGCCGGCTTGTAGCTGTAAACCGTTTCGTGGGTAATCTGCAGCCTCATGAAGTTTCCAGGCTCTGGTTGGCCAGGCCGCTGTGGGTGAAGTAGGTGGCGCTGATCTCGTCGGACACCAGAAAACTGGCATGGGTGCATTGGTGGAGCACGTCCTTGAGCAACTCATAGCAGTGTCCAGGCTGGCCCGTGGTTGAGGTGTCGACCGGCGCTGGCGCTGGTGTCACAAGGTCGGGCGCTTCATCGCACAGCTGCGCCAGGCCCCAGGCGCTGGGGTTGGGCACCTTGAGCGACAGGGCGCAGAGCCGGTTGGGGTCGCTGCCCGCGAGCCGGGCCAGGCGCCCGCGCAGCGTGTGGGCGATCCAGGAAATCGAGCGCGGGTTGTCGCGGTCGATCACCAGCAGGTCCACCAGCGCCGCGATGTCGCGGCTTTGTTGAAACTGGGCGTGGAAGGTGATGGCGCTGTCAAACAGCTCGATCATGGCATCAAACCCGCCATCGGTGTGCAGGCTGCCGGTGTCCAGGCCGCGCAGCAGCGCCGACGACAAAAACCCGAGCCGCTCGATGTGGCGCCCGATGCTCAGCAGGCGCCAGCCGTCGTCGCGCGTCATGCGGTCGGTCTGGGCGCCGGTGATGGCGGCCATCTGGTCGCTGGTGTCCTTGAGGATTTGCAAGGCCTGCAGCGCCGAAAAATCGGCACGCCGGCGTTGTGCCGCGCAGCGCGCGAAAAACTCTTCTTCGCAGTGGATGATGATGCGCCAGTGCTCTTGCGACAAGCGCTCGCGCACGCTGGAGCCCACCATTTTGAGTGCGCGCAGGTAGTAGCCCACGCTGGTGGCGCCGCTGGTGCTGCCCAGGCTGTCGATCAGGCTGCGCTCGAACACGCGCGGCGCCTGCAGCGCCGACGGCACGCCGGGCAGCACCAGGGTGTTGGCCACCGCCATCTGGCTGAGCCAGGTGAGCAGGGGCGCGGTGGATTGTTCTTCGCCGTGCAGGCACTCCAGCGTCAGGCGCGCCAGCCGGATGGCATTCTCGGCGCGCTCGGTGTAGCGGCCCAGCCAAAACAGGTTTTCGGCGGCGCGGCTGGTGATCATGCGCTTGCGCTGCAGCAACGACTCGGGCGTCAGGTGCGGCGCCAGCAGCGTGCTGTGATCCACCTCGCCGCGGGTCAGCGCCCACACGTCGGCGCTGCTGCCGCCGCGCTGCATCGAGGTGATCTCCTGGCCGGCACTGGCCACGCGCGCCAGGCCGCCGGGCAGCACGCGCCAGCCCCGGGCGCCGTCAGACACCACAAACACCCGCAGCATCACCGAGCGCGCCAGCAGCTCGCCGCCTGCGCCCGGAGTCACGGCGCCCGTGGCTTGCCAAGTGGGCATTTGCGACAGCGGGGTATAGCCCTGCAGCGTGTGATCTTCGGCTTGCCGCACAATGCGCCCGGCCCATTCGTCAAGCCCCCTGGCGCACAGCTTGCCGCCCAGCACCGACTCGAACGTGCCGTGGTCGAGCGAGCCGGGGTAGGTGGGTTTGATGGCGCAGTCGGCCAACCGCGGCAGGGCTTCTTCCATGGCGCTGCGCTCGCCGCACCACCAGGTCGGCAGGGCGGGCAGCGTGAGCCGTTCGCCCAGCAAATGGCGCGACAGGGCCGGCAAAAAGCCGAGCAGCGCCGGCGACTCCAGAAACGCCGAGCCCGGCGCGTTGGCCACCATCACGTTGCCTGCCCGGATCGCCTGCAGCAGGCCCGGCACGCCCAGCGTGGAGTCGGCGCGCAGTTCCAGCGGGTCGAGGTACTGGTCATCCACGCGCTTGAGCAGGCCATGCACCGGCACCAGGCCCTTGAGCGTTTTCAGGAACAGGCACTCGTCGCGCACCAGCAGGTCATTGCCTTCGACCAGGGTCAGGCCCAGATAGCGCGCCAGATAGGCGTGCTCGAAATAGGTTTCGTTGTAGGGGCCGGGGGTGAGCAGCGCAAGATGCGCGTCGGCACCGGCGGGGCTCATGGCCTTGAGGCTGTCCATCAGGGCACGGTAGGTGCTTGCCAGGCGCTGCACGCGCAGGCTTTGAAAGGCTTGCGGAAACTGGGCCGAAATGGCGAGCCGGTTTTCCAGCAGATAACCCAGGCCGGAGGGCGCCTGGCTGCGCTGGGCTTCGACCCACCAATTGCCGTCGGGCCCGCGCGCCAGATCGAAGGCGGCAATGTGCAGATAGCGCCCGCCCACCGGCTCTACACCGTGCATGGCACGCAGGTAGCCCGGGTGGGCGTGCACCAGCGCGGGCGGCAAAAAGCCGTCGTGCAACAGGGTTTGCGGCCCATAGACGTCGGCCATCACGCGCTCCAGCAGGCGCATGCGCTGCAGCACGCCGGCCTCGATCTGCTGCCAGCTTTGCGGGTCCACCAGCAACGGGAACAAGTCGAGCGACCAGGGGCGCTGCGGCCCGTTTTCATCGGCATAGACGTTGTAGGTGATGCCGTTGTCGCGCACCTGGCGCGCCAGATTGGTGGCGCGCTGGTCCATGTCCGACGCCGTGTCGTCTTTCATCGTTGAGAAAAACTGCCGCCAGACGTCGGTGATTCTGGCTTTTCCCGCGTCTGCTTCAGGCTCACCGGGGGCTGTGCTTGGGTTGCCGCGCGAGACAGCACCGCGCAATTCATCAAAGTGCCCGGTAGCCGCCTGCGCGGCTTGCATCAGCGCCGCCACGTCGGGTGCCGGGGCACCTGGCTCACTGGTTTGCGCTTGCTGGGATTGGTTCATGGCACCGAGTATGCCAGCGATGCACACTTTGGTTGACAATCGCCAGTTCTTCAATTTGATTCATGCCATGACCGAAACCCTTCCAGAACAAGCCGAGCCAGTGATCACGACAACAGAGCATGCAGCGGTGACAGCCGTGCCCGCAAGCGCCCAGCAGCCGCAAACCGTTGCCGAGGCAGTCGCCGAACCTGTTGCCTCTGCCACCCCGCCCAAGTCAAAGAACCGCTTCGACGCAGTGCAGCCGGTGCTGGAGAAACTGTTTGAGCTCTATCCGCAGCTGTTTGGCGAGCGCTTTTTGCCGCTCAAGCTGGGCATTTTCCAGGAACTGCTGGCAGCCCACCCGGAGGTCTTCAAGCGCGAGACGCTGAAATCAGCCCTGGGCGTGCACACCCGCTCCAGCCGCTATTTGCAGAGCGTGGCAGCGGGCCAAAAGCGCCATGACCTGCAGGGCAATCCGGTCGAAGACGTGGCACCTGAGCACGTTTTTCTGTCGATCGTCGAACTCTACCAACGCCGCCAGGCCCGCAGCAAGGAGGACTTGCTGCCCAAGCTGCGCGCGCAGTTCATCAACGCCTTCGAAAAATCGGGACTGACCCGGCAGGACTACCTGGCGCGCATCGGCACCCCAACCGAGGCCATTCAGGCGCTGCTCGACGAGGCGCTTGGCGAGGTCGAACAGCAGCGCGCGCGCCGCACTGCCTTGAAAAAAGCCTTTGAAGCCAGCGGCCAGAGCGTGGAGGCCTTTGCCGACGCGCTCGGCATGCGCCTCAGGGACGTGCAGACGGCGCTTAAGTAGGCGCTGCCTGCATCCGCGCGGGCATGGATTGCGGATCGGGTCCGCAATTAAAACCTCTTTTTATTATTCGGGATGACTTTGAAGTCATCCAAACGAGTTTAAGCAGTAAAACTCTGGACAGCGGTTTTGGGCCGAAACGCCTTGCAAACTGTTTCATCAGCTTCCAGGTACGGCCCGCCGATCAGGTCGATGCAGTAGGGCACCGCGGCAAAGATGCCGGGCACCACGGATTTGCCATCTGCATCGCGCAGGCCTTCCAGCGTTTCGGCGATCGACTTGGGCTGGCCCGGCAGGTTGATGATGAGGCTCTGCTTGCGGATCACCGCCACCTGGCGCGACAAAATGGCCGTGGGCACAAAGTTGAGGCTGATCTGGCGCATTTGTTCACCAAATCCGGGCATTTCCTTGTGCGCCACCGCCAGCGTGGCTTCGGGGGTGACATCGCGCAGGGCCGGGCCGGTGCCGCCGGTGGTGAGCACCAGGGCGCAGCCGATGTCCACCAACTCGATCAGCGCTGCTTGAATGGCGGCTTGCTCGTCGGGGATCAGGCGCGGCTCAAATTGCAGTGGATTTTTCAGGGCTCGGCTGAGCCACTCTTGCAGCGCGGGCAGGCCCTTGTCCACATAAACACCGGCCGAGGCGCGGTCGCTGACCGAGACGATGCCGATCTTGACGGGTGGGTAGGGGTTGGCAACAGCTGAATTCATGAGGCTTCTCTGGCGGGGCTGAAAGGCGTGTCGCTATGGTCGTGCGGCGGAATGGCGCCGAGCTGTTCACGCACCAGCTGAAATATCTCGCGGTAGGCGCGGCCATGGCGCGGCAGTGCGCCGGGTTTGGAGGGCTTGGCGTCCTTGCGCGCCTGGCGAATCAGCGCGCGCAGCTGCTGGCTGTCAAAGCCGGGGTACAGGGTGATCCATTGGGCGGCGGCATCGTCGTCGGCAATCAGGCGGTCGCGCCAGATCTCGGCCTGGTGCAGCACCAGGTTGTCGGCGGCCGAGCCGGTGGCTTCTTCATTGAGCGCTTTTTTGACGGCTTCGAGCACCTCGGGTTCGAGCTTGCGCATGAGCTTGCCGATGAATTGCATCTGGCGCCGCTTGCCTTCGAAGTTGGTGATGCGTTTGGCTTCGTCAATCGCATCCTTGAACTTGTCGGACAGGTCCAGCCTGGCCAGCGTATCGGCGCGCAGTTCCAGCAAATCAGCGCCCAGCTTTTGCAGCTCGGTGCTTTCGCGTTTGAGGTCGGTGCGGCTTTGGTCGTCGGTGCCCTTGAGCTCGGCTTTGAGCTCGATGTCGCGCTCGCTGCCCTCGGCGACGAACTCACCACGCACGAAATAGCCTTTTTTGAGTTTTCTTGACATAGACAAGTATCATAGCCGCGCTATGAACACATCCAACACCTCCAGGCGCGCTTCCATGTCAAGCCGCGCCGCCGCCCCCCCAGCCAAAACCGCTGATGTCCCAGCCAATGGCTTCAGCTACAGCCGCACCTTTTTTGAAGGCCTGGTCGATTCGGCCCTGGCCCATGCCAAGAAACTGGGTGCCACCGACGCCGCAGCGCACGCCTCGGAGGGCTGCGGCCTGAGCGTGTCGGCGCGCTTGGGGGAGCTGGAAAACGTGGAGCGCAACCGCGACAAGTCGCTCGGCATCACCGTGCACTTGGGCCAGCGCCGCGGCAACGCCAGCACCTCCGATTTTTCGCAGGCGGCCATCGAGCAGACCGTGCAGGCCGCGTTCGACATTGCCAGGTTCACGGCCGAAGACCCGTTTGCCGCCTTGCCTGATGTGGCCGATATTGCCCGCCCCGATGAGCAGCGCACCGACCTGGAGCTGTTCTTCCCCTGGACCATCACCAGCGAGCAGGCGGCTCAGATTGCGCTGCAAGCCGAGGCGGCCGCGTTTGCGGTGGACAAGCGCATCACCAACAGCGAGGGCGCCGGGGTGTCGGCCCAGCAGTCGCACTTTTTCAGCGCCCACACGCATGGTTTTCGTGGCGGTTATGCCAGCTCGCGCCATTCCCTGTCGGTGTCGCCGATCGCCGGCAAGGGCGACGACATGCAGCGCGATTACTGGTACAGCTCGCAGCGCGATGCCGCCGAGTTGGCTTCTCCTGAGGCGGTGGGGCGCTATGCCGCCGAGCGCGCTTTGAGCCGCCTGCATGCCCGCAAAATTGCCACGACCGAATGCCCTGTGTTGTTCGAGTCGCCGCTGGCCGCCGGTCTGCTGGGCAGTTTTGTGCAAGCCGTCAGCGGCGGCGCGCTGTACCGCAAGAGCAGTTTTTTGCTCGATTCACTGGGCAAACCCGTTTTCCCAAAACACATTGACATTCTGGAAGACCCGTTCATCAAGCGCGGCAAGGGCAGCTCGCCGTTTGACGACGAAGGGGTGCGCGTGCAGGCGCGCAGCGTGGTTGAAGCGGGCAGGGTGCAGGGCTATTTTCTGGGCAGCTATTCGGCGCGCAAACTGGGCATGAAGACCACGGGTAACGCCGGCGGCTCCCACAACCTGACGCTCACCTCGCGCCTGACCCGTGACGGTGACGACCTCGAGGCCATGCTGCAGCGCCTGGGCACCGGGCTGTTTGTGACCGAGCTCATGGGCACCGGCGTCAACTACGTGACCGGCGACTATTCGCGCGGTGCCAGCGGCTTTTGGGTGGAAAAAGGCCGAATTGCCTATCCGGTGCATGAGATCACCATTGCCGGCAACATGAAGGCCATGCTCAAGGGCATCGTGGCGGTGGGCGCCGACGCCTACAACCACGGCGCCAAAACCGTGGGCTCGATCCTCATCAACAAGATGAAGGTGGCGGGCAGTTAATGCCCCAGGATTTTTGACAAAAAGTCCTTGCTGCGCTCGCTTTGCGGGTTGTTGAAGAAGTCGTGCGGGTTGTTTTGCTCGACGATCTGGCCCTGGTCCATGAAGATCACGCGGTCGGCCACGGCCTTGGCAAAGCCCATTTCGTGCGTGACGCAGATCATGGTGATGCCTTCATCGGCCATGGCAATCATCACGTCGAGCACCTCCTTGATCATCTCGGGGTCGAGCGCGCTGGTGGGTTCGTCAAACAGCATGATCTTGGGTTTCAGGCATAAAGCGCGGGCAATGGCCACGCGCTGCTGCTGACCGCCCGAGAGCTGCAGCGGATACTTGTTGGCCTGTTCGGCAATGCGCACCCGGTTCAACTGGACCATGGCTTTTTCTTCGGCTTCTTTCTTGGGCATTTTGCCGACCCACATCGGCGACAGCGTCAGGTTTTCCAGCACCGTGAGGTGCGGGAACAGGTTGAACTGCTGGAACACCATGCCGACCTCCTTGCGCACGCGGTCGATGGCTTTGACGTCGTCGGTCAGCTCGGTGCCATCCACAATCAGGTGGCCTTGCTGGTGCTCTTCGAGGCGGTTGATGCAGCGGATCAGCGTGGACTTGCCCGAGCCCGACGGCCCGCAGATCACGATGCGCTCACCCTTGGCCACGCTCAGGTCGATGTCGCGCAGCACATGAAAATTGTTGCCGTACCACTTGTTGACCTTGTCGAAGGTGATGATGGGGGTGGTGTTAGTTTCAGTCATGATGATGATCTGTTAAGTATTGAAAATCGTGGACAGGAAATTTGTCATTGCGAGCGAAGCGTGGCAATCCAGGGTTCATGGATTGCCGCGACGCGGGGCTCCTCGCAGTGATTGTGCATAACCGCTATCTCAACTTACTCTTGTTGACCTGCGTCTCAACCCAGTGGCTGTAACGCGACATGGAGAAGCAGAAGACAAAATAGATCAGGGCGATGAAGATGTAGCCTTCGATCGTGAAGGGCCGCCAGTTGGAGTCTGAATTGAGCGCCAGGCTCATGGCGCCGGTCAACTCGTACAAGCTCACGATGGTCACCAGCGAGGTGTCCTTGAAGGTCGAGATGAAGTTGTTCATGATGCCCGGCACCACCATGGCCAGGGCTTGTGGCAGCACGATCTTGCGCTGGGTTTGCCAGTACGACAGGCCCAGCGTGGCGGCAGCCTCGACCTGGCCCTTGGGGACCGCCTGCAAACCGCCGCGAATCACCTCGGCCGAATAGGCGGCGGCAAACAGCGTGATGCCCACCAGCACCCGCACCAGCACGTCGATATTGACGCCGGGCGGCATGAACAGCGGGAACATGAACGAGGCCATGAACAGCACCGAGATCAGCGGGACGCCGCGAATCAGCTCGACATAGATGGTGCAAAAAGTGCGGATGGCGGGCAGGTTGGAGCGCCGACCGAGCGCAATCAGCAGCGCCAGGGGGAAAGACATCACCAACGACAGTGAGGCCAGCAAAATAGTCAGCGGCAGGCCACCCCAGCGGTCAGTTTCGACCTTGCTCAAGCCCAGCGTGTTGCCATACATGAGCGCAAAAAATACCGCCAGCACCACCAGCCACAACAGCGGCAGCCAGGCACGCCAGAACATGCGCATGCAGCTGGCCACCAGCAAGCCAGTCAGCAGCAGGGTGGCAATGAGCGGGCGCCATTGCTCTTCGAACGGGTAGCGGCCAAAAATGATGATGCGGTATTTTTCGGTGATCACGCCCCAGCAGGCACCGGCGCCGTCGGCACGGCAGGCGTCGTAGTCGGCCACCCAGACCGCCTTGAGAATGGCCCAGTTCAGAATCTGGGGGACCAGCCAGAGCAGCACCGCGCCAATCAGGAGCGTGGCCAGCGAGGTTTTCCAGTCGGCCAGCAAATTGGCCTTGACCCAGGCCACCGGGCCTTCGGTGTTGACGGGGGCCGGGCGCGGCGCGATGGGTTGAAACGTGGTGGTGTTCATGCTGTCTTCCATTTCAGCGTTCCTTGATGGCGGCGCGGCCGTTGTACCAGTTCATCAGCAGCGATGTGCCCAGGGAGGTGATCAGGTACACCAGCATCACCAGCGAAATACATTCCACCGCGCGACCGGTCTGGTTGAGCGCTGTGTTGGCGATCGACACCACATCAGGGTAACCAATGGCGACGGCCAGCGACGAGTTTTTGGTGAGGTTCAGATACTGGTTGGTCAGCGGCGGGATGATCACGCGCAAGGCTTGCGGCAGCATCACCAGACGCATTTCCTGCTTGCGGTTCAGGCCGAGGGCCGAGGCCGCCTCACCCTGGCCACGCGCCACTGAAGAAATGCCGCCGCGCACCACTTCGGCAATAAAAGCCGCGGTGTAGAGGGTCAGGCCCATCAGCACCGCCAAGAATTCCGGTGTCAGGGCGCCGCCGTTTTCAATGGAAAAATCACCTTTGAACGGGCGGTTGAATTCGCTGGGTGCACCACCCAGGGCCCAGCCCGCCACGCTGGCCAGCACAACGAGCATCAGCGGCAGCAAGACCATGCTGCGGACTTGGCCGGTCGCCTCAAACTGCCTGACGGCCCAGCGCCGATAGAGCCAACCCAGCAGCAGGCCAGGCAACAGCCCATAGGCAGCCCAAAGCTGGCCGGTGCTCCAGACCGGAATCGGAAAGTTCAATCCGCCCTTGCTCAAAAAAAACGGGCCCACGGCCCAGGCATCGGCTGCAGTGGGCAGCACTTCGGTCAGGATCACGTACCACATCAGCAGTTGCAACAGCACCGGGATGTTGCGGAAAAATTCCACATAAGACTGACAAAGGCCGCGTACCAGGGCGTTGCGCGAGAAGCGGCCCACGCCCAGCAGCGTGCCCAGGATGGTCGCCAGAATGATGCCGAGCACGGCCACGCGCAGCGTGTTGGTGACCCCGACCAGAAAGGCGCGCCAGTAGGGTTCGCCAGAGTCAAAGGGGTAGAGGCTTTCGCCAATGTCAAAGCCGGCCGCCTGGTTTAAAAAATCAAAGCCGCTCTGGATACCGCGAACCCGCATGTTTTCCAGTGTGTTGTGCGCCAGAAACCAGACCACGCCGGCGATTGCCGTCATGGCAATGAGCTGGTAAATCAGGCCCCTGAAGGCCTGGCTGCGCCAGGACCAGTTATTTTTCTTGGGAGGAGTTTGGGGTTTCATCGAGCTTGGCATCCATAAAAAAAGCGCCGCATGAATCGCTGGTGACGATGTCAGGCGGCGCCTTGTGGGCTGTGCGCTTGGATTAACGAACCGGGTAGGCGTACATCAGGCCGCCCTTGTTCCACTGGTTATTGACACCGCGGGGCAGACCCAGGGCCGACTTGGGACCCACATGGCGCTCGAAAATCTCGCCGTAGTTGCCGGTCGCCTTGATGGCGTTGGCCATCCAGTCCTTGCTCAAGCCCAGCAGCTTGCCGGTGTCTTCCGAAACGCCCAGAATGCGGGTGACCACCGGGTCTTTGCTGGTCGTTTTCAGGCCGTCCACATTGGCCTGGGTGATGCCGTATTCTTCGGCTTCGAGCAGGCCGTAGAGGGTCCATTTGACAATCGCAAACCACTCGTCGTCACCGCGACGAACCAGGGGTCCCAGGGGCTCCTTGGAGATCAGTTCGGGCAGGATGACGTGATCAGCCGGAACCTTGGCCACCTTGTTGCGGGTGGAAGCCAGGCCGGAGGCATCGGTGGTGTAGGCAATGCAGCGGCCGGTGAAATAAGCGTTTTCAGCGGCTTCGAGTTTTTCAAAGACCACCGGCTTGATGTTCAGGCCGTTGGCCTTGGAGTAGTCGGTCATGTTTTTCTCGGTGGTGGTGCCGGACTGCACACACACCGTTTGACCCTTGAGCTGCTTGGCGCTCTTGATCTTGCTTTTCACCGGGACCATGAAGCCCTGGCCGTCGTAATAGGTCGTGACGGTGGAGTGCAGGCCCAAGGAGGCGTCACGGGTCAGGGTGAAGGTGGTGTTGCGCGACAGCACATCGACTTCGCCGGACTGCAGGGCGGTAAAGCGCTGTTGTGCATTCAGCGGGACGTACTTGACTTTTTCGGGGTCGCCAAGGGTGGCGGCAGCCAAGGCGCGGCACACATCGATGTCCAGACCTGTCCACTTGCCGTTGGAGTCAGCCGCGCCGAAGCCAGCCAGGCCGGTGTTGACACCGCAAACTACCTGGCCGCGGGCCTTGATGCCGTCCAGAGTTTTGCCCGCATGGGCGGGAAGTGCGGCCAGAGTGCCCAGCACAGCGGCAACGATTGCCAGGTTTTTGAGATTGCTTGATGGCATAGGTGAGCTCCAACAAAAAAAGTTAAAAAAATACTTGTAAGCTTGGTCCGCGTAGGGACGAATCGACAAGGATTGCACTGTAACCGTGCATCGATTGCCTTTGCATACGGGTTTACGCTTGAGGAATATGCAAACAATTCATAATCCTATTCAATAAACCAGGACAAAAGCCTCGACTCAAATTTTCAAGCAGTAAACATGCCAGAGAGGTCGCGGAGTGTCAAAATCCTCGGCGGCGGATCAACTGTGAGAACCCAGATGTCCAATTTAAAAACAGAAGTACTGGGCAAACCCCTGACGGGCTGGCGCTTGCAGCTCTACACCGTTATTTTTGAAGCGGACACCCGTGCCGGGCGCCGTTTTGATCAGGTGTTGATTGCGGCCATTCTGGCCAGCGTGGCGGTGGTGATGGCCGACAGCGTGCATGACATCAGCAGCCGCTTTCACGGCGAGCTGACGCTGGCAGAGTGGTTTTTTACCCTGCTGTTCACGCTGGAATACGCGGCGCGCCTGAGCTGCGTGCGCCATCCCTGGCGCTACGTTTTCAGTTTTTACGGCATCGTCGATTTGTTGGCGCTGTTGCCCACTTACCTGGCCCTGCTGGTGCCAGAGGTGGCTGTTTTGGTGGACGTGCGCATCTTGCGGCTGCTGCGCGTGTTCCGGGTGTTCAAGCTCACGGCCTATGTGTCGGAGTACCACACCATAGGCCAGGCCTTGCGCGCCAGCAAGCGCAAGATATTGGTGTTTTTGAGTGCTGTGCTGATGATCGTGCTGGTGATCGGCACGCTGATGTATGTGATCGAAGGCCCCGCCAACGGCTTTACCAGCATTCCGACGTCGGTCTATTGGGCCATCACCACCATGACCACAGTCGGCTTTGGCGACATCACCCCCAAAACAGATTTGGGCCGGTTGATTGCGTCGGCCATGATGCTGCTCGGCTGGGGCACGCTGGCGGTGCCCACCGGCATTGTCACGGCCGAAATGGCCTATGCGCGCAATGCGCCCACCACCACGCGCACCTGCCAGGAATGCCTGACCGAAGGCCATATGCCCGATGCCAATTTTTGTCGCCATTGCGGCGCCCGATTGCCTGCCTATGCCAACGATGCGGACGCGCCATGAGGTGCTGCGCTACGATGCGAAGCTTCACAAGAGCAGGAGATTGGAATGTTTGATTCCGTCATCGCGGGCAGCCTGCCCAAACCCGCCTTCAATGTCTACCTGAAAGATGCCGCGACTTGGGGCGTCCACGCCTTGGAGCGTGCCGCAAGAGGGCTCACCTGCAC
>JAABQI010000238.1 GCA_011391545.1 Rhodoferax sp.
AATCCGGCGCCTGCTGCTCGCCGTCGATGTACAGCCAGCGCCCGTTCTCGCGTACAAACCTGCTGATCTCATGCATGCGACCGCCGCGCCCGCTCTCGCGGTAACGCGCGACAAACTCCACTACCCCGGCTTCTCCCGTGGCCTGGGCATCACAAGTTCGACACTTCCTGAACGTAAGTGATTGATTCCATTAGAAATGGAAGTCAAAGCGCAGACTACAAAACGGGCCGGGCGAGGTCTGATGGGGTTGGCGGTGTCAAATCCAGGGCGGCAAACAGTGACTTTTGGGCGGCGGTTATTTCGGTCAAGCCAGTCAGCGTTGTGCCCTCGCTTGTCTCAACGGTTTGCTGATGAATCCGTTTGAGGCTCTCCAGCAAGGTGCTGGGCGACTCAGAGCGTTTGGCGTCCTTGAGCCGCATGCGCATCACCCGGTACAGAACCAGTGCCATGAAGCAAATCAGCGCATGCGCGCGAATGCGCCGGGGCAGTCGGTGGTACACCGGCCCAATTTCGATGTCAGATTTGAGCACCCGAAAGCCGCGCTCAATGTCAGCCAGACTTTTGTAACGCTGCACCACCTCAGCCGCTGTGGCTGTGGTGTTGGTCACCAGCAGCAGTTTGCCATCGAGCAGCTCCAGATAGCGTTTCTTGTCCTCGTCAATTACGTAGCTGAACAATTCAGCCTTCAGGTCAACCTTGATCAAATGCGCCATATGGGCGTCTTTGACTGCATGGTAAAAGCGCGCCTTGGTGCCAGAATCCGACATCGGGCGACCTTTGCTTTTGTTCTTGGTCCCGGTGCGCAAGCTCTCGTCCTGATCATCAAGTTTGACACTGCACTGCTGGCCTAGCTTGACCAGTTCAGCTATTTTCTTGTCACGCGCAACTGTGCGCTTGTTGGCCGCCACCGGGTCATGTGCCACCACCAGACGGCTATTGCTCCAGGTCGTCTCGGCACACCATTCTTGGCTGGAATCCTGACCCTTGTGCAGCTTTTGCAGGTCATCTGCAAAATCACCATATCGTGCTGCTGGTACCGCCAAGATGTACTCCACGACCACATCTCGCCCGTCTTTTTTGAGCTGCGTCTGCAGTTTGTCTAATTCTTCGATGTTGGCTGTGCTGAGCAGCCCCCGGTCTGCAATCAGCACCACGCGTTTGAGTGGGTAACGCGCCAACAGTCCCCGGATCATTGGCAACAGGGTTTTGGCCTCTGCCGTATTGCCGGGATGTACTTCATGCGCGATGGGCAAGCCTTCGGCGGTTTGCACCAGGGACAACATGAACTGGCGCTCGATCAGGCCGGACTTGGCCAGGCCGTAAGCACGCACGTCCTCCTCAACATCAGTCTGACCGGTGACAGCAACCGTGGTGAGGTCATAAAACACCACTGAGAGGTCTTGGTCAATCAGGGGCCGCATGAGGGTGGCCAGCCTGTCACCCAGGTTGTCGCTGTGCTCATCGAGCACGTCCATGGCGCGCAGCAGGTGCTGGTGCTCAGAGACAACTCCAGAGCCCGCAGGCAAGGCCACTGTTTCCAGCCAGCGCAGCACACCGAGTTTGCTGCCGGGGTCACACAGGCGGTTGAAGACCATCAGGCGCAAACAGGTCAGAACATCAACTTCCGTTTTGGAGCGCCGCCAAGAAGTCGCCAAAGCGTCAAAGCCCAGCGAGCGCCAGAGTTCTGACAAGGCCCAGATGTCACCGGCGTTGCGACTATCTTTAAAGCGCAGGCCATCGAGGGCAGACGCTGCCGGCGCCAGCCCTCGGGCGCGCTGCAAGGAGGCAATCAGGGTGTCGACTTCGCCACCGGCTTCCAAGCGACCCAAGGTGCAGACGGTGCGTTGGCGGGGCTTGCCTTCTTCGTTGCGGAAGGACTCCACCAACTGGGCGTAGCGCCGGTTTCCGGATTGGGTGACCTTGATGAACATGGCGCCGAGTGTAGCTCAAGTCTGAGGATTATAAACTACTCAAGCTAAGAAACGTGCCACTACAAGCATTTTTTAATTCGGGCCAGAAAATCACCCTAAGTGATTGAATCTATTGACAGACCAGACTGAAAAATCAGGATTTTTGGCGAAAAGGTGTCGAACTTATGGGGCATGGCGCACCTCCAGCCCCAGCCATTTGAGCGGTGGCAGTTCCAGTTCGCCGGGCGAGGTGGACGGGTGCCAGGTGGCCAGCAGGTAGTTGATCA
>JAABQI010000239.1 GCA_011391545.1 Rhodoferax sp.
CACCTGATGTGGGAGCGCCTGCAATTGCTGCTGCAGCAAGGCAAGTCGATTTTGCTGACCACGCACTTCATGGACGAGGCCGAGCGCCTGTGCCACCGGCTGCTGGTGGTGGACCACGGCAAGAAAATTGCCGAAGGCGCGCCGCGTGACCTGATCAGGCAGTACCTGGAACCCGATGTGGTCGAGGTCTACGGCAGTGGGGCACTGGCCCTGGCGGATTCGCCGCTCAAAGCCATGGCGGCTCGGGTCGAGGTCAGTGGCGAAACCGTGTTTTTCTACACGGCAGATGCCAAACCGCTGCTGCAGGCGCTGTCTGCGCACCCGCAACTGCGCACGCTGCACCGTCCGGCCAATCTGGAAGACCTCTTCCTCAAGCTGACCGGCCGCCAAATCCGGGAGGACGCATGAGCACCGCCATCAATCCATCACCCTGGCGCGCCCCCCGACTCTCCATGCGCTGGTGGCCGGTGTTTCGCCGCAACTGGCTGGTCTGGAAAAAGCTGGCCATTCCGAGCCTGGTCGGCAACATTGCCGAGCCGCTGATGTGGCTGGTGGCCTTTGGCTACGGCATGGGGGCGCTGGTGGGCAAGGTGACGGTGGACGGCGTGCAGGTGCCCTACATTTTGTTTCTGGCCAGCGGCTCGATCTGCATGAGCGCCATGAATGCCGCCAGTTTTGAGGCGCTGTACTCGGCGTTCTCCAGGATGCACGTGCAAAAAACCTGGGACGGCATCATGAACGCGCCGGTCAATCTGGACGACATCGTGCTGGCCGAAATGCTGTGGGCAGCCTTCAAGGCGATCTTTACCGTGACGGCTATCCTGGGTGTGATGCTCGCGCTTGGCATCAGCTACAGCCCCAAATTGCTGGTGGCGTGGCCGGTGCTGCTGGGCGTGGGCATTACCTTCAGTTGCGTGGCGTTGATCTTCAACGCGCTGGCCAAGGGTTATGACTTTTTTACCTATTACTTCACGCTGTTTTTGACACCGATGATGTTCCTGAGCGGCATCTTCTTTCCGCTGGAGCAGTTGCCCGCGGTGGTGCGCGAGATTTCACAGTGGCTGCCCCTGACCAATGCCGTCGCGCTGGTGCGACCGCTGTTCATGGACCAGTGGCCCGCAGACTGGCTGCGCCCGCTGGCGGTACTGGTGACCTACGCGGGGGTGGGTTTCTGGGTGGCGCTGGCGCTCACGCGCAAACGCTTTCGGGCCTGAGGGCCAATGTGATATTGCTTGAAAGATGGATCGACCTTGACTGACTTTGCTGAAAAAACCCAGGAACCTCGCCTGTGGCGTGGCAACGGCTGGACCGCCCGGGTGATCAAAAATGAGGACGACGACGGCTGGGCCGTGGCCATGTTCAAGGACGGCGAGTCCGAGCCTGCGCTGGTCGGCCCCTGGACCATGGGGCGCGACAAAAAGAACCCCAAGCCGCTCGACGTCAACGCATTCCATACGCTGGTCAAGACCGCCAGCGAGTTCATCCGCCGCAACGAACAGCATTTGCACGCCTCGCTGCACCAAAGCATCACCGTGAGCGTCAGCAGCGCGGGCTTGTCGGCTGTCATTGCGAGCGCAGCGCGGCAATCCATGAATCCTGGATCGCCACGGCGCGATGACGATTTGCCTGAGACCCGCATCACCGTGTGTCTGGACATCGTGCCCGATGAGGACAATCCTTATGCCATGCTGAGCGCCAAAGACGAGGGTGATGAACTGCTGGCCGAGGTACGCGTGGCGCCGTCCTTCAAGCTCAACCGCAGCAGCGCCGTGGCGTGGGCGGAGGGCGGCTTTGCCCGGCCGGGCGAGCGCTCGTGATCAAGCTGACAGCGGCTTGAGGAGCTCCGCTAGATCACTCTCACTGAATAGCGGCTGCTTGCGGCCCACCGAGCCGCTGTACATGCTCTCGGCCAAGGCCGCCTTGCGGTCCTGCAGCGCCAGGATGCGCTCCTCGATGGTTCCTTGCGCCACCAGCTTGACCACCCACACGCTGTTGTTCTGGCCGATGCGGTGGGCGCGGCCGGTGGCCTGGGCCTCCACCGCCGGGTTCCACCAGGGGTCGTAGTGGATCACGGTGTCGGC
>JAABQI010000240.1 GCA_011391545.1 Rhodoferax sp.
TCGCATCTATGACATCTCTTTACTTATTGCTTTGGATTGCGGGCGGCGTTCTGCTGCAACTTGCCATCTATGGGTGCCTTGTTTTTTGGCACCACTGGCAGGCGTACCGAGCGCTGCGCAACGTGGCAGCAGAGGTTGAATCTGGCGTCAATCCTGAAGCTGCGCCAGAGGCGATTTCACCGTCAGCCGCAGCATGGGCGGGCTATCGCACATTTCATGTCGAGCGCAAGGTAGCGGAAGATGTTTCGGCGCAGATCTGCTCGTTTTACCTCGTGCCTGAAGACAAGCAACCCCTGCCGCCGTTTTTGCCGGGTCAATTTCTCACCTTTCAGCTTGACGTGCCTTCGCCAAAGGGCGGTACGCAATCGGTGATCCGCTGCTACTCGCTGTCCGATGCGCCACAAGCCGATCACTACCGCATTTCCGTCAAGCGCGCATCGGCTCCCGTTGGCAGCCAGGTGCCGCCGGGCCTGTCATCGAACTACTTTCATGACCATGTCGAGGTGGGCAGCCAGTTGCAGGTGCGCGCGCCCGCCGGCCATTTTTATCTCGACCCCAGCGACGCGCCGGTGGTGTTGATTGGCGGCGGCGTCGGCATCACGCCCATGCTGAGCATGCTGAACTGGTGCCTGACGGCGCAGCCCGGGCGCGAGCTGTGGCTGTTTTACGGCGTGCGCAACAGGGCCGAGCTGGTGATGCCCGCGCAATTGCAAGCGCTGGCAGCGCAACATGCAAACTTTCATCTGCACCTGTGTCTGAGCAACCCGCAGGCGGGTGAGGCGCACGCGCATCAACCAGGGCCGGTACAGCACCATCACAGCCGTGTGGATGTCGCGCTGCTGCGCCGCCTGTTGCCGCTCAAGCCCTACCATTTCTACATTTGCGGCCCCACGCCCATGCTGCAAAGTCTGGTGCCGGCGCTGGCCGATTGGGGTGTGCCGGACGGGCGAATTCACTTTGAGGCCTTTGGCCCCGCGTCCATCCCGCGCAAGAACGCGGCATCTGCCAAGCGGGCCACAAACCAGGCCGACGACAAGCAGGGTGCCGTCATGGTGACCTTTGCCAAGTCAGGCCAACAGGTGGCTTGGGAGCCCGGCATGGGTTCCTTGCTGGACTTTGCAGAAAGCCATGGCATTGAGGTCAGCTCCGGCTGCCGGGCGGGTGCTTGTGGCAGTTGCCAGACCCCCATCCGCGCCGGCGAGGTGGCCTACACGCAAGCGCCCGATTTTGATCCTGAGTCGGGCAGCTGCCTGTTGTGCGTTTGCACGCCGAAGACGGCCGTCACTTTGGAGGCGTAATGAAAAGTACAAACATTTCAAAAAGCTCGCTGTGGCGCGAACATGTGCTGCCCTTTGCCTTGCTGCTGGGGCTGCTGGCAGCCGCCACGCTGGCCGGCGACTATCTGTTGCACCGCCTGGACCTGGTCTGGGTCGGGCGCTATCTGGGCATACCGGGCACCCTGCTGATCATTGGCTCACTGTATTACTCGGCGCGCAAACGCAAATGGGTCAGCAAGGGCGACCCAAAGTCACTGCTCACAATGCATGAGTTCAGTGCCTGGCTGGGCTCGCTGATGGTGCTGCTGCACGCCGGCATCCACTTCAATGCCATCCTGCCCTGGCTGGCGACGGTGGCCATGGGGGTGAATGTGATCAGCGGCATGGTCGGCAAAATGTTGTTGAATCAGTCACGCAAGCATGTCCAGGGTGAGCGCGAACGGTTCCAGCTGCGCGGCCTGTCCAAAACCGAAGTCGAGCAAGCCGTGTTTTGGGATGCTGTGGCGCTGGGGGCCATGGCGCAGTGGCGCAAGGTGCACATCCCCATTTTCATCGTGTTTGCGGTGCTGGCCCTGGGCCACATTCTCAGCATCTTTCTGTTCTGGGGCTGGGTATGAGCCGCACGCTCAAAATCATTTTGGCCATCAACCTGCTGGTGCTGGCCGTGCTGACCTTTGCCTATCCGCACCTGATGGTCGGGCCGGGCAAGCTGATTCCGGGCCATGAGCAACTCAATACCGATTGTTTTGC
>JAABQI010000241.1 GCA_011391545.1 Rhodoferax sp.
TCGCATCTATGACATCTCTTTACTTATTGCTTTGGATTGCGGGCGGCGTTCTGCTGCAACTTGCCATCTATGGGTGCTTTGTTTTTTGACGCCACTGGCAGGCCTACCGCGCGCTTGGAAACCTGGCAGCCGAGTTTGAAATTGTGGTCCAGCCTGAAGCCGTACCAGACCCGGTGCCCCAGGCCGCGGCGGTGTGGGCGGGCTACCGCACTTTTCATGTCGAGCGCAAGGTGCCCGAAGATGCCTCGGCGCAGGTCTGCTCGTTTTACTTGGTGCCTGAAGACAAAAAGCCCCTGCCACCGTTTTTGCCGGGCCAGTTTCTCACCTTCCAATTTGACATTCCTTCGCCAACAGGCGGCACGCAAGCGGTCATCCGCTGTTACTCCCTGTCAGACGCGCCCCACGCCAACCACTACCGCATTTCGGTCAAACGCGCTTACGCACCTGTTGGCAGCCAGTTTCCGCCGGGCCGGTCATCGAACTACCTGCATGACCATGTCGACGTGGGTAGCCAGCTGCAGGTGCGCGCGCCTGCAGGGCATTTTCATATTGACCAGAGCGATGCGCCAGTGGTGCTGATTGGCGGCGGCGTTGGCATCACGCCCATGCTGAGTATGCTGAACTGGTGCCTGACAGCGCAGCCCGAGCGAGAGCTGTGGCTGTTTTACGGTGTGCGCGAGTGGGCCGAACTGGTGATGCAGACACACTTGCAAGCGCTGGCTGCGGAACATGCCCACTTTCATCTGCACCTGTGCCTGAGCGACCCGCAGGTCGCCGAGGCGGACGTTCCTCAAGCGGGGCCGGTGCAGCAGCACCACGGCCGTGTGGATGTCGCGCTGCTGCGCCGCCTGTTGCCGCTCAAGCCCTACCACTTTTACATTTGCGGTCCCACTCCCATGCTGCAAAGTCTGGTGCCGGCACTGGAGGATTGGGGTGTGCCGGACGGGCGAATTCACTTTGAGGCCTTCGGCCCGGCGTCGATCCCGCGCAAGAAACCTGCTTCTGCCACGCGGGTCACAGCCCAGAGTGACGCCAAGCAAGACGCTGTCATGGTGAGCTTTGCCAAGTCGGGCAAACAGGTGGCTTGGGACCCCGGCATGGGCTCCTTGCTGGATTTTGCAGAAAACCTTGGCATTGCGGTCAGCTCTGGTTGCCGGGCGGGTGCTTGTGGCAGTTGCCAAACCCCCATCCGCACCGGCGAGGTGGCCTACACGCAGGCGCCCGATTTTGATCCCGAGCCGGGCAGTTGCCTGTTGTGCGTTTGCACGCCGAAGACGGCGGTCACCCTGGAGGCGTAATGAAAAATTCAAAAGGCTCTCTATGGCGCGAATACATGCTGCCCTTTGCCTTGCTGCTGGGGCTGCTCGCTGCCGCCACGCTGGCCGGTGACTACCTGTTGCACCGCCTGGACCTGGTCTGGGTCGGGCGCTATCTGGGCATACCGGGCACCTTGCTGATCATTGGCTCGCTGTATTACTCGGCGCGCAAGCGCAAATGGGTGACCACGGGCGAACCCAAAACACTGCTGTCGATGCATGAGTTCAGTGCCTGGCTGGGCTCCCTGATGGTGCTGCTGCACGCCGGCATCCACTTCAATGCCATCCTGCCCTGGCTGGCGACTGTGGCCATGGGGGTGAACGTGATCAGCGGCATGGTCGGCAAGATATTGCTTAGGCAGTCGCGCCAGCATGTCCAGGGCGAGCGGGAAAAGTTTCAGCTGCGCGGCCTGTCCAAAGCCGAAGTCGAGCAAGCCGTGTTCTGGGACGCTGTGGCGCTGGGGGCCATGACGCAGTGGCGCAGGGTGCACATCCCCATTTTCATCGTGTTCGCCGTGCTGGCGCTGGGTCACATTGTGAGTGTCCTTTTATTCTGGGGTTGGGCATGAATCGCACGCTCAAACTCATCCTGGCCGTCAACCTGCTGGTACTGACCGTGCTGACGTTTGCCTATCCGCACCTGATGGTCGGGCCGGGCAAGCTGATTCCGGGCCATGAGCAACTCGATACCGATTGTTTTGC